>NZ_RCNX01000034.1:0-78135 GCF_004307595.1 Pseudomonas sp. Sample_23
GTTTGCGGGGGGTGGGGAGCGGGTCAAGAAGCAGTGTGTGGGGGCGGCGCATGATCAGGAAGTGGGGTTAAGTTATGTGGCTGAGGTGGAGTGGTTACGGGGGTGTAAGGCGGATTCGAGGTTGGCTGTTGTTTTGAAGGTTGGGTTTTATTTGGGGGCGGTTGAGGGTGAGGCCGTTGCGTGTCGGGTGAGAAATTATGGGGTCAGGGCTGGGTTGGATGATTTGACTACGTTTGATTATTATGATTGGAATCATTGGGCGTCAAAAGTTAGCGCATGGTCGAAGATAGTGCTTGTCGGTGAATATTTTGTTGAGACCATACCACGTGGAAGTCCGGCGAATCACGGAATAGCAATTGATAAGAGCTATCAAAAGATCGATACTGGCGCTGCTCTAGAATTCAGTTTTGATTACCGTGCGTGGGATACCAAAGTTGTAACCTTCCTCCAAAATGGTCAGCAGATGCTCGGGGAAGAATTGGCTGCATCGGAGTTGTGGCAGTCAAGAACGGTGAGATTTAATGTGGCAAAGTCTTTAACAATGGGCAGCCTGCATCTGTCTTTTACTCTAGCCGGGTATGGAAAGCTTGCTCACTTAAAAAATCTAAGATTGAGAGCAATATGATTTTCAACTTGAAACTGGCAAGGATAATTGCGGCACTCACCTAATCTGATGCTTATGCAACAACCGATAAAAAGTAGGCCGCGAAACCCCTAATACTTTCGCGGCCACACTCAAATTATCACTATGCCGATTCAACACATCACACAAAGCCTGCCGTTCCGCTCGGGTCTTGTAATCCTCCAGCGTGCCCATCGGCGTGGCGATCGAGTGCTGACTGATCAACCCCAAATCCCGCGCCTCGATCTGCCGCCCCTCCGCTAATACCAACCCACGCCTGACCCGGTTCGCCAGCTCGCGCACATTCCCCGGCCAGTCATGCTTGCCCATGGCAATCAAAGCATCTTCGCTGAAGCTGCGTGGCCGGCGCCCGGTTTCGTGGCTGTAGAAGTGCGAAAAGTGGTTGGCCAGCATCGACAGATCGCCATGGCGCTCGCGTAGCGGTGCGGTGACCACTTGCAGGACATTGAGCCGGTAATACAGGTCTTCGCGAAAGCGCTTCTTCTCGATTGCCGCTTCCAGGTCGACGTGGGTTGCGGCCAGAACGCGAACGTCCACCGGAATCGGCTGACTGCCGCCAACCCGCTCGATGTGCTTTTCCTGCAGAAACCGCAGGAGATTAGCCTGCAGTTCCAGCGGCAAGTCGCCGATTTCGTCGAGAAACAACGTACCGCCATTGGCCGCTTCGATGCGTCCGACCTTGCGCTGGTGTGCGCCGGTGAACGCGCCTTTCTCGTGGCCGAACAATTCTGACTGAATCAAATGCTCTGGAATCGCCCCGCAGTTGATCGCTACAAACGGTTTGTTGTGACGCTGGGATTGTCGATGCAGGGTGCGCGCGACCAGCTCTTTGCCGGTGCCGCTTTCACCGCGAATCAGCACGGGCGATTCGGTCGGGGCCAGTTTGCTCAGCAGTTTGCGCAGTTCGCGGATCGGTTTGCTGTCGCCGAGCAGTTCGTGCTCTGGCTGATCGACATGAATGGTGCCCTGCCCGCGCAGGCGCGCCATGCCGAAGGCGCGGCCGAGGGTGACCTGTACGCGGGAGACGTCGAAGGGCAAGGTGTGGAAGTCGAAGAACCATTCACAAACGAAGTCACCGACGTTCTGTAAACGCAGGACTTCCTGATTGAGCACGGCAATCCATTCGGTGCCGCTGCGGCTGATCAGTTCTTTGACCGCTTCTGGACGTTCCAGGTGGTAAGGCTGCAAGCGCAGCAGGCCGACGTCACAGGCGCGGGATGCGGCGTTCTCCAGATTACAGCTGTCTACATCCCAACCGACGGCGCGCAATCCCGGCAACAGGCGATGGCAGTCGTCGCAGGGATCGACCACCAGTAAACGTCTCGACGCAGGCGCTTCGCTCATGACTGTTCCTTGGCGCCAAATTTGATAAATGATCGTAAAAACAGTCATTTGGCAGACCCGGTTGTAACACTAGCAAGATTTTGACGGCGGCTTGTACCGATTGCTTATAGGGCGGGTATTAAAAGAGTTATAAGAAAGTTGGTTGTTAGTTAGCTATCGACTATTTGCGCTGAGTCAAAGAGCCGCCCCTCACCCTAGCCCTCTCCCGAGGGAGAGGGAACTGACCGAGGTGTTTGCGCGAGGTACGCCGATCTGAAAGACCGAGCCGAACTCGAGTTTGAAAAGCCCACAAATCGGCTCCCTCTCCTCGGGGAGAGGGCTGGGGTGAGGGGTGAATTCAGCGCGGTGTTCGGACAGGTGCAGGATTAACGAAACGAACTTACGTTATGTAAAGAACCTGAAATTTCTTTGTTTCAAGTGTGACCCACCCCCCTGTTGCGTGCATCAGTACAAGTAACCCGCCGCACGGTAAGCCCAACCGACGGCACATCACTTGATTGGGCGCCAATAGAGAGAAGACCCCATGACTGCCCCGCTGCGTATCAACGAAGCTCTTCTGATTGCCAACCACGCGTTCAAGCCTTTCCAGTGCGTGGCCTGGGCGCCACAAGACGGCAATGGCGAACTGAGCCTGACCGTCGTCGACCGCACCAACTCACACATCGGTCGCAAACAGATCCCGAGCAGCGCCTACTCTGACCCGGCGCAACTCGAACAACTGCTGCAACAGGCCCGCGCCGAGCTGAGCGAAGACGGTCACAAGTTGCAATCGTGGTCGATGCCACACTGATAATCGAACAAAGGCGGATGACGTTAAAGTCATCCGCCGTTGTTGTATGCGAAGTCGAATAAGCACGGTACTTACCCCGCTGCTTCATCCAAATTACTTGGCTCGCTTGCGACTGGTTCAACAAGACACTGTTCTGGCACAGTGCGACCGTCGTTCTGTTGATTCGTCCAGTTGTACTTCTCGCGGTTCAGGGATTGAATGTTTCGCTCGTGCAGTCAGCCTCCCAATCACTGGGATATCGGCTACTCGCAAGGAGACGCGTGCATGTCGACCCTGAACACTTATGCGCTGCCCACGGTATGGAACAACCCCGGTTCGCTCGACTCGACCTTCGCCATCGGCGGTGTTGCGCAGGTGTACTTTGCCGGTAGCCTGTCCAGCCAGACGCAACATGTCGCGCTCGATGCGCAGGGTCGGATTCTGGTCGCCGCCAAGGTCGGTACGCCGAAGGGAAGTCGTTTTGGCCTGGCGCGGCTGCTGGGTGATGGTTCGGCGGATTTGTCGTTCGGTATTCAGGGCAGCGTGATCGGCAGTTTCGTCGAAGGATTCGAAGCCAAGGCCGGCAAGGTTCAGGTGCTAGCCGACGGCAAGATTCTACTAGCCGGCCTGCATTATGAAGATACCCATCGCACCCTCCCCGCCTTCGCCCTGTTCGATACCGACGGCCGGCCAGATCGAACTTTCGGTGATGACGGCTTCCAGATCGTGCGCCTGCCCGGCGAACTGTCCATGGGCACCCGCGACAACTGGTTGCCGCCGGGTGTGCCAGGTGTCGAAGCCTGTGACTTCGCGGTGCAGGAAGACGGTCGCATTCTGCTGATCGCCAACCATCATTTCAGCCTCGCCGACCACGCCGGGATGCTGATTCGCCTCTGCCCCGATGGAAGCCTCGACGAATCGTTCAACGGGCGCGGATTTGTCATGGTTCGCCACTTGCTGCTCAACACCTGGCTGAGCACCCTGCTGCTGAAGGCGGATGGGCGAATTGTCGTCGCAGGTTCCATCGACTTTCCGCAGCAAGGGCTGCTGGCGGTTTACCAGTCCGATGGGCGTCTGGACGAGCGTTTTGCCGTGGACGGTTTCATGGCGTTCAGGGCCCACGGCAACAGCGCTCAGGTCAGCCAGATCATCGAGTCCGCCGACAGGCTCTACTGCTTCGGCAGCAGCCGCGATCCAATCCGCTGCCTGACGTTTGTCCTGCACGGCAACGGTCGACCGGATCTGCACTGTCATCATGGCCAACCACAGGTGGTGGACATCGGTCCCAGCGGATGCCAATGGAACGCCGCCCGGTTGATGAGCGACGGCCGCATCGTTGCCGTAGGCGCGACCATCGGCGGGGTTGAAGCCGACTTCATGGTCGCCCGTTATCAAGCTGACGGCAGTCTCGAACCCGCGTTCGGCCAGGGCCACGGTTGGTTGCGCACGCGACTGGGGCGAAGTCTCGATACAGCCAATTCTCTGGCCATACAAACTGACGGGGCTATCGTGGTGGGGGGCTATTCACTGGATGGCAACTACCGGGCAATGGTTGCGCGTTATCTGAATCCATAGAGCATTCAACAGGATCGAGGTTATCGGCGACTTGATCTTCCTTGAAACATCCGGCAACTTTCGCGCTTCTAAATAAAAGGAGCAGCCGATGTCCGGTTCAATCGCCCAGGCGTTCGCGCACAACTTCCTCGGGCAATCGCCACGCTGGTACAAGGCGACCATCGTCGGTTTTCTCATTCTCAATGCCGTGGTCCTGTTCACCATCGGCCCGGTCGCCGCAGGCTGGTTGCTGGTGATCGAATTCATCTTCACCCTGGCCATGGCGCTCAAGTGTTATCCGTTGATGCCCGGCGGCCTGCTGTTGATTGAAGCGTTGCTGTTGAAGATGACCACGCCGCAAGCGCTCTACGATGAGTTGCTGCACAACTTTCCGGTGATCCTGCTGCTGATGTTCATGGTTGCCGGCATCTACTTCATGAAAGATCTGCTGCTGTTTCTGTTTTCGCGGCTGCTGTTGGGCGTGCGCTCGAAAGCGATTCTGGCGCTGATGTTCTGCTTCTTGTCGGCATTTCTTTCGGCGTTTCTTGATGCGTTGACCGTCACGGCGGTGATCATCAGTGCGGCTGTCGGCTTCTACTCGGTGTATCACCGGGTCGCGTCGGGCAACGATCCACGTAAGGACAGCGAATTCGGTGACGATGAGCATTTACCGTCGCGACACCATGAGGACTTGAATCAATTCCGCGCTTTCCTGCGCAGCCTGTTGATGCACGGCGCGGTCGGCACGGCGCTCGGTGGCGTCTGCACTTTGGTCGGTGAGCCGCAGAACCTGTTGATTGGCCATGAGATGGGCTGGCATTTCGGCGAGTTCTTCCAGAAAGTTGCCCCGGTGTCGCTGCCGGTACTGGTGGCGGGTCTGGTTACTTGCGTGCTGCTGGAGAAGCTGCGCTGGTTCGGATACGGCACGCTGCTGCCGGACAACGTCCGCGCTGTGTTGGCTGACTACGCTGCCGAGGACAACGCCAAACGCACGCCCCGTCAGACGGCGGCGCTGCTGGTGCAAGGCGCGGCGGCGCTGATTCTGATTGGTTGCCTGGCGTTTCACCTGGCTGAAGTCGGCCTGATCGGTTTGATGGTGATTGTGTTGATCACTGCGTTTACCGGCATCACCGACGAGCATCGCCTGGGCAGCGCGTTCAAGGACGCCATGCCGTTTACCGCGCTGCTGGTGGTGTTTTTTGCCGTGGTGGCGGTCATTCACGATCAGCATCTGTTCGTCCCGCTGATCGAGTGGGTCTTGGCGTTGCCGATGGATCAACAGCCGGGGATGTTGTTCATCGCCAATGGTCTGCTCTCGGCGATCAGCGACAACGTGTTTGTCGCGACCATTTACATCACTGAGGTGAAACAGGCTTTTCTTGCCGGGCACATGACTCGTGAGCACTTCGAAACGTTGGCGATTGCGATCAACACCGGCACCAATCTGCCGAGTGTGGCGACACCGAATGGTCAGGCAGCGTTTCTGTTCCTGCTGACCTCAGCGATCGCGCCGCTGGTACGTTTGTCGTACGGGCGCATGGTGTGGATGGCGGTGCCGTATACCGTGGTGATGGGCTTGTTGGGCTGGTATGCGGTGAGCTATTGGCTCTAAGCCACACTGAATAACCCTGTGGGAGCGAGCCTGCTCGCGAATGCGTTAGGTCAGGCAAAGAAGGTGTTGAATGTGCCGACGCCTTCGCGAGCAGGCTCGCTCCCACATTGGTTTTGGTGTTGGATCAGTGCGGGAGGATGTACTGCTCGATCGCCAAAGCCACGCCGTCTTCGGTGTTCGACGCTGTAACGACATCAGCCTGGCGCTTCACCGCCTCTTCCGCCTGCCCCATGGCAATCGACAAGCCGGCGCATTTGAACATCGCCGGGTCGTTGCCGCCGTCGCCGATGACAGCGGTTTGCTCCAGCGGCACGCCGAGGTATTCGGCAATCGTTGTCAGCGCGGTGCCTTTGTTGGCCTCAAGCGCAGTGACGTCCAGATACACCGGCTGCGAGCGCGACACTTGCGCCATGCCGTTGACCTGGGGCAACAGCTGCGCCTCCAGCTCAATCAGCAACTCTGTGTTATTGCTGGTGGCAACGATCTTGTCGATACGCTCCAGATACGGTTCGAAACTCTCGACCACCACCGGCGGATAGCCGAGGCCGCTCTGTTCACGTGGGACCATCGGCCCGTGCGGGTCCTTGAGCAGCCAGTCACCGCCGCTGAACACCCAGATTTCCACCTCCGGTTGATCGGCAAACTGCGCCAGAGCAATCAGCGCGGTTGTTGCCGGCAGATAATGCGCGGCCAACAGTGTGCCGTCCGGTTTGACGATGGTGCCGCCATTGAACGCCGCTGTCGGCAGATCAACGCCCAGCGCCTCGATCTGCTGCAACATGGCTTTCGGCGGGCGGCCGCTGGCGAGGCTGAACAGCACGCCGGCCTCGCGCAACGAGCGAACGGCGTCGATGGTGCGTTGATTCAGTGTGTGATCCGGCAGCAACAGCGTGCCGTCCATGTCGCTGAGCAGAAAACGTATCGGTTGTTTCGACAAATCACTCATCCCAGGCTGTGCCAGACGCGACCATCGCGAGTCAGCAGATCTTCAGCTGCTTGCGGGCCATCTTCGCCGGCCGCATACGTCTCGACGCTGGCATCCTGCTGCCAGGCATCAAGGAAAGGCTGCACGGCTCGCCAGCCGTTCTCGATGTTGTCGGCACGCTGGAACAGCGTCTGGTCGCCGGTCAGGCAGTCGTAGATCAAGGTTTCGTAGCCGGTGGAAGGCTGCATCTCGAAGAAGTCCTTGTACGCAAAACCCAGCTCGATATTGGCCATGTTCAGCGCCGGCCCCGGGCGCTTGGCCAGCAGGTCGAACCACATGCCTTCGTTTGGCTGGATCTGGATGCGCAGATAAGTCGGCTGCAACTCGTCGACTTCGGTGTCGCGGAACTGTGCGTACGGCGCTGGTTTGAAGCAGATGACGATCTCGGTGTCGCGCACGCTCATGCGCTTGCCGGTGCGCAGATAGAACGGCACGCCGACCCAGCGCCAGTTATCGATCATCACCTTCAGCGCCACGTAGGTTTCCGTGGTGCTGTCGGGCGACACGTTGGCTTCTTCGCGATAACCCTTCAACGGCTGGCCATCGCGCTCGCCAGCGCTGTACTGGCCGCGCACCGAGTTGGCCCGGGCTTCTTCCGTCGACCAGGGACGAATCGCCCCGACCACTTTGGCTTTCTCGCCGCGCACCGCGTCAGCGCCGAAAGCAGCCGGCGGTTCCATGGCGACCATGGCCAGCAACTGGAACAGGTGATTGGGCACCATGTCGCGCAGTGCGCCGGTGTGTTCGTAAAAACTGCCACGGGTTTCCACGCCGACGGTTTCCGCCGCGGTGATCTGCACGTGGTCGATGTAATGGTTGTTCCAGAACGCTTCGAACAGGCTGTTGGAGAACCGGCTGACCAGGATGTTCTGCACGGTTTCCTTGCCCAGATAGTGATCGATCCGGTAGATCTGCTTTTCGCTCATGACCTTGAGCAGGCAAGCGTTCAAGGCTTCGGCAGTGTGTAGATCGGAGCCGAACGGCTTCTCGATCACCACCCTTCTGAACGCTTCGGGGGCTTCTTCAAGCAAACCGGCGCTGCCGAGACGGCGCACCACTTCACTGAAGAAACGCGGCGCGGTGGCCAGATAGAACACCGCATTGCCGGTGCCGCTGTCGGCGATTTTCGCCGCCAGGGCTGAATAAGTGCTGTCGTCGAGGAAATCGCCCTGGACGTAGCTGATGCCCTTGGCGAGCTTGGCCCACAAGGCCGGATCAAGCATCTGATCGCCCTTGCCGACCTTCGCCGCCACTTCGGTACGGATGAAGTCTTCGAGCTTTTGCGCGAAGGCTTCATCGGTAATGGCGTTGTGATCAACGCCGACGATCCGCAGATTCTCGTCGAGCAGGCCGTCGCGACTGAGGTTGTAAAGCGCCGGCATGAGCAAGCGCTTGACCAGGTCGCCGTGGGCACCGAACAGGAACAGCGTGGTCGGTGGTGCGGGTTCTGCCTTGGATTTTCTGCGGATCGTACGGGTCATTTCTTGGCAATCTCCACGTGGCCGCCGAAGCCGAAGCGTTGTGCCGACAGGATCTTGTCACCGAAGGTGCCCTGCCCGCGCGAGCGGTAACGGGAGAACAGCGAGTTGGACAGCACCGGTACCGGCACCGCTTGCTCCATGGCCGCTTCGATGGTCCATTGGCCTTCGCCACTGTCGGCGACCGAGCCGGAGAAGCCGTCGAGCTTCGGATCGCTGGCCAGCGCATCGGCAGTCAGGTCCAGCAGCCACGACGAAACCACGCTGCCACGACGCCAGACTTCAGCGATATCGGCCACGTTCAGATCAAATCGCTGATCTTCGGGCAGGCGTTCGCTGGATTTGGTCTTGAGAATGTCGAAGCCCTCGGCGAACGCGGCCATCATGCCGTACTCGATGCCGTTGTGGATCATCTTCACGAAGTGCCCGGCACCGGCGGGACCGGCGTGGATGTAACCGTGTTCGGCACGGTGGTCATCGGACTTGCGATCCTTGGTGCGCGGGATGTCGCCCATGCCCGGCGCCAGTGCGGCGAACAGCGGATCCAGACGTTTGACCGTCTCGCCGTCGCCGCCAATCATCATGCAATAGCCGCGTTCCAGGCCCCAGACGCCGCCGGAGGTGCCGACGTCGATGTAGTGCAGGCCCTTCTCGTTCAGCGTCTTGGCGCGACGAATGTCGTCCTTGTAGTTGGTGTTGCCGCCGTCGATGATCGTATCGCCGGGCTCAAGCAGTTCGCTCAGGGTGTTGATGGTGTCTTCGGTCGGTGCGCCCGCCGGCAGCATGACCCAGACCGCGCGCGGCTTGTCGAGGCCGGCAACCAGTGCTGGCAAGTCGGCGACGCCAGTAGAGCCCTCGGCGACCAGGTTATCGATGAAAGCGGTATTGCGGTCGTAAACAACGGTGGTGTGCCCGTTGAGCATCAGACGTCGCGCAATATTGCCGCCCATGCGGCCCAGTCCAATAATCCCGAGTTGCATGTGCTGATGCTCCTTACTACAAATAAATGTGTGTCATTGGTTATAGCCCAACGCGACTGATGGAGGTTAGTCCAGAGCGTTGCGATGAAGTTTCCGGGCATTGTGCCCGATCCAGAGCGATAACGCCCCGAATCCTGCCGAAGACACACCGACCATGAAAAATAAAAAAGTTCCCTTCCAGGGCAAAAGAAATCAAAATTGGCGCCGATAGTAAGTCAAGCGCCTCAAAACGAGGAGTGACTTACAGTTGATGCACGCCATTTGCGAGGTGAGCAATGGGCACAGTACACACAGCAATGCCGCCACAAACCCTCTACGTTACGATCCGTCGCGATGAATTGCGCCAGTTGAAAGACGAGCGCGACCAGTTGAAGCACGAATTGGCGCAATTGCGCGCATTGACCCAGGGCTCGCAGCCGCAACCGCGTCCGGTTGTGCAGCGCGCACCCCACGCCTGATCCCCGCCTGCTTCGGGAACGGCCCCCGTCGTTCCCGACACGTTGCACCTCTGACCGCTTGATACACACCAACAGCGGCGCTTAACAAATCTTTCACAAGCCCTTGGGGATACTCCGCCCCATTCTGGCCGTGCCTGCGCGCACGGCCTCTGTTCGTCGGTGTCATGGAAGCGTTTCCGGCGTGGGTCTGATGATTGAGCTGGAGCGCTGAATGGCATTGTTCAAACGCAGCAAAACGACTGCGGCCGGTTTCGACTGGGCCGGATTCATCTGGCTGTTCGTCTTCTTCTGGTATTTCTCGGGTATTACCCAACTGCTGATCCAGCTGACCGGCACGTCCGGCTTCACCGGATTTCGTCAGGCATTCGTGATGAGCGCGCTGTGGCTGGCGCCGATGCTGCTGTTCCCCAAACAGACTCGCCTGCTCGCGGCGATCATCGGTGTGGTGCTGTGGGCCTGCTCGATGGCCAGCCTCGGCTACTTCTTCATTTATCAGCAGGAATTCTCGCAGAGCGTCATCTTCATCATGTTCGAGTCGAACGTGTCGGAAGCCGGCGAGTACATGACCCAGTATTTCGCCTGGTGGATGATCCCGGCGTTCCTCGCCCATACCGCGTTTGCCTACTTTCTGTGGACGCGCCTGCGTCCGGTGTACATGCCGCGTGGACGCGCAATGGTTGCCGCGACCGCGATCGTGATCGCCGTGGCCGGTTATCCGCTGGTCAAGCAAACCATGCGCATGGGCAATTTCGCTGAAGGCTTCGAGAAATTCGAAACCCGCATCGAGCCTGCCGTGCCGTGGCAGATGGCCGTGGCGTATCACCGCTATCTGGAAACGCTGGGGGATATGCAAGGCATGCTCGACAGTGCCAGCAAGATCGCGCCGCTGAAAAACCTCAAGGACGCCTCGGCCGGGCAACCGGCGACTTTGGTGCTGGTGATCGGCGAATCGACCAACCGTCAGCGCATGAGTCTTTACGGATATCCGCGCAACACCACGCCGGAACTGGACAAGCTCAAGGATCAACTGGCGGTTTTCGACAACGTCATCACCCCGCGCCCTTACACCATCGAAGCGCTGCAGCAAGTGCTGACCTTCGCCGATGAGCAGAACCCGGATCTGTACCTGTCGACGCCATCGCTGGTCAGCGTGATGAAACAGGCCGGTTACAAGACCTTCTGGATCACCAACCAGCAGACCATGACCAAGCGCAACACCATGCTCACGACCTTCTCCGAACAGGCTGACGAGCAGGTGTACCTGAACAACAACCGCAACCAGAACTCGGCGCAATACGATGGCGACGTCATCGAGCCGTTCAACAAGGCGCTGGCCGATGCGGCGCCGCGCAAGCTGATCGTCGTGCATCTGCTCGGCACGCACATGAGCTATCAGTACCGTTATCCGCCGACGTTCGACAAGTTCAAGGATCGCCAGGGCGTTCCGGCTGGCGTGCGTGACGATCAGGTACCGACTTACAACAGCTATGACAATGCCGTGCTGTACAACGACTTCGTGGTCTCGAGCCTGATCAAGGACTACGCCAAAACCGACCCGAATGGCTTCCTGCTGTACCTTTCCGACCACGGTGAGGATGTCTTCGACTCCGCCGGCCACGGCACGCTGGGCCGCAACGAAAACAAACCGACCGCGCCGATGTACACCATCCCGTTCATGGCCTGGGCCTCGCCGAAGTGGAAGGAAAACCATGACTGGAACTTCGCCGGCGACCTCAGTCGCCCGTACAGCAGCTCGCAGCTCATTCATACCTGGGCGGACTTGGCCGGGTTGAGCTCCGATGAACTGGATCGCAGCAAAAGCCTGGTCAGCGACAGCTTCGTACCGCGCAAGCTGCTGATTGGCGACCCGTACCAGGCACCGCGGCGGGCGTTGATTGACTTCAGTTTGATGAAGCCAAAGCACCCGGATCCGGCGGAAGTAGCGCAGAAGTAAAACGACAAAGGGCCGAGAAGGCCCTTTTTTGTGCCTATCGACCGCGTTGTTTCTGTAATACGCCGCAATATTTGCGCAGAACCAGCGTTAACCCATTGTTAATGGCCGCGACGCAGACTTCTTTCGCGGTCTGCTTCACGGACGAACCGACTCCCACTTGTTCAGTAGGAGGCACCATGAAAACCACTACCTTCATTCTCACCACCCTGCTCGCCCTCGGTTCCACCAGCGCCTTCGCTGAAGGCGGTGCCGAACGCATGCGTTATTACTACGACAATTTCCCGGTCCAGCACGCGCAAAGCGAGCAAAAGGCCGATGCCAGCGCGAAAGAAATTCGCGTCCCTGCTGACCAGACGGCGCAGGTGACCGAGTCTTATCGCGACTGAATTTTACCGAGCAACCGATGAACCTTCCGTGGCTCCGCTCTGGCCCGGGAGATGACAGTTAGGCGCCCTCATTGGGGCGCCTTTTTTTATGTTGGTGATTTGCGGTGAGGAGCCTTCAGGCCTGCAAGTCCTTTATCCAGAACAGCATCCGCCCGTGATCTGGATTGAACATCCCCGGTGCAAAGCCGAATTTGCGATACGAACCCTGCGCCACCGCATTGCCTTCCAGCACTTCCAGGGTGATCTTGCAGCAACCGCGCTGACGGGCGATTTCTTCTACCTTCTGCAGCATTTTCTGACTGAGCCCCATGCCGCGAAATTTGCCGACCACGGCGACGTCGTGAACGTTGACCAGCGGTTTGCAAGCGAAGGTCGAGAAGCCTTCGAAACAGTTAACCAGCCCGGCCGGTTCGCCGCCGACGAAGGCCAGCACGCTGAAGGCATGCGGGCGGCGGGCGAGTTCTTCGGGCAGGCGTTGCAGCAGTTCGGGCGCGATCGGATGACCGCCGCCCATGGGATCTTCGGCGTAGTGGTTGAGCACGATGCCGATGGCTTCGGCGTGCACCGGGTTGCTGTAGCTGGCCTGAAGTACGAGTATTTCTGCGGAATCCATTTCCATCCCCGATAAGCAAAAAGCCCCGGCGCGCAAGGTGCTAGCTGAAAGGCCTGGGGGGGACCTTAGCTTGGGTGCGCCGGAGAGGGCAACTTGAAAAGCTGAAGATCAAAAGATCGCAGCCTCGTTGCACTCGTCAGCTCCTACGGTCCGATATGTGTAGGAGTTGACGAGTGCAACGAGGCTGCGATCTTTCGCGGTCAGTGGCCCCAGATAAGCTCTTCAGTCCAGCCCAGTTCGGCGAAGTCTTCGGCGCGCAATGCGCTTTCGCCAACACAGAAAAACTCATCCAGTTGCGGTGGCTTGACCGTCGTGCCGCTGAGCATGGCGTGGACTTGGCCGCGATGATGGATCTGGTGTTCGAACAGGTGCGAAAGCATGCGCAGGCGGCTGTCATGTTGCGGTTCGTCGCGAGCGATAGTGACGATTCTTGGCAGATCGGCATCGCGCAGTTGCTCGCAATAGGCGATCAGCCGGCGATCAACGCGGGCCTGTTCGGCACGCAGCGTTGCGGCATCGGTAAACGGCTCGTCTGCATTGAAGAATACGTAGCAATCCGGGTGCGGCTCGTCCCCGCGCAATTCGCGTTCCAGCGCGTCGACGTAGAACCAGTCGCAGGTGAGGATGTGATTAAGCGTGAGGCGGATGCTGGGGAAGAAGCTCACCCGGGGCGCCGCCAGTTCAGTGGCATCGAGCTGGGTCCAGGCCTTGGCCAGGCGATGGTTGGCCCAGGCATTCTGGTAGGCCATGGTCAGCAAATGATGGGACAGCGGTTGACTCATGTCGGCGCCCTCTTCTTTCAGGCTTCAGCGAAGCGCTGCAATTGCATCTCCTGCAAACGGCTGAGGGTGCGGCGGAACGGGAATTCCAGATAGCCCTCGGTGTACAGCGCATCCATCGGTACGCTTGCCTCGACGTACAGCGGCACCTTGCGGTCGTAGCATTCGTCGACCAGCGCGATAAAGCGGCGAATGCCGTCGTCATGTACCGACAATTGCGGCAATTCCCGGTCGCCGGCGACCACGCGCGCAGCGCCGTCTTCGGTACCGCGTGCGATACGTCCTTCGCGTTTTTGTGCGCTGAGGTTCGGCACTTCGCTCAACAGAATAGCCCGGTAGCGATCACACAGGGCGATGAAGTCCATGGCGGCGAAAGGTTGTTCGCACAAATCGCTGTAGCGACACCACAGCACGGATTCGCTGGCTTGCACCACGTTGAGTGTGCGGTGGCCCACGGCCACTGGCTCCTCGCTGACAGTCTCATCTGCAGCCAGCGATTTGAACACGGCCTCCAGTGCGCTCGGTAAATCATCCGCGCGAACAAAATAACGCTGCTCGATCGTCCCCGGATGCAAGCGATGATCCTCGGCGCCATTCACCGCGACCACGGTCATGTGCGCCTTGATCGCCGCAATCGCCGGCGTGAAACGGTCGCGGTTGAAGCCGTCGGCGTATAGATCATCGGGCGGCAGATTGGAGGTGCAGACGATCACCACACCTTCATCGAACATCACCTGAAACAGCCGGCCGAGAATGATCGCGTCGCCGATGTCATTGACGAACAGTTCATCGAAGCAGAGCACGCGCACTTCACCGGCCAGCTCTTTGGCCAAAGCGCGCAACGGATCGGCGATGCCACTGAGTTGAAACGAACGCTGATGAACCCAGCCCATGAAGTGATGAAAGTGCTGACGCCGCGCCGGCACGCGCAGGCTCTGGTAGAACTGATCCATCAGCCAGGTCTTGCCACGACCGACTGGCCCCCACAGGTACACGCCGCTGACCGAACGGGCACCGGCGTGCAAGGCTTCATGGCATTTTTGCAAGGCCCAGACCGCGTGTTCCTGGGCTTCATCCTGGATGAAACCCTTGTGATCGACTGCGTATTGCCAGGCACTGAGGGGGGAGTCGAAAGTCATGCGCGGGAGTATGCCACGGGCGCTTTTTCATTGCCGGTCGAGGCACGTTTGATCGTTCCCGCGCTCCGCGTGGGAATGCCTCAAGGGACGCTCCGCGTTCCAGCTCTGGAAGGGACACGGAGCGTCCCGGGCTGCATTCCCACGCGGAGCATGGGAACGATCAGAACAAGGGAGAGGCAGTAAAACCTGACCTTTCAGGCAGTTATTGCTCGTTGCCCTCGCCGCCCTCTTCCGGCATTCTGCGCACCCATTTTCTGACCCGGCCCCGCCTTGCGGCGCGCACATCACCATGACCGCCTCTGACAAAACCCCGCGCAACAACGACCTGATCTACGGCCTCAACGACCGTCCGCACCTGACCGCCACGGTGTTCGCCGCGCTGCAACACGTGCTGGCGAGTTTCGTCGGCATCATCACCCCGACCCTGATCATGGGCGGCGCCCTCGGTCTGCACAGTGAAATCCCCTACCTGATCAGCATGGCGCTGTTCGTCTCCGGCCTCGGCACCTTTGTCCAGGCCAAGCGCTTCGGTCCGGTGGGTTCCGGTCTGCTGTGTCTGCAAGGCACCAGTTTTTCCTTTATCAGCGTGATTCTCAGCGCCGGGTTCATGGTCAAGGCGCGTGGCGGTGGCACTGACGAAATCCTCTCGACGATCTTCGGCGTGTGCTTCTTCGCCGCGTTCATCGAAGTGGTGCTCAGCCAGTTCATCGGCAAACTGCGCATGCTGATCACGCCGGTGGTGACCGGCACGATCATCACGCTGATGGGCCTGTCGCTGATCAAAGTGGCGATGACCGACATCGCCGGCGGCTTCGGCGCGCCTGACTTGGGCGCGGCCAGTCACGTATTTCTGGCGGCGCTGGTGATCGGTACCATCGTTGTGTTGAACCGTGTCGACGTGCCGTTTCTGCGCCTGGGCGCGATCGTCATCGGCCTGACCCTTGGCTACGTGGTGGCCTGGCTGATGGGCACGGTGGATTTCGCTTCGATGCCCGAGGTGCCGCTGGTCAGCGTGCCGGTGCCGTTCAAGTACGGTTTCAACTTCGATTGGGTGGCGTTCGTGCCCGTGGCGGTGATTTTCCTCGTGTCGCCGCTGGAAGCTGCCGGTGATCTGACCGCCAACTCGATGATCTCGCGGCAACCGGTCAAAGGCCCGCTGTACATCCGCCGAATCAAATCCGGCCTGCTCGCCGACGGCCTCAACTCGGCCATGGCGGCGGTGTTCAACAGCATGCCGATGGTGACCTTCGCGCAGAACAACGGTGTGATCCAGTTGACCGGCGTGGCCAGCCGCTACGTGGCGTTTTTCATCGCCGGGCTGCTGGTGTTGCTCGGTTTGTTCCCGATGATCGGCGCGGTGCTGCAATTGATGCCGAAACCGGTGCTGGGCGGCGCCGAACTGGTGATGTTCGGCACCGTCGCCGTGGCCGGAATCAAGATCCTCGCGGAGGCCGGTCTGCATCGCCGCAACATGTTGATCGTGGCGATTTCCCTCGGCATGGGCCTGGGCATCGCGGCGGTGCCGGAAGTCCTGCGCGAACTGCCGCAAGCGCTGCGCAATATCTTCGAATCGCCGATCACCGTTGGCGCGTTGTGCGCTATCGTGCTGAACATCTTCCTGCCGGAAGAATTCATCGAGCTGGAAGAAGACGATTTCGACCCGGAAGCTTCGATCCTGCAGGTCATGGAAAACCCCGACGTCACCGGCAAAGGTGAACCCGGCCAAGCGGCGGCTGTCGCACAGTTGAACCGCTGACGTCGCGCCTCGAAAAAAAAGGGCTGCACCGGCGACGGTTCAGCCCTTTTTTGTCGAGAGATTTTTATGCGCCGCGTCCACGCCGTCATCCTGTCGCTTCTGCTGTTGTCGCTCAGCGCCTGCGCACTCTTTCCCAACCGCGACCCGGTGAACATCAACGTGGTCGGCCTCGAACCGTTGCCCAGCCAGGAACTGGAAGTGCGCTTCGCGATCAAGCTGCGCGTGCAGAACCCCAATGAAACGGCGATCGATTACAACGGCATCGCCCTGGATCTGGAGGTCAATGGCCATTCGCTGGCGTCCGGTGTGAGCGATCAGAGCGGCTCGATCCCGCGTTTCTCTGAAGCCATTGTCACGGTACCGGTCAGCGTCTCGGCGTTCTCGTTCCTGCGCCAGACCTTGGGCCTGAGCCAGACGCAAAGCCTCGATAACCTGCCCTACGTGCTGCGCGGCAAACTGGCGGGCGGATTGTTCGGCACGATGCGCTTTACCGACAGCGGCAAGTTGAGCCTGCCTAAAGCGAGTGCGGCGACGTGGTAAAAAATTTTCTGATCGGACACCGATCCCTGTGGGAGCTGGCTTGCCAGCGATAGCGGTGCATCTGCCAAAAAGATGTCGACTGACATGGCCCCATCGCTGGCAAGCCAGCTCCCACAGGTTCAAAACAAGTTTCAAGGTCAGGAGTTGAACCGCACCCCCGGCTTCGCGCGCTCATCAACGGTCAACTCGAACACATCCGGCCGCGCATAGTGGCCGACCACATCGTAGTCATACCGCGCGCGGATCAGTTCATCGGTGTCGATCTGCGCCGTCAGCAACCCCGCCTCGCCACGCAAAGGTCCAGCCAGCACATCGCCCATCGGCCCGACGATCACGCTGCCGCCGGCAATCAACGGTCGATCCCCGGGCCAATTGGCAATCTCCACCCCCAACGCATTCGGCGAGGCCTGCACCTGACAGGCGCTGACCACGAAACAGCGGCCTTCGTGGGCGATGTGGCGCATGCTGACCTGCCACATCTCGCGCTCGTCCACGGTCGGCGCGCACCAGACCTCAACGCCTTTGGCATACATCGCCGTGCGCAACAGTGGCATCATGTTTTCCCAGCAGACCACCGCGCCAAGCTTGCCGACTTGGGTGTCAAACACCGGCAAAGTCGAGCCGTCACCCTTGCCCCAGATCAGTCGCTCGGTGCCGGTGGGCATGAGCTTGCGGTGTTTGCCGAGCAGCCCGGCCTGCGGATCGAAATACAGCACCGTGCAATACAACGTGCTGCCAGCGCGCTCGATCACGCCGATCACCAGATTGGCCCCGGTACGCGCTGACAATCCGGCCAGCGCCTCAGTTTCGGCGCCGGGCACATCAATGGCGTTGGCAAAGTACCGCGCGAACGCCTCACGCCCCTCGGGCAGACGATAGCCCAACTGGGTGCCGAAGCCCTCGCCCTTCGGATAGCCACCGAGCAGGGCTTCCGGCATCACCACCAGCGCCGCGCCGGATTCGCGGATTGCGTCTTCCCAAGCAAGGATCTGCTCAAGGGTTTCGCCTTTGCCGCCGGGCAAGGCACCGATCTGCAACGCCGCGACTATGGATTTGGCCATCGTGTTTACTCCATCAGGTTCAGGTGTTGCTGATTCTCCAGCGTCACGCGATCATGAATAAAGCCCTACCCACTGCTGAATGATATGAGTCAAATGAATATCGCCGACATCGACCTCAATCTGCTGAAAGTCTTCGAAGCGCTGCACGAGGAATCCAGCGCCAGCCGCGCCGCCCTGCGTCTTGGCGTAACGCAGTCGGCGGTCAGCGCGGCGTTGCGTCGTTTGCGTGAGGTGTATGGCGATCAGTTGTTCGTGCGCACCGGGCGCGGTCTGGCGCCGACGCTGCAAGCCAATCAGTTGAAACCGGTGATCAGCGATGCCCTGAACAAATGCCGGCAAAGTCTGGCCATGCTTGATCCAGCGACCAATCAGTACGAGGGGCGCTCGGTGGCGATCGGTCTGTCAGATGATTTTGAAATTGCCTACGGGCGCCGCTTGATCGAGGAACTCGCCCGGCGCGCGCCGAAACTGCGGCTGATCTTTCGCCAGACCCACAGCCAGATCGTTGCCCGCGCGCTGATGGAGCGCAGCATCGACCTGGCGATCACTGCCGGCGGTTTTTCCGAGCGCCTGCTCAGTCGTCAAGTGTTGGGGGAAGGCGGATATGCGTGTCTGGTCGACCCGGCCAGTCTCGCGCCAGGCCAACAGCAGATCGCGTTGCAGGAGTTCGTTGAACGCGAGCACATTCTGGTGTCGTCGGGCGGCTTTATCGGTATCACCGATGAGGGATTGGCGGCAGTGGGTTTGAGCCGGCGAGTCTGCGCGTCGACCACGCATTTCGCCGCGCTGCCCTTTCTGCTCAAGGGCAGTCAGGCAGTGGCGACGATCCCGGCCCACGCCGCCGCAAATATCGCGGCGCTGAGCGGACTGGCGCTGCTGCCCTGCCCTCTGGCTTTACCGCGCTATCCGGTGGAACTGGGCTGGCGCACCAGCACACAGATCGATCCGGTGCTGGTCAAGGTTCGCGAGGCGATTGCCGCCACGTTCAGCCAGGGGTGAAACGGATTATTTGTTCGCCGCCATCAGGCGATTGACTTCACTGCGCACCATGTTGGCGAACTCCGGCGGCGACATGCCGTCCAGCTCGGCGCGGACCCACTCGGCCCATTTGCCCTTGCGCTTGGAGCGCTCCCCAAACAGGCGCGCGGCTTCGCCTTTGGCTTTGCCCAGATTGTTCTGCCAGAGTTCGAACAGACGGGATTTCTCGTCTTCCAGCGCTGCGCGCTCTGCGAGGGATTTGTCGGCCAGATTGAAACTCATGGGGATTTATCCTGCTGCGTAAAATGGCGACATCTTACACGCTCGACACAAATCTCCGGTGCAGGTTTTTCCCTTGTCCGCGAATGACATGCAACTTTTCGCCTGCCGCTACACTCCATTGGTCACTGTCCATTCACCTGCAAGGAGTCACCCAATGGCCCGTAAAACCGCCTCGCAAGCTGCCGAAGAGCAAATCAAGGATCAAGCTTTCAGCGAGCTTCAGGCTCTGATCGAAGAATCGGACAAACTGCTCAAGAGCAGCGCTTCACTGGTAGGCGAAGAAGCAGAAACCCTGCGCGCACAAATCGCCCAGAAGCTGCAGCTGGCACTGGATTCGGTGTCCAGCGTGCGCGACCGCACCAAACCCGCTGTTGAAGCCACCGAGAACTACATCGGTGGCCACCCTTGGCAAACCGTGGCGGTCTCCGCCGGTTTCGGCCTGGTGGTGGGCCTGCTGCTCGGCCGTCGCTGAGTCAGGCGCACAGAAAAAGGCGAACCTCAGGGTTCGCTTTTTTTATGCCCACCGCTTTGCTTTTCCATTACTGAATTCACCTGGGTATCCCAAGTCGGCGTACCTCGCCCAAACCACGCGGTCAGTCCCCTCTCCCCCCGGGAGAGGGCTAGGGTGAGGGGCTTTTGACCTTGTCACTGCAATGTCAGAACAACAAAAGACTCACTCCCCCGCCAACTCCCGCAACTGCCCCAGCGTCTGTTCATCAAGCGTGATGCCCTGCGCTAATGAGCGGGCACGCTGCAAATGCCGCCGATCCCCCGGCAAACGCTTGAGCCCGACCCCGTGCATCTGCCGCACCAGTTCCTCGCTGCGCTGGGCGAAGTTCTGCCCCGCCGCTTTGCTCGGATCGATGACGATCAACAACTGGCCGGTCCACGGCGTTTTCGCGCCGGGATGGTTGGACCAGTCAAACTCGAATGAGAAATTGCCGCCGGTCAATGCCGCCGCCAGCAACTCGACCATCATCGACAGCGCCGAGCCTTTGTGCCCACCGAACGGCAACAATGCGCCGCCTTCGAGAATCGCCTTGGGGTCCTGGGTCGGTTGGCCGAGGCTGTCGACCCCCATGCCGACCGGGAGTTTTTCACCTTTGCGCGCG
Source organism: Pseudomonas sp. Sample_23 (assembly GCF_004307595.1). Classification (NCBI taxonomy): domain Bacteria; kingdom Pseudomonadati; phylum Pseudomonadota; class Gammaproteobacteria; order Pseudomonadales; family Pseudomonadaceae; genus Pseudomonas; species Pseudomonas sp. Sample_23. Next base: position 20,424 of record NZ_RCNX01000034.1, read on the forward strand.
GCGATCTGCACATCGCCATGGGCAATGGCGCTGGTGGCCAGGTCAAAAACAATCGGCGCGGCGTTGGCCCTTGGCGCGGCGAAGGCAATCGGATTGGTGCCGAACAATGGCCGATCAGCGCCATGGGGCACCACGCAAGTCATGCTGTTGACCACGCTCAGCGCGACCAGACCTTCGTCGGCGAAGGGCTCGACATCCGGCCACAAAGCAGCGAAATGATGCGAGTTGCGAATCGCCAGCACCGCGATCCCGGCATGACGCGCCTTCTCGATCAGCAGTGGTCGGGCCGCTGCCAACGCCGGCTGGGCAAAACCGTTGCCGGCGTCAACCCGGACAAACCCCGGCGCGACGTCTTCAACCTGGGGCACCGCATGGCCATTGACCCAACCACTTTTCAGCGTCGAGACATAACCGGGGATGCGAAACACGCCATGACTGTGGGCGCCGTCGCGTTCGGCGTTGGCGCAGTTGGCGGCCAGCACCCGGGCGACGTCGCTGGAAGTGCCGTGGCGCAGAAAAATCGTTTCAAGCAGTTGCGTCAGTGCCTCGAGGGACACTGTGGACGAGCCAGGATCGTGTAGCGCAGACATCTGAAGCTCCAGAATGATTATTGGAGGGAACAACAGCGTACGGTCGAATTTGCCCACCGATTAACCGCGCCCGAGCTGCCAGCTGTCAACCCTTCGATTGATCGGCATCCGCTGGCGCGCCCAGATGCACATTTCACGGTCAGCGTGTGCGGTAACTATCTACCGCAAGTGCTCCAGTCTGCGCATCTACTGTTGAGTTCCAGCCCGATGGCGCCCTGTTCAGAGTTGCAATGATGTCCACCCCGACTGCCCCGCTGTTGTTTCCAGTGATATTCGATTCACCCGGCCTGCATGCTGCCTTGGGTCCGGCACACGGTCTCAACAGCAAAGACTTCGACTGGCTTGCCCATGCGCAACTGGCGACGCAATCGCTGCGCAACAAGCAGACCCCGCCGATGCTGGCCGAACGCATCCTGCTCAACGCCGACAAGCAACAGGCCGTGCCGCTGGCGGGCAGCTTCATGCTCAGCGCAGGGCCGGATGACAACGGCGTGTTTCTCTATACGCCCTACGATGGCCTGAAAAAATTCGCTGACCGCCAAGCACTGACGGACGCCCTGCAGACACGCCTCGACAATGCCGGGGAAGCTGATGATCTGCTGGCTTTCCTCCCGGTTTCGCTGCGCAAGGAACTGGTGGAAAAACGCGGGATTACCCTGACCTGCGAAACCATCGAAGGTGATGTGTTCGAGGACCAACAAGCGGCTATCGGCGAATCCCTGGAGAGGTGCGCCCGTGACCTGCTGGACGAGCTCAAACGGCTGCCATCCCTTGCAACGTTGCTGGAAAAGATTCTCGAAGAGCTGCTCGAAGCGCATTTTGCCGCGTTGCAACAGTCGCTAACCCGGGTCGGTTTTTATTCGACGTCCTCCTCTGCGGACAAACAGTGGGTCGACTCGCTGTCGCTCAGTGAGGCGCTGCTGCTGCACTTTCATCGCCAGGGCTGGCCGCACGGTCAGACCGTGGAATTTACCCATCCCGCTCGTTCGGTAAGCGAAGACGATCAGTCTGCCTGGACCCATGCGATCGAGTGCGCATCGGGAAAATTGACCATGCTGTTGTTTCGGCAGCTTGAGATCTACTGGAATGGAGCCTCGTTCGAGGGCTCGCCCAGACGTACCCTCTTCAGCCAGACGCTACAGGATCAAGCCCGAGCGGATCTGATGATCAAGCGCGAAACGCAGATCCTCACTGCCAGCGAATTCGACGCCCTGCACTGTCTGGTCCGTGAGCCAAGCGTTGCAGTGCGGCGGCCAACGTTCGAAACCGTGTGCCTGAGCGAAGAGACAGCCTGTGTCGAGCTGGCCGGTTCGCTGATGATCAATCATGACAAGGCTTATCTCTATACGCCCAGCCAGGGCCTGCAGGTACTCACCGACTACGCCGACCTCAAACAGACACTGACCGCCAAACTGCGGGCAGCGGGGCACGAAGATGAGCTGTACGGGCTGATGAACCTGCAAGAGCGCAATCGCTACCTTGGCTTCACTAACGCGCAGGTATCCGGGGAAAACATTGGCGGTGAGATCATGACGACGCTGTTCGAGACCATCATCACCAAACAACGCCAGAACATTGAATTCGTGTTGCAGCGCTTTCGTCAGAGCAAACGCACCACCGATATCCATGCACTCTTTGATAAGGCATTGGATATCCGCTCGATGATTCATGAACGATTGCTCAAGCTCGATCTCAATCAGCGCTGGAGTACCCGTCCGTTATTCACCAGCACTCCGCTATCGTCACTCGTGCAAGCGGACAAGGCTGCGCAGCAGGCGACGAGTCTGGGGCGGACGCTGGATAATCTGACCAGCCACTTCAAAGACCAGCCGACCGCGCACAGCGCCGAACAGCGCGTCTTTTTGGAAGGCATTCTGTGGAAACTGGCCCAGGCGTTCGAAGATGGCCTGCGCGGTGAAGCCTACCTGCGCAGTCTCAGCGGGTCATGGCTGGAGGCGGAGCGAAAGATCGTCGACACCGTGTTCGATGCCACGCATCCGACCCGCAGGGACCGCCAGTCACTCAATGGTTTTCGCCCCGATGCCTGGTCGCTCACCCTCACCTGTGCCAAGTTCAAAGGTGCGCTGCCGCTCGCTCACTGCGTGCTTCTGACCGAGCGCGGCGGCATGGATGACCAGCATTCCGGACGCGCCATCCTGTGGACACCGGCCACTGGGCTGGAACAGTTCGAGAATATCGCCGTCGCGCAGAAGCAATTGCAACAACGCCTGGATGACAACAACCAGAGTCACACGCTGCTGGAAAATCTGCCAAGGGCTCAACGTCGACTGGACCAGCAATACACCCTGGGCAGTTTTCAACTGATTGAAGACCGGGCTTCCAGTAATCGCATGCAATCGGGCATTGAACACTTTCTGGCCGATTCAGAAGAGCTGCGCGTGTGTATCAAGGACCAGGACAGGTTGCAGACTTACCTTGAGCAAATGAAAAGCGCGGTGATCGATACCAATCTGCGCCGCGCCGTTGATCTTGCACGAACCCTTGCCAGTCATCTGGATTATCCCGACTGGTTGCGCATGGCCTCGGCGACCGAACAACGCACGCAGCTCGCGCTGCTGGATGAACTGCGGCAAGCGTTCATCGACGGCAAGGATTTCCTCGATGAGGCCCCGGCGCTGGCCACTCATATCGAGCAGACCCTCAAGACACTGCTCGACGCGCGATTTCCAGGCAACGGCCTCAAGCCACAGGACATCCGGATTACCCCCAACCTGACACTGGCCGGCCCGGCCTGTGACTTGCTGGAGTTTGCCTTGCATCACTACAACGTCGTGCAGGACAGCGGTTTCAAAGTGGCATCGACAACCGCGACGGCACTACCGAAGGATTTTGGCCAGTCCGCCGTACGGCAACTGCTGCAATCTCTCGACGTTGCCACGACCTACACCGCGAAAGTGACGGAAGCGCTGACAGCTGATAGCGCGTCAGCACGCCTCAGCAAAGAACGGTTCTTGCGCCAGCTGCCCTGGCAATTGATGCAGCACGCCCATTCGATGAAGTTGCAACAGCAACTCTCCGATACCGGCTACGACTATATCTGCCAGGTCCTCGATATGCCGGACGGGATAGCGCGGGCGATGGTCGACGGTGCTCACGCCATCGCTTGTCCACTATCGTTGATCAAGACTTCAGGCGCTGATTGCGTAGACGCGCTCGGACTGTATGTCTTCGGTCCGGGCGCAGGGCAAACAGGTCCCCGGGTCCTTTATGCGCCTTACTCAAGATGGATATTTCGCGAGTTCGAGAACGAAGCGCAGTTGATCGAAGCACTCAATACCCCCGGCCACTTTCAGGACTTGCTCATCCGGCGTCTGCCTGACGCGCAGCAGGCCGTATTCAAGAGCCTGTTGAAAACAACGATCGGCAAAAACAGTGAAATCACCCTTCATGACTCCCCCATAAAGGGCAACGTGCTCGAGCGGTTGCACAAAGACACCCTGAGTCTTCTGCCACAAATGCTGCGCAGCCAACCACAGATCAACGCCCAGGCAGATTGGGAAGCAGTGAAGTTTCTGTTCAGCCACGGCGTCCGCCTGGTGCCGCACGTGTTGCCGGGCAAACTCGCCTGCGGATTTTTCCTTTGGCGCAGCTATCAGGATTTCAAGGCTTCCGCTGAAGGCCTGCAGGATCACCACTGGGCGAACGCCCTGAAAAGCTTCATTGCAGGGGCGATTACCCTCTTCAGCCTGGGACGTCTGTCCTGGGAAAGCGAGGCAGAAACGGTCAGTACCGAATTCGCCGCAGAGGCGCACGCACCTGAGGGTACAGCCACGACGGTGCAAGCAGCCTCTCGCTGGGCAAAAGTGTCACCGGTAACGCCCGCCCGCGTGGATCTGCAGCCCTTCGAAAGCAGCACGGCACTGGAAAGCCTCAAGCTCGATGCCAATAAGCTGGTCTATGGCGATTCGTCGACGACGCAGAAATACGCCGCCATTGCCGGCAAGGTGTATCCGACGGTCCAGGTCGAAAAGACCTGGTATTTGCGCAAAAAAAACGGCAGCCAGGGGCCGGCACTCGAGGAGAAAAATTCCCGTCTGGTCGTCGCAAGCACCTGCCAGCAGGTGTATCGCTGCCGGTCAAAAAAACGTGACCCTGTGCAACACGAAGTCGAGGAAAACCGTTCCATAGAAATGTATATCCAGGCCAGAGGCATGGCCCAGATCAACCGTCGCTATCCGGCCAGGGCGTTCGTGATACAACAAGCGGTAAATCGTGCAAGAGAATACGCAGTCAATTGTCTGCATAACTACGTTACACAGCGCGACAACCTTACCGGCACGCGGTTAGAGACGGTTTTGAAGAAGTTCTTCGAGGTGTCGGTGATAACGCCCACGCTGCTCAGGAAATTCGAGAAGGTGATTATTCCTGTTTGCCGAGAACTGACGAACCCGAAAGACGATCTGCTCTACACCGAACGCTTTTTTACTGGTCTGAACGGACCTGGCAGCGGCAATACCGTGGCATTCGTTTTCAAACAGGACAAACGAAAAATCATTCATCTCACTGAGCTGTTTTTCAACCCGGGACTGGATAAATACACTGCGCATTTGCCCCCTCGGTTCAATGTTGATTCACATGCCCGCGCTGTAACGCTGATCCATGAGCTCTCGCATCTGGTTTGCGACAGCGACGATCTTGTCGCCGTGCAGGCCATGGCGCCTTATCTGGACCTCATCGATACGAGGACGCCCTCGGGCAAACATGCCAAGGAATCTATTGAACGTCATCGCAGCTTATTGTCGCGCTACGGCAAGCATTTGTTTGCGGTAAAGACCGGCAAACAGGTCTGGACCGACCTGGACAAAGTACCCGCGCATGCCGGCAATTACCAAAAAATCCTCAGCCTTACCAACACCACAAACCTTGCAGATGCACGCCTGGCGTTTTGCCGCCCTGATTCTGCAGATGCAAGGATTGACGTCATGCTCGCCAACGCTGATTCGATCGCGTTGCTCATCAGTGAACTGGGCCGCCAGCTCGACCCGCTTCCCGCCCCTCTATCGTCAGCGGCGCCGGGGTCGGATCAGGCAGGATCCTCGCAAGCGCTGCCGTGAAGACAAAAAATGCGCTGACGTCGCGCCAGCGCATTGCTCAACACAAGAATCAGTGGTGTTTATGCTGGGTTAATCCTTCTGGTCCCGCAGTACATTGCCGGAAGCGCCATCAATGCGAAATTCGTAAACAGTGCCGTCGGCCTTGCGCCCTTCGCCTTCCCAGTAGCCGTCATTGTCGGCGCCGATCTCATAGACCTCGACATAACCGGCCTTGGTCTTGGCGACCTCGATGGCCTTTTCGATGGTGATCCAGCCTGCGCCTGGCTTGTCCGCCAGGGCGGCACCGGCGCTGAACAAACCGGCAGTGGCAATCAGGGCTGCGAATGTCTTTTTGATCATTTTTTCACTCCATTTATGGATAGTAGGCAGTTGCTTCCTGTTTTTTTGGGCGCCACAGGGAAAAATAAGTTCCACGTTGATGGGTAAATGCCATGACGGATGTTCTCGGCAGCCTGCCGGCGAGGTTAGAATGAGCGAAATCAGGACGAGTCAATGACCCAAGACACTCTCTCGGAAGCCGAATACGATGCGATCACCGATGCCGCCGCGCACTGGTGCATGCGTCTGCACGCCGCTGACTGCACGGACGAAGAGCGTCGCGCATTTGAAGCCTGGCACGAAGCCCATCCGCTGCATGCCTTTGAATACGAAGCCATGCAGGAAATCTGGGAAGTCGCCGGAGATCTGCCTCGAACCGAACCCGAGGCGCTCGCGGCGCAGCGCAAACCCTTGCGTTCGTGGCGCAAGTTCGCGGTCATCGCCGGCGCCTGCGCTGTCGGCTTGCCGCTCGCGGCCTACAGCGGCTGGAGTCTGGGCTGGGTGCCCAACAGTTATCAGCATTACGCCGCGACCGACAGTGTGCGTCAGATCACTCTGAGTGACGGCAGCCAGCTGGAACTCAACCTGAACACCGACCTGACTTTCAGCAATTACAAGAATGAACGTCGCGCCACTCTGAACAAGGGCGAGGCGTTTTTCAATGTCAGCCATGACGCGTCTCATCCGTTTGTGGTGCGCGCCGGCGACGGCAAGATCCGCGTGACCGGTACCCGATTCAACGTGTGGATGTATGAAGATCAGGTTCGGGTCAATCTGATCGAAGGTTCGGTGTTGGTGAGCAGCAATCGCGATCTGCCGGGCGACGGCCTGCGTCTGAGTCCATCGATGCAGGCACGCTACCGACATGGCGATTACACCCCGCAAATCAGTCAGACCTACCCCGGCGATACCTCGCTGGCGTGGCGCAGCGGCCGACTGATACTGGACAACCTTGCGCTGCACGACGCCCTGCCGCTGATCAATCGTTACCTGAACAAGCCATTGATGCTGGCCGACACCAGTACCGGCGCGATCCGCGTGGGCGGTGTCTACAACATCAAAGAGATGAACAACCTCGCCAACAGCCTGCCGAAAGTGCTGCCGGTCTACCTGACCCGCAACAAGGAAGGCAACCCGGTAATCAATTCGATGCCGCAACGCCCGCCGAAAAGCTGAAGGCCGCGTCCCTTGCGGGAGGCGGCCTTCGTTTGTTTCAGGCGACGACTGTTTACTGCGCTGCCACCTTCCCTGCCTGATCCTGCTTGATCGTCTGCACCTGATATTGCGGATCCGCCTGGATCTGCTGCTCAGTGAATGGCAGGACACTCCACTGTTTCTTCGAAAACGCCTCGGTCTGATCGCGTGAATATTTCGACGCCGGATCACTGGATAACGAGAACGCCAGCAGCCCTTGGGCGTGCGGGCCTTTTTCGTCGAAGCTCACCACTTGCAGATAGCTGGTGCCGCTGACCACCTCAAGTTTGCCGTCATCACGGGGCACGCTTTGCATCGCGTTGTAGATGCCCAACGTACCCGGCCCGCCATGAATCGGCGTTTGCCGCCCTCCACTGCTGACCACCTGGATGTCACCCCAGCGCATGTCCGGCTTCAGGCCCATTTTGCCGGCCAGTTCGACCGACGCCAGCATCGCTTCACGCAGCGCCTTGGCCACGGCCGGTTGTTCGAGCGCCAGGCCGTGCGGAGTGTGTTGCGCATCGGCCGGATTGAATGCAACACGCCAGATATCCGGTGATTCAAGCAGCGCCTGCATGATGTTCTGGAAGTGCACCAGACCGATCCCGGAATCCAGACCGGCACGACCATCCCAGGCTTTGAGGCTGGCGCAGACCGGCTTCAGCGTGGCCGCATCGCTGCCCAGATCGGCGCCGCAGAACTTCAGCAGATCGGGCATGACCTGCGCGGCCAGATAGACCTGATCGTCCATGACCATATGCTGCAGATCCTTGACCGCCAACGGGCCTTTTTTGCTCAGCTCAGCCAAACGATCAAGCGCAAATCGCGAGCGCAGGCCCAGCGGTTGTCCGTCCTGACTGATCAGCGGTGAATAGCCAGTGAGCGGTTGCGCCGGGTTGGCCAGCCACGCTGAATCGTTGGAGTGCTGAACGAAATCCTTGCGCAGCAATTGCGGTAACTTGCTGGAGGCGAAGATGCCCTGCTGCGCCGCTTGCGGATCGACATCCCAGGCACAGCCGCTGTTGGCACCGTCCAGGACAATCATGCGCAGACCGAGGCGTGGATCGCTGCACTTGGCCAGTTTTTCCGCGCTGACATTCGGCACCACCGACAGGTTCATGTACAGCGTCTGACCCTTGTCATCCACCGCCAGAGTGTTGACCCACGGGATGCCCTGAATCGTGTGCACGGCGTCTTGCAGATTCTTGAGATTGCTGGCCTGGTTCATCGCATACCACTGCTTGAGCACGCGATCGTTGTCGAGGTTGGCATCGCGCAAGCTATAGGCATATTGCTTATCCCAGTCGAGCTTGCCCGGCCATTGCACGATCGGACCGAACTGCGAACTGTAGATATCGCGTTTCACCGGCAAGACCTGCCCGTCAGCCTGCTTGACCTGCACGGTAACCGTCTGTTTGTTCAGCGGCAGCGACTTGCCGTCGAGCACGTAGCGGGTCGGATCCTCGGGATCGAGTTGCAGGCGATACAAGGTGAAGTGTTTCGATGAGTCGACAGTGTGGGTCCAGGCCAGATGCTGGTTGAAACCGATGTTGATCATCGGCAGACCCGGCAAAGCCGCTCCCATCACATCAAGCTTGCCGGGGATGGTCAGGTGCATCTGATAGAAACGCATGCCGCCGACCCATGGGAAATGCGGGTTGGCCAGCAACATGCCACGGCCGTTGAACGAACGCTCGCTGCCGACTGCCACGGCGTTGCTGCCGCGATCCAGGGCGAAACGTTGCTGACGGGCGTCGGCCAACTGGAACGCCTCGGCGTCGTGCTTGACCTGTGCGGTCGCTTGCGGCGGCGTGGCGCCGGCCAGAGCCTCGGCGAACTGCCCGACCCCGCCTTCCACCAACAGGCGCCGCGTCAGTTTGACCAGATCCTCGGCACTGATATCGCGTACCCACTCGCCCTGGCATTGCTGCGGCAATCCCTGCTGGCGCCGTTCGGCCAGATAGCGGTTGTAACCGGCGGCATAACCCTCGACCAGGTCGCGGACCTGCGTCGGTTGCGCCTGCCAGAAGGTTTCGACCGCTTCTGGAGTATTGAGCCAGGTGAAGAACACATCACTGACGCGGTTTTCCCGTTGTTCGACAGTGAACTGCTCCGGGCCGAAGTAGCGTGAGCGCTCGCCGTTAACTGTCACAATCTCGTTGGCCAGCAAACACAGGTTGTCCTGGGCATAGGCGTAACCGATGCCGAAGCCCAGCCCGCGTTCGTTCTCGGCACGAATGTGCGGCACGCCGAAACTGGTGCGGCGAATATCGGCGCTGGTTTGTGCAGCCGGGCTCAGTGCATGGGCCGACAGGCTCAGTCCGAACAAGGTGCTGGCGAGGGCCAGCCCGGTGAGTTGCCTGGAAATAATCACGCTTGCTCCTGATCGAAAGGTCGATTGCCCCTGCGTCCACGCGCAATGAGCCTGACGAAGAAACGAAGCTGAGGAAAAAAATTTAGCGGGCAATCCTTCGGGACGAGGCCGGCATCACAAGGCCGACACGAATTTGCGACGAAATTTCTACATCTTTTCTTTCATGATTTGTCGTGCTGAAACGTCTTGTTTAGAGAGCGCAACAAAACCTTTCCCGATCTGGCTCTGAAAAGGAGTAATCGCATGTACAACTCGCAACTACCAACGGACGGTAGCCAGACGCCACAGGGCGTTTCCATGGGTTCGCACACCGGTAATTTCACCCAGCGCGGCGAGCGTCCGGGCAATGAGCGCATCCGCGTGCTACTGAAGAGTTTCGGCCTGCGCACCAGCCTGATTCGCCTGAAAGTCATCGACGCCCTGCTGGTGGCGGCACAAAGCAATCGTCGCCTGGGCGTACGTGGCGTGCACAGCCAGTTGCTCGATCTGGACGTGCCGTTGTCCTTTCTCAGCGTGCGCGAAGTGCTGAAACGCTTGTGCGCCGAAGGCGTGATCACCTTCAACGCCGACAAGAGTTACAGCCTGCATCCACAGGCTGCAGCGGTCCTCAACCACGAATGAGGCTCGCCTTCAGGGCTTGACCTTGCGGCGCATCACGCCGTTGATGATAACCACCACGACCGCCACGCCGATCGCGACGTACTGGAAAGTCTTCTCGGTGATCATGCCGGCATTCTGCAGCCAGGACAGGCCCAGCATGATCGCCAGTACCGACAGAGCGATCAGAATCGAATAAATCAAGCGTTGCTTCTGGGTCATTGCGGTTTCCTGAAACGTTGGAATGTATGCGTTTGCAAGCCATACGCTTGCCGAATTAGGGGACGTGCCGGGGCAAACGGGCGCTCATGTTACCGCCCCTGAAGACTTTTGGCTGCAAGGTCAGCCGACCTTGAAGCATGGCCCGCCCTCCCTGCTCTGGCGCAAACAAGTAAACAGCTTCCGCGCCGCGCCAATCCTTTAAACATGCCGTAAGTTTTTGAAATCTGCTGACGCAGCAAACGGCTAGGTCGGCTGTGCGTCTGCACCTAGGCTCTGCGAACTTCCTACCACTCATAAAACAGGGATGTTCATGCAGAGAACACTTATCAATATCGGCCCCAGACAGGTTGCCGGTTTCTGTCTGGCGCTGACCGCTTTCGAACTGCTCACTTACATGGCCAGCGACGTGATCATGCCAGCGATGCTGGACGTCACTACCGACCTCGAAGCGGACGCGCGGCATGTTCCCCATGCATTCAATCTTTATCTGTTGGGTGGCGTCTGCCTGCAATGGTTGCTTGGCCCCTTGTCCGACCAATTCGGACGCAGGCCACTGCTGTTGACAGGCTGCGCGCTGTTCGGTGTGTCGTGCGCGGCAGCTTTCAGCACCGACAGCATTGAAGCGTTCAACCTGTTGCGTCTGTTGCAGGGCATGGGGCTGGGATTCGTCGTCGCCGTGAGCTACCCGGCATTGCAGGAGGTTTTTTGCGAAGCCGACGCCGTCAGGCTGATGGCGTTGCTCGGCAATGTTGCGTTGTTATCGCCGTTGCTCGGGCCGCTGCTTGGCATCCTGCTGCTGGAATGGCTGAGCTGGCGGGAAATTTTTCTGCTGCTGGGATGCACAGCAGCGCTGGTCTGGCTCGGCCTGTTGCTGTGGATGCCGGAAACCGTGGGCGTCGAGCGCCGCGACGGTCATCAAACTCGCCCAGTACCCTTCTCCTGGCGCCTCACTTGTCGGCGCTACGGTGCGCTGTTGGGCAATCCGCGTTTCCTCTGCGCAAGCCTGGCGCTCGGCCTGATGAGTCTGCCGCTGATCGCCTGGATAGGCCTGGCGCCATTGCTGCTGGTGCGGGTACTGGAAATGCCGCCGCTGGAATATGGCCTGTGGCAGATACCGGTGTTCTCGGCAGTCATCGCCGGCAATCTGATTCTCGACCGCTTGCTGCAGACTCATTCGCTGACGCAATTGATTCAACTGGCGCTCTGGCCGTTCTGTCTGGGCCTTCTGTTTCTGGCCGCGTGCGCATTGCTCGGCGCGGGGCTTGGACCGGTGGTGGCGAGTCTGTCGCTGTACGCCGTCGGGCTGGGCATGAGCAACGCGGCGGTGTATCGCCTGGCGCTGTTTTCCAGCGACGACAGCAAAGGCCTGGTGTCGGCGCTGACCGGCATGATCTCGATCGCCGTCATGGGCTTTGGCGGTTCGCTGATTGCGGCCATCGGTGGCGGCAGCCGTCTTGAATACTTCGCTATCTGGGCCGCATTCGGCGGGCTGATGTGCCTGCCCATGGTTTACCGGCTCCTGCAAACCACCACATCTGATGTGGCCTCGCCTCAGTAAGGAACACTGATGACTCACCTACCCTATGCCGACGCGCTGTGCGCGTTGAAGCAACCCTATTGCGCGGATTCAGCCGCGCCCGGTCTGTTTGATCGGGCGATGACTGAAATCAGCCGCTTTCACTGCGATCACACCCCGGGTTACGCCCATTGGCTCAACGCCCATGGACTGACGCCGCAGGACCTAGACAATCTCAATGACTGGTCGCGTCTGCCGCCGATCTTTGCCAGTTTCTTCAAGCAACACCTGCTGCTGAGCAGCACCGGCGCAGACGCCCTTGAACTGACTTCGTCGGGCACCAGCGGGCAGAAAAGCCGGATGCGTTACGACGAACGCAGCCTGGCTCGCGCGCAGTTCATGGTTGCGCAGATCTTCCGCCATTACGCCTGGGACACTCCCGATAGTCCGTGCAACTACCTGCTGTTGAGCTACGAACCCGAAGGACGCATCACCTTGGGCACCTCGTTTACCGACCAGTTTCTCTGTCGGTTTGCCCCGGTCAATCGCGTGGTCTACGCCTTGCGTAACACTGGTCGCGGCCATCAGTTCGATGTATTCGGCGTGATCTCCGCCTTGCAGTCATTCGCTGAAGAAGGCTTGCCGGTACGGATTTTCGGCTTCCCGGCGTTTCTCTGGCAGACCCTGCAACGCATGCAGGCTACCGCTGTGCAAGATGTGCAATTGCCCGCCGGTTCGCTGGCCTTTTTTGGCGGTGGCTGGAAAACCCAGGCTGCGCAGGAAATTCCCAAACAACAGTTTTACGCCCATATCCATCGGCAACTGGGCATCGAACCGGCCCGCTGCCGCGATGGTTACGGTGCTGTCGAGCACGCCGTGCCTTACATCGAATGCGCCCGTCACCGCTTTCATGTGCCGGTGTATTCGCGAGTGCTGATTCGCGATCCGGCGGATTTTTCCCTGCTGCCCTATGGCCAACAAGGCCTGCTCGGCTTCGTCTCGCCTTACATCTCATCGAGCCCGGCCCACGCCGTGGTCATGAGCGACCTTGCCACGCTGCACCCGGGCGCAAGTTGCGGCTGTGGATTGACCAGCGACTGGTTCGAACTGCACGGCCGCGCCGGGACCACGGCGGGCAGAAGCTGCGCAATGGCCGCCGCCGAATTAATGGGGAGTCACTGATATGTATTTGATCAATGGACAACTGCACCACGCTTATAGCCTCGACCAAGCGCTGCAAGACCTGCAACAGGCGTTGCCGCAACACTTGGCGAGGGCCCTCGACAGCCGCACAGTCATCAATGCAGTCGCGGGATTTGCCCGGCAACTGCATGACGCGCACTCGGATCTGCCCCTCGATAACGAGCAGCGGCAGGCCCTGATCGATTTCTGCCAGCCCGAAGCGCTAGCCTACAAACGCGAGCGGGAATTGGGCGCCGAAGCCGATTGCCTGCGTCGTTTCGATTATCGCCAGCCACGCTTCGAAGCCTGGCGTCCGCTCGGGCTGGTGGTGCACATCACTCCGGCCAACGCGCCGTTGCTCGCGTTCTGCGCGGTGGTGGAAAGTCTGCTCGCCGGCAACGTCAACTGGTTACGCCCCAGCCGCAGCGATCAAGGCCTGACGGCGCAACTGTTGCGCGCGTTGGTCGACTGCGATGCCAGCGGACAACTGGCCGGACATGTGGCGGTGATTCCAGCGAGCACCGAGCAGATCGGCAAGCTGTGCAAACCCGCCAACGGCGTTGCAGCGTGGGGTGGCGAAGCGGCCTTGCAAGCGATTCGGCAACAGTTGGTGCCGGGTTGTCGCTGGATCGACTGGGGGCACCGCATCAGCTTCGTGTATCTCACCCCGGAATCGGCTACGCCAGAGGCGCTTGATGCCGTCGCCGATGAAGTCTGCCGACTGGATCAGCAGGCCTGCTCCAGCCCGCAATGGCTGCTGGTGGACAGCAACGATCCGCAGGTTTTGCGCGATATCGGTGAACGCCTGGCGCAGGCCCTGCAACGACGCGCCACGCAATGGCCGGCACTGGTGCCGACAATCCAGGAAGCCTCGCAAATTACCACGCACACGCAGATGGCCCGCCTCGGCCAGAGTTTCGCCGGACACACCGGGCAAGTGTGGAGCGGCCCGGGCTGGCGGGTGATCTGGAGCCATGAGCGGCAACTCGCGCCTTCACCGCTGTTTCGCAGCGTACTGCTGCACCCGCTGCCGCAGGCACTGCTCACTGCCGCCCTGTTGCCGTGGCGCAACGTCCTGCAAAGCTGCGCGCTGATGTGTGCGCAACCGCGCATTGCCGAGCTTACCCATGCGTTGATCGCCGCCGGGGTCACGCGTATCGCACCGATCGGCAGCATTCACGACGGTTACGCAGGCGAACCCCATGACGGCGTCTATGCGCTGCAACGCTTGAGTCGGCGGGTATCGGTGAGTCTGGCGGCCACGCAACTGCCGAATCAGGCCAGTCTCGATTTACCGCTACTCGCGGCGAAGTCGTGCGCTGCGATCATGAACAAAGAGGCCTTCGTCGCCCAGCCCATCAACGATCAGGCGCAGTTGTATTTCCGCTCCGGAGGCAGCAGCGGCACCCCTGCTCTGGCCGGCTACAGCTATCGCGATTTTGATCGACAGATGCGCGCAACCGCTGACGGTCTGTTCGCCGCTGGTCTTGATCCGGCGCGGGATCGGGTCATGAACCTGTTCTTCTGTGGCGGGCTGTACGGCGGTTTTCTCAGCTTCAGCAAAGCGCTGGAATTGCTTGAGGTGACGCACCTGCCCATGGCCGCCCCCGCTGATGACGATTATCGGGAGATTGCTCAATTGATCATCGACCAACGGGTCAACGTCCTGGTGGGAATGCCCGCCACACTGCATCGCCTGTTTTTGAATGAGCAGCAGCGGCTGCGCGCTTATGGCGGGGTTGAAAAAGTCTTTCTCGGTGGCGAGCACCTGAGCGAGCAGAACCGTGCATTGCTGCGCAGTTGTGGCGTCTCGAGCATTCGCTCGGCGATCTACGGCAGCGTCGATGCCGGCCCGCTAGGCCATGCCTGCAAGGCTTCGGCGGATGGCGTTTTCCATCTGATGAACGCGATCCAGCACTTGGAAATCGTCGCGTTCGATGAGGATGTGCCGGTGGTCGAGGATCAAGTCGGTCGGCTGCTGGTGACCTCGCTCGCCCGTGAAGGGGGCCAGCGCGTGCAGCGTTATGAGATTGGCGACACCGGGCGCTGGCTGCCGGGCGTCTGCGCCTGCGGGCTGACGTCGCCACGCTTCGAGCTGTTGCAACGCCACGGCAAGCTGTTGCGCATCGGCACTGACTTCATCTCCCTGAGCGAATTGGCGTCGCGGCTGCAAGTGCCGTTTCAGTTGCAGCTGGACCACAGCGCTGACGGCGTCGAGCGCATGCAACTGCACTGCGAACTTGCAGCCGACATCGCTAAACACCGTCTCGCCGATTACCTGACCCTGATGACCGTGGTCGACAGCGGATTGCTGGTGCTGCAGATCGAACAATGCCCGCCCGAGCACTTCGTTCAAAACAAACACAGCGGCAAGACGCCGCTGGTCATTGACTCCCGCCGCTGACGCTTGCCGTGAGCTGGCTCATTCGAATCAAGAAGAATACACCGTGAAAACAACCGACCCGATTAGCGAATTGACGGGTTTTGCCCGCAAGCATTCGCCCTACTACAGGAACAGCCTCGCCGATATTCCCGAGGCAATAAGCTCGCTGCGCGAACTGCCACTACTTGATCCGGCAGACTTCTGGAAAGACAGCGCGGATCTGGCGCAATGGCCAGTTCTGACAGCACCGATTGCCCACGCCCTGGTCTTCAAGACCGGTGGCTCAACCGGCGGCGGCAGGCTCTCCGTATATGCCCGCACGGAATGGCAACGCACAGTGGAAGCTTTCGGCCGCAGTCTGAGCGAGCAATTCAGCTCCGGCGACCGTGTCGCCAATCTGTTCTTCGCTGGCGACCTCTACGCCAGTTTCCTGTTTATCCACGATTCACTGGCCCATGTGGAAACGCCTATCACCGAGTTTCCGTTTACCGGCGAAGTCGACCTGCCAATGCTGGCCGATGCCATCGTGCAACACCGGATCAACGTGTTGGCTGGCTTGCCTGCGCAACTTTTGACCTTCGCCAGTTGGCTCGACCAACGCGGCCTTGCGCTGCCCTTGGTTGATAGCGTGCTTTATGGCGGGGAGAGTCTGTTTGCCTCGCAACGCCAGCTTCTCGAGCAAGTGCTGCCCAACGCGCGCATTGCCTCGATCGGCTACGCCAGCGTCGATGGCGGATTCATCGGTGCAAGTCATCGTGACTGCATCGAAGGAGAACATCGCACACCTGACGGTCACGCACTGCTGGAGATTATCGATCAGCACAGCGGCGCAACGATCGAGGCCTGCGATCAAACCGGTCTGCTGGTGCTGACCAATCTGCATCGCCGTTTGATGCCGCTGATCCGCTATCCCGTCGGAGATCTCGCGTGCTGGCGCGAACCGCCGGGCACTGCACAACGCAAATTCGCCCTGCGGGGTCGCAGCGGCAACAGTCAGCGCGTGCGGGTCGGCATTCTGTCGCTGATGACCGATGAAATCAGCGAAAGCGTACGGAGCAGCACTGGCAGCAACGATTGGCAGTTATTGATCGAACACGACGACGGCAGGGATCTATTGACGGTGAAATACGTAGTCAACGAAAGATCGACCCGCATCGAGGACAGACTCGAGGCCCGCTTGATCGAACTGTATCCGCAGATACCACAACTGCGAGGCGCCGGGTTATTGCAGCTGCGTATACAGAGCTGCCGCTTCGAGGACCTTGCGCGCCATCCTCGCGCAGGGAAAAGCCTGCGGATCGTCGATCTACGCTGCTACGACCGACATGACAGGGAGGTGCGTGATGGAAGCGTTGATCCTGCGCAATTACCGTGACACCGACGCCACGGCAGTCAGCCAGCTGTTTCGCGAGGTCTATGGCGATCATTACGTGCAAAGCGACGTCTACCTGCCCTGCCTGATCAACCAGAACCACGCCGACAAACGCTGGCACTCACTGGTTGCAGTGGAGGGAGAGCGGATTCTTGGCCATGCCACTTTGTATCGGCAGAGCGAAAGCTCGCACGATGCCGAACTGGCCTTGAGCGTCGTACATCCCGATACCCGCGGCAAGAACATTGCCACGCGCCTGGGCGCGCAACTGCTGACTCATGCACAAGCGTTGGGTTGTCGCAGCGTTTCGATCAAACAGGTCACCCACCACCCCTATACCCAACGCATGGCTATCGGTCTCGGTTTTCATAACACCGGACTGTTGCCGGACTATGTCCGCTCACCCTTTGGCGGCAAAACACCGGAGTCGATCGTCTTGGGTGTCCGCGCCATAGACGGCTATCAGCGCCCGCTGCCGGAGCAGCCGTGGCCAACCCGCTACCGTGCGTTCATGGAGCGTATGACGGCGGCGTTTGGCTGTTCTCCCAGTGCAGCATCCTGGCGCGGGCCCTCGGTTCAGGTTGAACAACACGGCAATCGCCATGAAATGCTCGTGGAAAAACTCGAACCGGAACTGCTCAATCAGCTGAGAACGCTGCCCGGGCACTGGCTGGTTTCGATTCGTTTGCAGCTGTCCCGACAGTTTGCCGTGGATCTGCACAGTCTTAACGCCATCGGTTTTGCTTTCACCGGTCTGGCGCCTGCGCAAGACAATCGAGGAGGCTGGCTGACGTTGTTTCATCGCGGCTACCGCACGCGCAAGCTGACATTGCATTGCCCGCACATGCAGCAGTTACACGACCAGGCACAACGTCAACTCACTGGGCGAGCCATGGCTGCGGTGTAATCAGCCGGAGCCCGCACACGGATGAGCGGGCTTCATCGGCAGATGTCACGCCTTTGCCGTCAGGCCTTTGTCGGACGGAACTGCCGCATTGCCTTCGCCATAGGTCTTGAGATTCTGCAGGACGTAAATGGCTTTCTTGAATTCGGGAATCAGGCTCTTGCCGTAGTAATTGCCATTGAGACTGTTGGTCTGGATGGCATCGAGCTGCGTGGCGAAATATTCCAGCGCGTTGAACTTCGCCTCCGGGTCTTTCTGCACGCCGAAGCGGTCGAATTTGTCGCCGGCATTGAGCAAGGTGATCGAGGTGATCTCGGAAATCAGGCCGCGCCCGCGCAGGAATTCGCTGAGGTTGCCCAACTGCTTGACGGAGACGTTGGCTGGATCAAAGCCCTTGATCTGCTTGCGCAAACCCTGTTTGTCCATCTCCGCGACGTTAAGCGCATTCGGATCGTTGCCGACCAGGGTCAGCATCTGCTGCACCTTGACGCTCTGCGAAACCTGCTTTTTCGCGCCGGTATCACGGACCATTACGCCCGCCTTGCTTTCCCAGGCGCCGGTATAGCCGATCGTCATGCGAGGATTCCTTGTGCAATGAGCATGAAATGTCCTTGTTCCAACCAATTGAATGGGCGCGAGTATCGGCCGACGCGCCTGATCAAACCAAGTCTTTTGTGCGCTTTTTTACAAATCTCGTACATTCATGACACCGAGCTTAAGGCCCGCAAACATTGCTTCAGCGCCGTCATCCAGATGTAACAACTGAGGCGATTGCTGGGGATGTACCAATCCCGATACCAACCGGTCATCGCCCTGAGTTCTTTCGGCACGCAAGTACCTAAAGCTTCCGCCCGTAACGACGATACGCTGTGATACCCGCCCTGTTTTATTCCTGCCCTCCGACAAAAAAGCCGCTCAAGGATCAGTTCCATGCCCGCACTGCGCACTATTCAGGCTCGCTACACGCTGTTTCTGATTCTGTTCATCCTGTCGTTGTCCGTGCTCACCGTGGTCGGCATCAGCCAACTGGTCGCACCGACTCTGCGCGATACCGAAGAGAAGGTCGTGCTCAACCGCATCGCCGAAGTCGCCGTGCAGATTCAGGGCGAACTGAACAAGGTGCAGGCGCAGCAACGCAGCATCACCCAGACCATCCCCCTGCTCGACAGCGCCGCCATCGACGTGGTGCTGCCAGGGCTGGTGGATCAGTACGGCGAACTGAAAGTCTTTGGCGGCGGTATCTGGCCGTTGCCCGGCCAGCGCGAAGCCGGGCGCAACAAGTTCAGCACCTTCTGGCATCGCGATGCCTCGGGTCAGCTCAAGGTCAATACGTTCTGGAACAGCGACGCCGCACCGAACTACTACGACCAGAGCTGGCACAAGGGCGGCATGGCCACCCCGCGCGGTCAGTGCGCGTGGGCCGCTGCCTATAAGGACGACGCGAGTGCCGAGCCGCGCACCAACTGCGCCATGGCGATCTACAAGAACGGCAGTGCCTGGGGCGTTTCGACCATCGACGTGACCCTGGGCTTCTTCAACGACCTGGTGGCGCGCAAGGAAAAAGACCTCAACGCCGAAATGCTCATCGTCGAGGCTGACGGCAAGATCATCAGTAACAGCTCGCGCATCAGCGGTCCGATCGTACTGAAGAACATCAGCGAACTGGCGGCCAGCTCCACCTTCATCAATCAGATCAAGACCGGCCTGCAGAACCGCGATAAAGCGCAACGCGTCGAGTTCGACAACAACGGTGAAGACGCCACCTTCTTCATGCGCCCTATCGAGGGCACACCGTGGTTCCTCGCCACCGCCCTGCCGACCAAGATGCTCACCGCCCAGCGTGACGATGTGCTCAACAGTCTCAGCCTGATCCAGATTCCGCTGGTGATCCTGCTGGTGCTGTTGCAGGTTTACGCGATTCGCAAACTGGTACAACGCATGAAGGCTCTGAAAGCCAACATCGATTCACTGTCCAGCGGTGACGCCGACCTGACCCGCCGCATCACCATTCGCGCCGAAGACGAACTGGGTGCCATCGGCCATTCGGTCAACACCTTCATCGTCTATTTGCAGAACATGATCGGCGAAGTCACCCAGGCCACCGGTGCCATGGCCTCCAGCCTCGATAATCTGCAGCGCACTTCGGCGCACACCAGCCAGATTCTGCTGCGTCACGCTTCGGAAACCGACCAGACTGTCACCGCCATTACCGAGATGAGCTCCACCGCTGAAAGCGTGGCGCAGAATGCCGCTGAAACCGCTGCGTTCACCCAGCGCGCCAATGAAAACGCCGATCGCTCGCGCGTCGTGGTGGGTGAAGCGACCAACAGCGTGGTCGCGCTGATCGACGAAGTGGCCAGCGCTACACACAAAGTTGAAAACATGCAGCAGGACGCCCAGCGCATTACCGAAATCCTCGGCGTGATCGGTGCGATTGCCGGGCAAACCAACCTGCTCGCCCTCAACGCGGCGATCGAGGCGGCGCGTGCCGGTGAACAGGGTCGTGGCTTTGCGGTGGTGGCGGATGAAGTCCGCGCCCTCGCCGCCCGCACTCAGGCCAGCACCTCGGAAATCAACGAGATGTTGACCCGTCTGACCCAAGGCGTGAGTTCCTCGGTCAGTGCCATGGAAAACACCCAGGCCAGTTGCCAGTCCGCCGCTGACGCCACCGCCCGAGTCAACTCGGGGCTGGACGAAATGGCCGGTTCGGTCAGCCACATCAACAGCCTCAGCACGCAGATCGCCACCGCCGCCGAACAGCAAAGCGCAGTGACCGAAGAGATCAACCGCAGCATGGTGCAGATCCGCCACATGGTCGATGAACTGGTGCAGAGCGGCCAGGCCAGCGAGCTGAATACCCGCCAGCTGCTCGAAGCCAATAGCCGCGTGAGCGCGATCATGGGGCGGTTCAAGGTCAGTTAAGCCAACCGCGACCACGGGGATGTTGGCCTTTACGCCAATCCCCTGTGGGAGCGGAGCCTGCTCGCGAAAGCGATTTTTCAGTCACTGGAGCTGCGGCTGGTCAACCGCATTCGCGAGCAGGCTCGCTCCCACATTGGTTCGGCTATCTTGTAGCAACTGGAAACACTCAGTTGATGCCGGGATGGAAAAACCGGTCAAAATGCGTTCTTGCTGACCTTCACCGAGTCGAGAGCCCATTCCCATGCGAAGCCAACTGCGTCTGCTCACCCTGAGCGCCCTGTTCATCTCCTCCCTGGCGCAAGCCGCCGAACTGATCCCGATCGAAGTGCACCGCGATGCCAATTGCGGCTGCTGCAAAAAATGGATCAGCCATCTCGAAGCCAATGGCTTCAAAGTCGAAGATCACGTCGAAAGCGACATGAGCAGCTTTAAACAGCAGCACGGCGTACCACCGCGTCTGGCGTCCTGCCACACGGCGATCATCAATGGTAAATTCGTTGAAGGCCATGTGCCGGCCGATCAGGTGCTTGCGTTGAGCAAGCGCGACGATCTGCTGGGTGTGGCTGCGCCGGGCATGCCAATGGGCTCACCGGGCATGGAAATGGACGGCATGAGCGACGCGTATCAGGTCATCGGCCTGAAGAAGGACGGCGCTGATGTGGTAGTGGCGGGCTACCCGGCCCGTTGATGGGGGCAGCCTACTTCGGCCTGTTCTTTGCTGCGTTTGGCGCGGCGACATTGTTGCCGTTGCAGTCCGAGGCGCTGCTGGTCGGCCTGATCGTCAGCGAGCGTTACTGGCTGTGGGGTTTGCTCGCGGTAGCGACGCTGGGCAACGTGCTCGGTTCACTGGTCAACTGGTGGCTGGGCCGTGGCATCGAGCGGTTTCAGGATCGACGCTGGTTCCCGGTCAGTCCGCGGCATATGGCCAAGGCGCGCAAGCACTACGAGCGCTATGGGCATTGGTCACTGCTGCTCAGTTGGCTGCCGGTGATTGGCGATCCGCTGACCTTGATTGCCGGCGTCATGCGCGAACCACTCGGGCGCTTTCTGTTGATCGTCACCCTGGCCAAAGGCGCGCGCTATGGCGTGCTGGCCTTGCTGACACTGGGCTGGCTCGGTTGAACCAACCCTTCCTGTGATTGCCTTTGTTTAACGTCGGCGTAATCCCGACCTTCCAGAGTCGGCCAATTTTCAAGGAGTTAGTGCTTATGTCCGTCACGCTTTCCCGCTGGCTGCCCGGCCTCGTCCTCAGCGCTGCCCTGCCATTAATGGCGCAAGCGGCCACTGAAACCGCCCCCGCCGAAGGGCCTGCCTACGGCCCGGAGCTGCAGGGTTTTCAATATCCCTACACGCTTAAACACTTCGCCTTCGAATCCCAGGGTCAGAAACTGCAAATGGGTTACATGGACGTCGCCGCCAATGGCAAGGCCAACGGCCGCACCGTGGTGCTGATGCACGGCAAGAATTTCTGCGCGGCGACCTGGGACAGTTCGATCAAGGCCTTGAGCGACGCCGGCTACCGCGTGATTGCGCCGGACCAGATCGGCTTCTGCACCTCCAGCAAACCCGAGCACTATCAATACAGCTTCCAGCAACTGGCGACCAACACCCAGCAATTGCTCAAGGCGTTGGGCATTCAGAAAGCCACTGTGCTCGGCCACTCCACCGGCGGCATGCTCGCCACCCGTTATGCGCTGCTGTTCCCGGAGCAGGTCGATCAATTGGCGATGGTCAACCCGATCGGTCTGGAAGACTGGAAAGCCCTCGGCGTTCCGTATCGCACCGTCGATCAGTGGTATCAGCGTGAGTTGAAGGTCACGGCCAAGGGCATTCGCGACTATGAGCGCACCACCTATTACGATGGCCGCTGGAAGCCGGAATTCGATCGCTGGGTCGACATGCTCGCCGGTCTGAGCAAAGGTCCGGGCAAGACCCAGGTCGCGTGGAACTCGGCGCTGATCTACGACATGATCTTCACCCAGCCGGTCTACTACGAGTTCAAGGACCTGAAGATGCCGACCCTGTTGCTGATCGGCACCTCCGACACCACCGCCATCGGCAAGGACCTCGCACCGCCGGAAGTCAAAGCGAAAATCGGCCACTACGAGGTGCTCGGCAAACAGGTCGCCAAGTTGATTCCGCAGTCGACGCTGATTGAATTCCCGGGCATGGGCCACGCGCCACAAATGGAAGAACCGGAGAAATTCCATCAGGCGTTGCTCGGCTGGCTGGGCAAGACTCCTTCCGCTCCATGATGAGGTAAGCCGATGACGGTGCAGATTGCAGTGATCGATGACTGGCAGGACGTGGCACGCGACGTGGTCGACTGGTCCGTGCTGGAGAGCATCGGTGAAGTGACCTTTGTGCATGATTACCCGGCCGACAACGCGACACTGGCCGAGCGCCTCGGCCAGTACGAGGTGATCTGCGTGATGCGCGAACGCACGCGCTTCGACGCCGACTTGCTCGGACGCTTGCCCAATCTGAAGTTGCTGGTCACCGGCGGCATGCGCAATGCGGCGCTGGACATGCCGGCCGCTGCAGCGCTGGGCATCAAGGTCTGCGGCACCGACAGTTACAAACATGCCGCACCGGAACTGACCTGGGCGCTGATCATGGCGGCCACCCGTGATCTGGTGAAGGAAGCCAATGCCTTGCGCGCCGGCCAGTGGCAACAGGGCCTCGGCGGCGATCTGCATGGCAAGACCCTGGGAATCCTGGGTTTGGGCAGCATCGGCCAGCGGGTCGCGCAGTTCGGCCAGGTGTTCGGCATGCGGGTGATCGCCTGGAGCGAGAACCTCACCGCCGAACGCGCGGAACAGGTCGGCGTGACGTACGTCAGCAAGCAGCAACTGTTCGAGCAGGCCGACGTGCTGTCGGTGCATCTGGTGCTCAGTGAACGCAGTCGCGGTCTGGTTGATGCCCAAGCGCTGGAGTGGATGAAACCGAGCGCGCTTTTGGTCAACACTGCTCGCGGGCCGATCGTCGATGAAGCGGCGTTGATCAAGGCGCTACAGAAACGGCGCATTGCCGGGGCAGCGCTGGACGTGTTCGAGCAAGAGCCTTTGCCGGCCCTGCACCCGTTTCGCACGCTGGACAATGTCCTCGCCACGCCGCATGTGGGCTATGTCAGTCGGCAGAATTACGAGCAGTTCTTCCGGCAGATGATCGAGGATATTCAGGGTTGGGCAACTGGGGAGCCGGTGCGTCTGTTGAATTGATTCCATCACTTTAAAGTTCAGTTGCTGCAACAGGCCTCTTCGCGAGCAGGCTCGCTCCCACAGGTTGTACGCGTTCCAATGTGGGAGCGAGCCTGCTCGCGAAGGTCTCATCTCAGATACCGCTCTGAAATACCCTCGCACCACAACGGTGCAACCGGCCCATCCCCTAGCACAAAACCGTGACTACCCAGTCACCGTTTTGGCCCACTCCGACCGAAAAACATGCCCTTCGTCGGAGCGTTTCCGCTCCTGAACCCTCGCTTACATCCCGACACAACCGATTGTCGAACAATTTACCCATTTGCCCTAACCCGCTCTAGGATCTGGCCTAGACTGATTTTTCAGTGGCCAAACCACTCGGTCATACCGACGAAAAAAAGTCGAAACTTTTGCTTCACGCCACAGGTCATCAGAACAACTGGGCGAAAGCGACTGGTGTAATCCTTGCAACGGCCTCACCACCCATTCTGCTTGCGCGTGTTGGGTCAGCATTTGCTCACCGATGCGTGGCGCCTTTGCGCCCGGCCACAGGACTTGGCCACGAAACAGCTTGTTCGAGACAAGAATCAGATCACACACGGGAGATACATATGATCAGTGCGGCATTGGATATTCAGGGAGAGCGTGCTCACCAGTCGCTTGGAGAATCGAGCACCATCAGTGTTCCCGGCAGCCGACAGATCAACGTACCCGGCACCAAGACGCTTGCTCCGGTAGCAAGCCAGAATCCCAACAAGAAAAAAGTGTTGTTCGTGACTTCGGAAATCGCCGATCTGGTCAAGACCGGCGGCCTCGGTGACGTCTCCGCCGCCCTGCCCCGGGCCATGGCCCATCTGCATGATGTGCGGGTGCTGATTCCCGGTTATCCGCAAGTGGTGCACAGCGAAAACCCGATTCACATCATCGGCGAGCTGGGTGGCCACGCTGCGCTGCCACCTTGCAAGATCGGACGCATGGACATGCCCGATGGCCTGGTGATCTACGTGTTGATCTGCCCTGAACTCTACGAGCGTGAAGGTGGCCCTTACGGCGCCAACAACGGTCGCGACTGGCCGGACAACCATATCCGCTTCGCCCGTCTCGGCCTCGCCGCTGCCGACATCGCCGCCAATCTTGCGCAAATTCACTGGCGCCCGGATCTGGTGCACGCCCATGACTGGCCGGCTGGCCTCGCGCCCGCTTACATGCACTGGCGCGGGCAGCGCACGCCGACCCTGTTCACCATTCACAACCTTGCCTACCAGGGCGTGACGAGCCTCGGTTCCTGCCCAGAGCTGGGGATTCCCACCCATGCCCTGCAACAGGAAGGCATGGAGTTCTACGGCAAGATGTCGTTCCTCAAGGCCGGCATGGCCTATTCGAGCCACATCACCACCGTCAGCGCGACGTATGCTCAGGAAATCACCACCCCGGACTTCGGCTGTGGCCTCGACGGTTTCCTTGCCGCCAAGACCCAGCAAGGCCTGCTCAGCGGTATCCCGAACGGCATCGACGAGAGCTGGGATTCGGCGACCGACCCGCACCTGTTTGCCCCGTTCGCCATCGGCGACTGGGAAGGCAAAGCGGTCAACGCCGCCCACGTCCGTGAGCTGTTCGGCCTGAATGACTCTGCCGGCCCACTGTTCGCCGTGGTTTCGCGCCTGGTCTATCAGAAAGGTCTTGACCTCACCGAAGCGGTGTCCGAGTTCATCGTGCAGAACGGTGGTCAGATCGCGATCATTGGTCGCGGCGAGCCGGAAGAAGAGCAAGCCATGCGTGAACTGGCCCTGCGCTTTCCTGGCCAGATCGGCGTGCGCATCGGCTTCAACGAGACCGATGCCCGACGCATGTTCGCCGGCAGCGATTTCCTCCTGATGCCTTCGCGTTACGAACCTTGCGGCTTGAGCCAAATGTACGCCCAGCGTTTCGGCTCGCTGCCGGTCGCGCGCAACACCGGTGGTCTGGCCGACACCATTGAAAACGGCGTCACCGGTTTCCTCTTCGATGAGTCCACCGTTGATAGCTACAAGGAAGCCCTGAGCCGCGCGTTCAAGGTCTTCGCCTTCCCGGAACTGCTCAATGCCATGCGCTGCCGCGCCATGGCTGCACCGTTCAACTGGAGCAAAGCGGTTGAACCGTACGCCGAACTTTACGAACAACTGGTCGCCAAGGCGTTGGGTAAAGCCAGCCACAAATAACCAGGGAGTTGCAGAAAATGCCGTCAAGGACCCAAGAAACCTGGCCCCACGGCGCGATCATGCTGGATGCCGAGCACACGCAATTTGCGTTGTGGGCGCCTGACGCGTTCTACGTCAGTGTGGAACTGGAAGATGGAAAATCGTTGCCCATGCTGCCTCAGGGCGACGGTTGGTTTGTAATCAAGGCCAATTGCCCGGCGGGCAGTCGCTACCGTTACTGCATCGATGGCGAACTGGAGGTGCCGGACCCGGCCTCCAGGGCGCAGGATGGTGACCTCGACCGCCACAGCGTGGTGGTCGACCCCCATGCCTATCAATGGCGGCACACGACCTGGAATGGTCGGCCGTGGAGCGAAGCGGTGATTTACGAGCTGCACGTCGGTGCGCTCGGTGGATTTGCCGAAGTTGAACAGCATCTGGCGCGCTTGGTGGCGCTGGGCATTACCGCCATCGAACTGATGCCGCTGGCGCAATTCCCCGGTGATCGCAACTGGGGCTACGACGGAGTGCTGCCCTATGCACCGCAAGCCTCCTACGGCACACCGGAACAACTCAAACACCTGATCGACACCGCCCACGGCCATGGCCTGGCGGTGATTCTCGACGTCGTCTACAACCACTTCGGTCCCGACGGCAACTATCTGCATCGTTACGCCAAAGGCTTTTTCCGCGAGGACAAACACACGCCCTGGGGCGCGGCGATCGACTTCCGTCGTCCGGAAGTGCGCGAGTTCTTCATTGAAAACGCGCTGATGTGGCTGCTCGAATACCGTTTCGACGGCCTGCGTCTGGATGCGGTGCACGCGATTGAAGATCCCGACTTCCTCAGCGATCTGGCCCGACGCATTCGCCAGCAGATCGACCCGACCCGGCACGTCTGGCTGACCGTCGAGAACGAGCTGAACCAGTCGAGTCTGCTGGAAAACGATTACGACGCGCAGTGGAACGACGACGGTCATAACGCGTTGCACGTGCTGCTGACCGGCGAAACCGACGCCTATTACGCTGACTATGCTGCGCAGCCCACCGAGCAACTGGTGCGCTGCCTGAGTCAGGGCTTCGTGTTCCAGGGCCACATCACTCGCCATGGCGAACCTCGCGGCGAGCCGAGCGAACATCTGCCCTCCACTGCTTTCGTGCTGTTCCTGCAGAACCATGACCAGATCGGCAACCGTGCCTTTGGCGAACGCCTGCATCAGCTCGCCGACCCGCGTGCGGTACAAGCGGCGACGGTGTTGTTGCTGCTGTCGCCGATGATTCCGCTGATGTTCATGGGCGACGAGTTTGCCGCCGAGCAACCGTTCCTGTTTTTCACCAGTCACCACGGTGAACTGGCGGAACTGGTGCGGGAAGGTCGACGCAACGAGTTCGCCGCATTCAGTGCCTTTACCGATCCGCACAAGCGCGAACAGATCCCCGATCCGAATGCCGTAAGCACTTTCCACGCTTCGCAGCCGCGATTGTCCGGCAGCGGCACGCCATTGCAACAGCAGACCCAAGAGCTCTATCGGCAACTGTTGAAATTGCGTCACCAGTACATCATTCCCAACCTCTCCGGGACCCAGGCTCTGGGCGCGCAGATGCTCGGCTATGGCGCGGTCAGCGCACGCTGGCGACTGGGCAACGGCAGTGAGCTGCGAATTGACCTGAACCTCAGTGACACGCCAGTGGTCAACCCTGCACAGACCGATACCGAGTGGCTGTTTCAACAGCCAGCCGCGATCGAACTGTCGGACCCGAACCAACTGCCGGCGTACACCGCGCTCGTCAGCCTCACGGCCGCACCCGTTATGCACCCCCTGGATGGAGAGCGCCTATGAGCGATGCGCAACTGGAAATACTCGCCAGTCGAGCCGGCCTTGCCGTCGACTGGATCGACGCCAACGGGCGTCAGCAAAAAGTCGCTCCTGCTGTGTTGCGCAATGTCCTGATCGGACTCGGCCACCCCGCCAGCACCGCGCAAGAAATCGATGCCAGCCTGCTGGAATTGCAAGAAGTCCAGCAAGACCGCCATTTGCCGCCCCTGCTGACCTGCGACGTGGGCGTTGCCCTCGACCTGAGTCGCTATTTCTCACCGGAAACCCCCTGCGAAATCCATCTTGAAGACGGCTCGCAGATGAACCTGAAGCTGGACAACGAAGCCATGTTGCCCGGCTTGATTCCGGTCGGTTACCAGCAAGTGCATATCGCCGATCAGTATTTCACGCTCGCCGTGGCGCCTGAACGCTGCTTCAGCGTCGCCGATGCGGTCGATAGCCCGATCCCGCGGGCCTGGGGTCTGAGCGCCCAGTTGTATTCGCTGCGCCGTCCGGGTGACGGTGGTTTTGGCGACACCCAGGCGCTGGAGGAACTGGTTCGTGTAGCGGGCGAACGTGGCGCCGACGCGCTGGCGATCAGTCCGATGCACGCGATGTTCAGCGCCGACAATGGCCGCTATAGCCCTTATTCGCCGTCCAGCCGCTTGTTTCTCAATTCACTGTATGCCGCGCCGGGGAGCATTCTCGGGGAACGCGCGTTGCGTGATGCAATTGATGCCAGTGGCCTGGCCGCGCAGTTCGAGCAGCTGGAAAATCTCAAGCTGATCGACTGGCCGACCGCTGCCGAAGCAAAGCAGAAGCTGCTGCAAGCCTTGTATGACGGTTTCGTCGCTGGTGAGCATCCGCTGCACGCCGACTTCGCCAGTTTCCGCCATGCCGGTGGCGAAGCGCTGGAAAACCATTGCCGCTTCGAAGCGATTCAGGAAATGCGCGCCGCCCGTGGCGAAAGCCTCGACTGGCGCCAATGGCCAGAGCACTGGCACGACCCACGCGGCGCGGCGCTCGGCGCGTTTGCCGAGGAGTATGCCGAGCGCATCGGTTATTTCGCGTTCTGCCAATGGCTGATCCATCGCTGCCTCGAGCGTGCGCAAACTGCTGCGCGCAGTGCCGGCATGGGCATCGGTCTGATCGCCGACCTCGCGGTCGGTGCTGATGGCGCTGGCAGCCAGGCCTGGAGTTTTCAGGACGAATTGCTCGCCTCGCTGACCGTCGGCGCGCCGCCGGACATCCTCAATCGCAGCGGCCAGGGCTGGGGCATTTCCGCGTTCTCGCCTGAAGGGCTGATCCGTAACGGTTTCCGTGCCTTCATCGACATGCTGCGCGCCAACTTCGCCCACGCCGGTGGCTTGCGTATCGACCATGTCATGGGCCTGCAACGCCTGTGGGTGATTCCCAACGGCGCCGCTCCGGCGGATGGCGCCTATCTGTATTACCCGTTCGACGACATGTTGCGCCTGCTGACCCTGGAATCCCATCGGCATCAGGCCATCGTGCTCGGCGAAGACCTCGGCACCGTGCCGGAAGGCCTGCGGGAAAAACTTGCCGCGCGGTCAATCCTGGGCATGCGCGTGCTGTTGTTCGAACAGGATAACACCCGCTTCAAACCGATTCTCGACTGGCCGGATGATGCCCTGGCGACCACCAGCACCCATGACCTGCCGACGCTCAACGGTTGGTGGCATGGCCGCGATATCGACTGGAACGCACGACTTGGGCTGGTCGATGCCAATGGCGAAATCGACTGGCGTCGGCATCGCGAGCGTGAACGCGAAGGCCTGCGCGATGCACTGCGCCAGGATCCGCAGAATTTCCGCGAAGAGTCCCACGAAGCCGATCAAGTGGTCGATGCCAGTGTGCGTTTCCTCGGCCACACCCGCGCGCCGCTGGTGCTGCTGCCGCTGGAAGATGCCTTGGGTATCGATGAACAGCCGAATCTGCCTGGCACCACCGATTCACATCCGAACTGGTCGCGACGTTTGCCCGGTCCCAGCGAAGCGTTGCTGGACGGCCCCGATGCCGCCCGCCGCCTGGAACTGCTGGCCTGCGCGCGCCTTCAAGCCTCTGAGCGTGACCAATGAATCAACAGCAAATCCAGCCACTGCGCGCCACCTTGCGCCTGCAATTTCATAAAGGTTTTACCCTCGAACAAGCGGTGCCATTGGTGCCGTACTTTGCCCGCCTCGGCATCAGCCATATCTATGCCTCGCCATTGCTGGCGGCGCGCGCCGGTTCCATGCATGGCTACGACGTGGTCGAC
The DNA here is from genome assembly GCF_004307595.1 of Pseudomonas sp. Sample_23. NCBI lineage: Bacteria > Pseudomonadati > Pseudomonadota > Gammaproteobacteria > Pseudomonadales > Pseudomonadaceae > Pseudomonas > Pseudomonas sp. Sample_23. Next base: position 50,545 of record NZ_RCNX01000034.1, read on the forward strand.
CCGACCCAGGTCAATCCGGAACTGGGCGGCGAGCCGGCGTTGCGCCAACTGGTCAGCACCCTGCGTGAACACAACATGGGCCTGATCCTCGACATCGTTTCCAACCACATGGCCGTGGGCGGCAATGACAACCCTTGGTGGCTCGACTTGCTGGAATGGGGACGCCTGAGCCCGTACGGCGAATTCTTCGACATTCAGTGGCACTCGCCGGACCCGTTGATGGAAGGCCAGTTGCTGCTGCCGTTCCTTGGCAGTGATTACGGCGTGGCGTTGCAGGAAGGCACGCTGAAGCTGAAATTCAACGCGCAGACCGGTACTTTTTACGTTGAGCACTACGATCACCACTTCCCGATCTGCCCGAACAACTATGGCGAGCTGCTCAAGTCCGACGACACGCTGAAGTCTCTGGCAGATCGCTTCAGCACACTCAGCTACCAGACCGACGCACATTCGCTGGCGATGCCGCTCAAGCAGGAGTTGCGCGAGCTGGCGAGCGATCCGCGTGTTCTGGCGACTATCGAAGGCAACCTCGCACAGTACGATTCCACCACCGAGGAAGGCTTCCACAAGCTCCACGAGTTACTGGAACGGCAGAGTTATCGCCTGGCCAGTTGGCGCACGGCGGCGGACGACATCAACTGGCGGCGCTTCTTCGACATCAACGAGCTTGGCGGCCTGCGCGTCGAGCGTCCGGCGGTGTTCGAAGCGACCCACGGCAAAATTTTCCAATTGGTCGAAGAAGGTCTGGTCGACGGCTTGCGCATCGACCACATCGACGGCCTCGCCGACCCGCGTGGCTACTGCCGCAAATTGCGCCGTCGCCTTGATCACTTGGCGCCGGGACGTCATCTGCCGATCTATGTCGAGAAGATCCTCGGCGAGGGCGAAACCCTGCGCCGCGACTGGAGCGTCGACGGCACCACCGGCTACGAGTTCATGAATCAGCTGTCGCTGCTGCAACACGACCCGGACGGCGAACACGTGCTCGGCGAACTCTGGCAGCGCCGCACTGAGCGCCCGGCTGCGTTCATGGAAGAAGCGCAACTGGCCCGTCAGCAGATCCTCAACGGCTCGCTGGCCAGCGACTTTGAAAGTGTCGCGCAGGCCCTGCATCAAGTCGCGCGGGATGACCTGATGACCCGCGACCTGACCTTGGGCGCGATTCGCCGCGTGCTGCATGCGCTGATCGTGCACTTCCCGGTTTATCGCACTTACATCAGCGCCATGGGCCGGTCCGAGCAGGACGAAGCGATTTTCCAGCACGCCATGGACGGTGCGCGGCAAACCCTCAGCGAAGCCGACTGGCCAGTGCTCGACTCGGTCGCCAGCTGGCTCGGCGGCACGCCTTGGCGCCGCAAGCCACGGGGGCGCTCGCGCAAGATCCTCAAGCATGCCTGCGTGCGTTTCCAGCAACTGACTTCGCCGGCGGCGGCCAAAGCCGTGGAAGATACCGCGCTGTATCGCTCGGCGGTGCTGCTGTCGCGCAATGATGTCGGTTACAACACCGAGCAATTCAGCGCGCCGGTCAGCGAGTTCCATGAAGTCAATCAACAGCGCATGGCCGAGTTTCCTGACAACCTGCTCGCGACTGCCACCCATGACCACAAGCGCGGCGAAGACACCCGTGCCCGGCTGGCCGTGCTCAGCGAACGCAGCCATTGGTACGCCGATCAGGTCGAACTGTGGCGCGCCCTCGCCCGCCCGGTGCGCATCGAAGATGACGCGCCTTCCGCTGGCGACGAACTGATCCTCTATCAGGCATTGCTCGGCAGTTGGCCGCTGGACCTGCAGGACGATGACCAGGCCGGTTTCGCCGATTACGCCAAGCGCATCTGGCAGTGGCAACAGAAAGCCCTGCGCGAAGCCAAGCTGCAAAGCAGCTGGAGCGCGCCGAACGAAGCGTATGAAAACGCGGCCCAGGCTTTCACGGAGAAGCTGCTGACCGGTGAAGAAGGCGAGTTGCTGCGTGCGGCGCTGAGCAAGACCGTCAACAGCATCGCCGCTGCCGGCGCGCTCAACGGGCTGGCGCAAACCTTGCTGCGCATGACCGTGCCGGGTGTGCCGGATCTGTACCAGGGCAACGAGTACTGGGACTTCAGTCTGGTCGACCCGGACAACCGCCGGCCGGTGGATTACGCCGCCCGCGAGCAAGCGTTGCAGGCATCCGTGCCGGGTACCGAACTGCTTAAGGAATGGCGTGACGGGCGCATCAAACAGGCGCTGATCAGTGAGGTGTTGAACCTGCGCAAGGAACACAGCGAGCTGTTCCGTCGAGGCGATTACCAGCCATTGGAGGTGCTGGGCAGTCAGGCGCACAACGTCTTGGCATTCGCGCGTGAACACGAGGGCGTGCGAGCCATCGTGGTAGTGCCGGTGCGTTGCGCGACGTTGCTGGAAAACAGTGCCATCCCGCAGGTCGATGCGCTGCGCTGGGGCGATACGCGGGTGGTTTTACCGTCTGCCGCTTCGGATGCAAACCTGAAGGGACTTTTTGCCAGCAGCGTAGTCACACAAAACAGGAAGCTGAATGTCAGCGAAGCGCTGGGGGATGTCCCGGTCAATCTCTTTATCCAACACTTAACACAAGCATGAGTTCAGTTCAGGAGCATTGCGATGAGCACCGACGATAAACGCATTCGCGAATTCGCCTATCAGATCTGGGAGTCGGAAGGGAAACCTGAAGGCCACGAAGAACGTCATTGGGAAATGGCGCGCAAACTGGCGGAGGCCGAAGCGCTGGCACCGAAGAAGCCACCCAAGGCGGCTGGCAGCAAAGTGGCTGGCAAGACTACAGGCGCGGCAGCGAAAAGCACCGACGGCAAAACACCGGCAGCCGCCAAAGCCAAACCAGCGGCGAAAGCCAAGCCTGCGGCCACGGCCAAAGTAGTCCCGCCGGGCGAAAAGGCTGCCGAGAAAAAGCCGCGAGCAGCGAAGAAGCCTCCGGCGAACTGACCCGATCCATTTTTGAACTGAATGACTGTGTGGCGAGCGTGCTCGCCACAAGGGGTTCTTGCGCCCCGAAGAAAGTCCCTTATTGGGAAAAACACACAACCCTGTGGGAGCGAGCCTGCTCGCGAAAGCGCTAGGTCAGTTGGTGAAAATGTCGAATGTACCGACGCTTTCGCGAGCAGGCTCGCTCCCACAAGGAAATCTCATTGCCTGAACTGTCCCGTTTTTTTGCAGGAGCAATCATGACCCGTCCAAAGAAAGCCGAACCCGCTGCGCACGCCGAGCCGTCGAGAATCCGTGAAGGCCTGCCCTTCCCGCTCGGTGCGACCTGGGATGGTCTGGGGGTGAACTTTGCTCTGTTTTCCGCCAACGCCACCAAGGTCGAGCTGTGCATTTTCGACGATGCCGGCGAGGTCGAACTCGAACGCATCGAGCTGCCGGAATACACCGATGAGATCTACCACGGCTACCTGCCGGATGCGCATCCTGGCTTGATCTACGGCTACCGCGTATATGGTCCTTATGACCCGGCCAATGGTCACCGCTTCAACCACAACAAACTGCTGATCGACCCGTACGCCAAGCAATTGGTCGGCGAGCTGAAATGGTCGGAGGCGCTGTTCGGCTACACCATCGGCCACCCCGACGCCGACCTGAGTTTCGACGAGCGCGACAGCGCGCCGTTCGTGCCCAAGTGCAAGGTTATTGACCCAGCGCACACCTGGGGCAACGACCATCGCGTCAGCGTGCCGTGGGACAAGACCATCATTTATGAAACCCACGTGCGCGGCATCAGCATGCGTCACCCGTCGGTGCCGGAAAACCTGCGCGGCACCTTTGGCGGCCTGATGGTCGACGACGTGCTCGAGCACATTCGCAAACTTGGTGTTTCGTCTGTCGAACTGCTGCCGATCCATGCTTTCGTCAACGATCAGCATCTGCTGCAAAAGGGCATGACCAACTATTGGGGATATAACAGCATCGCGTTCTTCGCCCCGGACCCGCGTTACCTGGCCAGTGGCAAGATTGCCGAATTCAAGGAGATGGTCGCGCACCTGCACGATGCCAATCTCGAGGTCATTCTCGACGTGGTCTACAACCACACCGCCGAAGGCAACGAGCAAGGCCCGACCCTGTCGATGCGCGGTATCGACAACGCCTCCTACTACCGCTTGATGCCCGACGACAAGCGCTACTACATCAACGATTCCGGCACCGGTAACACGCTGGACCTGAGCCACCCGTGCGTGCTGCAAATGGTCACTGACTCCCTGCGCTACTGGGCCAGTGAGATGCACGTCGACGGTTTCCGTTTCGACCTGGCAACCATTCTTGGCCGTTACCACGATGGTTTCGACGAGCGCCACAGCTTCCTCGTCGCCTGCCGTCAGGACCCGGTGCTGCGTCAGGTGAAAATGATCGCCGAACCTTGGGACTGCGGCCCCGGCGGTTATCAGGTCGGCAACTTTCCGCCGGGCTGGGTTGAGTGGAACGACAAGTTCCGCGACACCGTGCGTGCGTTCTGGAAAGGTGACGACGCTCAGCTTGCCGATTTCGCCAGCCGCATGACTGCTTCCGGTGAGATGTTCAACCAGCGCGGGCGCCGGCCGTATTCGTCGGTGAACTTCATCACCGCCCACGACGGTTTCACCCTCAACGATCTGGTGTCGTACAACGACAAGCACAACGAAGCCAACGACGAGAACAACCAGGACGGCAGTAACAACAACCTGTCGTGGAACCACGGCGTCGAAGGTCCGACCGACGATCCGGAAATCAACGCTTTGCGCCATCGGCAGATGCGCAACTTCTTCGCCACCCTGCTGCTGGCCCAAGGCACACCGATGATCGTTGCCGGTGACGAGTTCGCCCGCACCCAGGACGGCAACAACAACGCCTATTGCCAGGACAGCGAGATCGGCTGGGTCAATTGGGATCTGAGCGAGGACGGCAAGGCCCTGCTCAAGTTCGTCAAACGCCTGATCAAGCTGCGCCTGACTTATCCGATCCTGCGTCGCGGACGCTTCCTGGTCGGCGAGTACAACGAAGACATCGGCGTCAAGGACGTGACCTGGCTGGCACCGGACGCCACCGAGATGACCACCGAGCACTGGCACGATGCGCACAACCGCTGCCTCGGCATGCTGCTCGACGGACGCGCGCAGGAAACCGGCATCCGCCGCAAAGGTGCCGACGCGACCCTGTTGCTGGTGGTCAACGCACACCACGACATCGTCAACTTCACCCTGCCGGAGGTACCGGATGGTGGCTTCTGGACCTGCATGATCGACACCAATCAGCCGTCTATTCGCGGCCAGGAACGCTTTGAATTCGGCCATGAATATTCGGTGACCGGGCGTTCGTTGCTGTTGTTCGAACTGCAACGTGACGAAGAAGATTGATATGGACTTTCAACATTATCTGGCCCGCCGTCCGCCAGATTACGCCGACACCAACGCCCTCGGCCGTTGCCTGCGGGCAATGGTCGAGGCCGGCCTCGACCGCTTGCCGTTGCCCGGCAGCGGTCACACGCTGGAGCGCTTTCAGCGTCTCTCGGAAGTCGGTGGACACGATTTAGGCCTGTGCAAACTCTATGAAGGCCACACCGACGCGCTGGCAATCATCGAGCAATTGGGCGGTACGCCAACCCCGGGCAGCACGTGGGGCATGTGGGCCGCCGAACCGCCGCAGGCACGGGTGAAAGTCACGCCGGCCGGGCATATGGTGACGCTGAACGGGCGCAAGGCCTGGTGCTCTGGCGCTGCGGTGCTCAGCCACGCCTTGCTTACCGCATGGGACGCGGACGGTCAGCAGCAATTGGTTGCAGTCGCACTCGATCAACCTGGCGTGACCGTCACCGATCAAGGCTGGCAAGCGGTGGGCATGGCGGCGACCGGCAGCGTCGAAGTGCTGTTCGACAACGCCGAAGCGCAGGCCATCGGCAACCCCGGTGATTACCTGCAACGGCCGGGGTTCTGGCAGGGCGGGATCGGTATCGCGGCTTGCTGGTACGGCGCTTCACGGCGGATTGCCGAAGGGCTGCGTCAGCATTGCGCGCAACGCGATGAACCGCACGCCCTCGCCCATCTCGGTGCGACTGACACAGCACTGCAAGCGGCAGCCGATGTGTTGCGCTTCAGCGCGCTGCAAATCGATGCGCAACCCGAGGCCGACGCTGAATTGCTCGCCCGCCGCGCCCGCGCCGTGGTTGAACAGTCTGCTGAACAGGTGATGCGTGAAGTCGGTCGTGCGTTGGGTGCCGGGCCGTTTTGTCAGGATCGGCATTTCGCCCGGTTGAGTGCCGACCTGCCGGTATTTCTGCGCCAGAGTCATGCCGAACGCGACCTTGCTGCATTGGGCCAGCAGATTGCTGGTCAGTCCTGCGAGGTCTGGGCGTTATGAAGGACAACCCGATCGTCGGCCAGGGCACTTCATTGCAGCAATGGCAGGCTTCGCGGCGTCTGGCCGAGCTGCCGGCCATCGACATTCTTGACTTGGTACCGCTGGGCTCGCGAGCGGTGATCATCGCGCCGCACCCGGATGACGAAGTGCTCGGTTGCGGCGGCATCATGCAGTTGCTGGCGGCAGCCGGACGGCCGTTGCAGTTGATTTCGGTCACCGATGGCAGCGCCAGTCACCCCGGCTCGCAGCGCTGGACAGTCGAGCGTTTGAGTGTGGTGCGCCCGCAGGAGTCTGCCGAAGCGTTGCGGCGCCTCGGTCTGCCGATGCATAGCCTGAAATGGCTGCGCGGCGGTTTTACCGACACCCAAGTGGCGGCGCAGGAAACCGAGTTGAGCGAATTCATCGCCGGTTATCTGCATGCCAGTGACGTGGTTTTCACGACCTGGCGCCAGGACGGTCACAGCGATCACGAGGCCGTCGGCCGCGCCAGTGTCGAAGCGGCGCGACGCGTTGGTGCGACCTGCCATGAACTTCCGGTCTGGACCTGGCACTGGGCCACCCCGGAAGACGCTTCGGTGCCATGGGAGCGTGCGCGCAAGATTCTCCTTTCACCGACGCACATCGCACGAAAACGCCACGCAGCGCACGCGTTCGCCAGCCAGTTGGAAGGCGACCGCGACGTCGGCCTCGGGCCAGTACTTGCGCCCTATGTGCTCGATCGTTTGTTGCAACCTTTTGAAGTGGTGTTCCTGTGAGCGTCGATGATCGCTATTTCGACGGCCTGTTCGCGGGCAATGACGACCCATGGGCGTTCCGCCAGCGCTGGTACGAACAGCGCAAGCGCGCGATCACCCTCGCCGCCCTGCCCCGTCCGCGCTACAGGTCGGTGTTCGAACCGGGTTGCGCCAACGGCGAACTGAGTGCAGAACTGGCCCCGCGCTGCGACCGCCTGTTGTGTTGTGACACGGCGAGCGCGGCGGTGAAGCTGGCGCGGACGCGCTTGAGCATTTTCGAGCATGCCGAAGTCCGCCAGGGCCGCCTTCCAGTTGACTGGCCGGAGGAAAAATTCGACCTGATCGTATTCAGCGAAATCGGCTACTACCTCGACGAAAAAGATCTGACAGAAATGATCCGCCGGATCAGTGAGTCACTGACCGCCGACGGACAATTGCTGGCCTGCCACTGGCGCCCGCCGATCGAGGGCTGCCCGCTGAATGCACGGCAGGTCCACGATCAGATCCACGATCAATTGGCTTTGCCGCGTCTGGTGCTGCATCAGGAAGCGGATTTCATTCTCGAACTGTGGAGCCGCGAGCCACGCTCGGTGGCGGCCCTGGAGGGCTTGCGTTGATCGGTATTGTGATTCCGGCGCACAACGAAGAGGCGCTGCTTGATGAATGCCTGCGTGCAGCGTTGCGCGCCAGCCAGCATGCACAACTGGGCGGCGAGCCGGTGGAAATACTGGTGGTGCTCGACAGTTGCAGCGATGGCTCGGCGCAGATCGTCAGCGCTTATCCAGTGCTCAGCTTGCAGATCGATGCGCGCAACGTTGGCGAAGCCCGCGCCACCGGTGCGCGCCTGTTGCTCGAGCGCGGTGCCCGCTGGATCGCCTGCACCGACGCCGACAGCCGCGTCGCCGATGACTGGCTGGCGGCGCAACTGGGGCTGGAGGCTGATGCTGTGTGCGGCACGGTCACTGTCGAGCACTGGCACGAATCGATTGATGAAGCGGCGCAGATTCGCTATCACCGCCATTATCAGGCGTGCGATGGCCATCGACACATTCACGGCGCCAACCTGGGTGTCAGTGCCGAGGCTTATCGTCTGGCCGGCGGTTTCAAGCCGCTGACCTGTGACGAGGATGTGCAACTGGTGCGTGCGCTGGAGCGCAGCGGCGCCAATATCGCCTGGAGTCACCGACCGCAGGTGCACACCAGCGCCCGTCTCGACAGTCGGGCCAAGGGCGGGTTCGGTGACTTTCTGCGCAATCTGGCACAGCTGGAATAAAAAATTACGGATCAGATTGATCTGTGACGCGACGAATCGGCTGTCTTGAGCAATACTCTGCCTCGCAGTAATCCAAGGGTTGGAGCACTGCACCGTTGCTATTCATTTGCCTTCACGGGCCGCGATCAGCGTTGGCTGCTCACGACTGAGGGCGAAATACCACAAGGACGTCGCACTCATGAAATCGTCATTGCTCAACGAACACGGCCTGCCGGCACAGATCTGGAACAGCGCGCCGCAACTCGACAATATTCCCGTCATCAACACCCACAGCCTGGTACCCGCCGGCGCCCGCGCCGTGGTCATCGCCCCGCATCCGGGCGATGAAGTAGTCACTTGCGGCGGTCTGCTGCAACTGCTCTCCAGCCTTGGCCATCCTCTGCAATTGCTCTCGATTACCGACGGTAGCGCCAGCCACCCCGGCTCGCGCCAGTGGTCGGAACAACGTCTGAGCGTGTTCCGCCCGCAGGAAAGCGTCGAAGCCCTGCGCCGCCTCGGCCTGCCCATGCACAGCCTGAAGTGGGTGCGCGGCGGCTTTACTGACAATGCTCTGAGTGATCAGCAAAGCCAGCTCACCGAGTTCATCGGCCGTTACCTGCGACCGGGCGACGTAGTGTTCAGTACCTGGCGCAAGGATGGCCCGCCGGACCATGAAGTGGTTGGCCGGGCCAGTTTCGACGCGGCGCAGAAAGCCGGGGCGACCTACCACGATGTGCCGGTGTGGGCCTGGCACTGGCCGGAGCGCGAGCAGCAAATGATTCCCTGGGAACGCGCGCGCAAGCTGCGTCTCGACACCTGGACAGTCGCGCGCAAGAGCCACGCCACCCATGCTTACGCCAGCCAGCTCAAGGGCGAACCGGCCATCGGCATCGCCCCGCTGCTGCCGCCGGTGCTGCTGGAGCGGATGCGCTTGCCGTATGAAATCGTCTTCTTCTGAACGGCGGAAGCTCAACATACCTGTGGGAGCGAGCCTGCTCGCGAAAGCGGTGTGTCATGTGTCAGATGTATTGAATGTGATGAAGTCTTCGCGAGCAGGCTCGCTCCCACATTGGCCCAGCAGTGAATCATCGTAAGGAACTGCCACCCCCTCAAACCAGTCGCATGAACAGGCATGGCCCAATTCAGAGGAGTGAACGTGTCCAGCGATCCCAAGCGTCAAGCGGTCGACGCGCCAGTCATTCATCGCCTGCGGGTACTCACGGTCAACACCCACAAGGGCTTCACCGCGCTGAATCGGCGGTTCGTTCTCCCGGAGCTGCGCGAAGCGATGCGCAGTACCTCGGCCGATCTGGTGTTTCTGCAGGAAGTGGTGGGTGAGCACGAACGCCATTCCAGTCGTTACAACGACTGGCCGCAGACGTCGCAGTACGAATTCCTCGCCGACAGCATGTGGAGCGATTTTGCCTACGGGCGCAACGCCGTTTACCCCGACGGCCACCACGGCAACGCGCTGCTGTCGAAATACCCGATCCGCGAATATCGCAACCTCGACGTGTCGATCACCGGGCCTGAACGGCGCGGGCTGTTGCACTGCATTCTTGATGTCCCCGGGCATGCCGAGGTGCATGCAATCTGTGTGCATTTGAGTCTGCTGGAAAGCCATCGACAATTGCAGTTGCAACTGCTCTGTCAGCTGCTTGAATCTCTACCCGACGATGCGCCGGTGATCATCGCCGGCGATTTCAATGACTGGCAGTTGCAAGGCAACGCCGCCCTCGCCCGTCGCGATTATCTGCATGAAGCCTTTGAGCGTCACCATGGGCGCCCGGCGAAAACCTATCCCGCGCGGTTTCCCTTGCTGAGGCTTGACCGGATCTACTTGCGCAATGCCAGCAGCCACGACCCACGCATTCTTGGCAACAAGCCGTGGACGCATCTTTCCGATCACCTCCCGCTGGCGGTCGAAGTGCATCTGTAAGGGCATTTTTGACAGCAATTAAATGACAGGCCTTCCCGGCAACTGACGCTCGGGAGGACCTTTCGTCGGCGGCAAAAAACCGTCAGCCACCTGCTTCGCAGGCGTTTTTCCATGCAAACAAACACTTAGTTATGTTCAGAAAAACAAACGCTTGCAAAGGCTGATTTAAGCGCGCCATTCATCGTGCATTTTCTTGACGCGCAGGCGTCACTCTTCTTATCTCTACCTTACTACCCCCGGAATCACTACTGGGGCTGACCTTCCGGCACTCGCGAAATCGAGCAGCCGCGGTTCGCCCCGCTCTATTCGGTCGCCCCTCGTTCGGGGTAGGAGAGGCGCCAAACACGAGATGACGCATGCGCTTGCAAGGTAGACCTCCATGAAAACTTCACTGACCCCACACGAACTGAAAATCACTCTTTGCACAGTGTCAGGTTCACTGCTGCTGTGCTCGTCCATGGAGGCGCATGCGGGATCTGCGGCGGACGAACCCGCGTGGTATCACGCCGACGTACCGGTGCTGACCCTGCCAGCAACCGTGATAACACCCGGACCGCTGCCATTGAGTCAGCAGAGTTCGCGCCTGATCACTGAGGATCTTGCCCCATCTGCCTGGGACGAGCTGTACGGCAAAAGCGCTCGGCAAGCACAGACCGACGCACTTTCATCCGGTTATGCGATGGCCGCTGGTGAGTTCAAAGGTCCGGCCGTAGTCACGTTGAAAAGCGCTAACGGGACCACTCAGACCCTTGGTCTTATAGGTGGCGACAATCAGGTCCAGCTGAATGCCGATGGTGCGCTGACCCGACGTGCCCTCGCCGACCGCAACACTGACAGCCTCAACCTGCAAGGCCAGAGCCTCGGCGCCTATTACAGTCTGGTGGGTGCGCAAGGCTGGCACGTCGACCTGTCGGCCAGCGGCGGTCGGGTCAGCGGCTTCAGTCGCACTGCGCAAGGTAATCGGCAAGCCACCGAAGGCAATGCGATGACCTTTTCCGTCGAAGGCGGTTACCCGATCGGCTTGAGTGAAAACTGGGTGGTCGAGCCGCAGGCACAACTGATCAACCAGCGCATCAGTCTCGACGCTCCGTACGCCGGCTCGGGCAATGCCTCTTCCACCGACCTGACCGCGTGGAGTGGCCGCGTCGGTGCGCGGTTGAAAGGCAGTTATGACTTGAACGGGTTGCCTGTCGAACCCTACGTGCGCACCAACCTTTGGCACACCGTTTACACCGGCAGCACGGTGACGCTCGATCAGGTCGACAAGATCAGCAGCAGCCGCAAGTCTTCAACAGTGGAATTGGGTTTGGGACTGGTGGCGCGGGTCACACCGGCGGTAAGCCTGTACATGAGCGCCGATTACAGCAGCGATGTGGATGACAATGACCTGAACGGGATCATCGGCAGCCTTGGCGTGCGGATGCGCTGGTGATCTGCTGATAACCGAAAAACCCCGTGGGAGCTAGCTTGCCAGCGATGGCGGCGTCTCAGTCAACAAAGATGCTGAATGTGACGGCCTCATCGCGGGCAAGCCCGCTCCCACAGTTTTACTGTTCCTGGATCAGCCCTGCGGCTTGAGAATCAAAACCGCCAACGGCGGAAGATTCAGCTCAAGCGACAACGATTGGCCATGACTCGGTACTTCATCGGTCAATGCCCCGCCACCATTGCCATAGTTGGAGCCGGCGTAAATGTCGGCGTCACTGTTGAACAGCTCGGTCCAGCGCCCGGCAAACGGCACGCCGACGCGATACGACTGGCGCGGTACCGGCGTGAAGTTGGCGACGACCAAAACCGGCGAGCCATCCTTGCTCCAGCGTAGCCATGCGTAAACGCTGTTGATCGCATCATCGCCAATCAACCACTGGAAGCCTTGCGGCGCGTCGTCCTGATCGTGCAGCGCCGGCTCTTCGCGATACAGCCGATTGAGATCGCCCACCAGTTTCTGCACGCCTTTGTGCTCGGAGTACTGCAGCAGGTACCAGTCCAGTTGCTGATCGTGGTTCCACTCGCGCCACTGGCCAAACTCGCAGCCCATGAACAGTAATTTCTTGCCCGGGTGCGTCCACATGAAGCTCAGATAAGCACGCAGGTTGGCAAACTTCTGCCAGCGATCGCCAGGCATCTTGTCGATCAACGAGTGCTTGCCGTGCACCACTTCGTCGTGGGAAATCGGCAGGATGAAGCGTTCCGACCAGGCGTAGACCAGACCAAAGCTCAACTCGTTGTGGTGATGGGCGCGGTACACCGGGTCCTGCTGGATGTAGTGCAGCGAATCGTGCATCCAGCCCATGTTCCACTTATAGGAAAAGCCCAGGCCGCCCTGCTGGGTGCTCTGGCTGACGCCCGGCCAGGCGGTGGATTCTTCGGCAATCACCAGCGCACCCGGCGCTTCCAGTTCAACCACGTCGTTCAAATGACGCAGGAAGTCGATGGCCTCCAGGTTCTCGCGACCACCGTGACGATTCGGTACCCACTCGCCCGCTTTACGCGAATAGTCGCGATACAGCATCGAGGCCACCGCATCGACACGCAGGCCGTCGATGTGGAAGTGTTTCAGCCAGTGCAGCGCCGAGGCGAGCATGTAGCCGTGCACTTCAGTACGGCCGAGGTTGTAGATCAGCGTGTCCCAATCCTGATGAAAGCCTTCCAGCGGATTGCCGTATTCGTACAGCGCGGTGCCGTCGAACTGCGCCAGACCGTGGGTATCGGTAGGGAAATGCGCCGGTACCCAGTCGAGAATCACCCCGATGTCGGCCTGGTGACAGGCGTTGACGAACGCGGCGAACTGATCCGGTGTGCCGTAACGCGCGCTCGGCGCGAACTGCGAAAGCAACTGATAACCCCAGGAACCGCCGAACGGGTGCTCCATGATCGGCATCAATTCGATGTGCGTGAAGCCCAGCTCTTTCACATAAGGAATCAGCCGCTCGGCCAGTTCCGGCCAGGTGTACTGGCGCGCGACTTCGCCGAGATCATCCAGCTCGCACTGCCAGGAGCCGGCGTGCAACTCGTAGATCGACAAAGGTTTGGAGCGCTGCTGGCGATCGTGACGGGAATTCATCCAGTCGTGATCCTGCCAGTCGATCTGCAGGGGCGAGGCAACTTTCGAGGCGGTATCCGGCGGCAGGCTGGTAGCCAGCGCCATCGGGTCGGCCTTGAGCGGCAGAATGCCGTGAGCGCCGAGGATTTCGTACTTGTACAACTCCCCCGCTTGCAGGCGAGGGATGAACAGCTCCCACACGCCCGAAGGATGGCGCAGGCGCATTGGGTGACGACGACCGTCCCAGACGTTGAAATCGCCGACCACCGAGACACGGCGGGCATTTGGCGCCCACACGGCAAAGCGCACGCCGTCAACGCCATCGACGGTTTTCAGCTGTGCACCAAGGCAAGCGCTGAGGTCACGGTGATTGCCTTCGGCGAACAGATACAAATCCATTTCCCCGAGCAACTGACCAAAGCTGTACGGATCTTCGGCAACCTGCTCGCCACCGGCCCAGCGCGTGCGCAACAGATACGGTCGCGCCTGATCGAAATGGCCGACAAACAGCCCCGGCGTCTCGGTCATCTCCAGCGGGCCAAGCTCTTCGCCGCTGTCCTTGTCCAGCACCGCCACACTCAGCGCACCCGGCAGATAAGCGCGGATGAATTGCCCACCAGCGCCATCGCCGTGCGGGCCGAGAATGGAAAACGGGTCCTGATGTTCAGCGCGCACCAAAGCATCAATGTCGCGTGCCGAGGGTAACAATGCTTCCTTTACCACACCCTGTTCCTTGTTCGAGAAACTCATGACTACTCTCCACCAAGATCGGAAAAGGGTTTAAGCCCTGTCAATAATCCATACAAGCCGTGCAATGGCACGGGCAGCCACGTTGGGCGGTTTTCCGCCTCGTAGGCCACTTCATAAGCGGCTTTTTCCAGGCCGAACAACGCCAGCGCGGCGTCGGCACCCTGAGGATCCTGCCAGGCATGCTCAAGACTAGCTGCTGCCTCGCGGTATGCCTGGACAAATGCCTCGCGTGCTTCGCGCAGATAACGCTCGGCGACACGTTTACGCGCCGCTTCGGCTTCGACGCTGTTGTCGACGTTGTGCACATTGATGGTCATCGCCGCTGCGTAATCGAACGAACGCAGTACGCCGCTGACATCCTTGTACGGGCTGTGCTTGCCGCGCCGCTCGCTCAATGGCCGCGCCGGTTCGCCCTCGAAGTCGATCAGGTAGGCATCGCCCTTGATCACCAGCACCTGACCCAAATGCAAGTCGCCATGCACCCGGATGCGCAAGCCGCCAGTGGCTTTCTTCGCCAGATCCTGCACATGGGCAAGAATGGTTTTCTTCTCGTCGAGCAGACGTTTGACCAGTTTCTGATCCGCCGCGTTCAACTCGCCTTGATGCTGCTTGAGCAGTTTCAAGGCATGTTCGAGCTGGGCGGTGACATCCTTGGCCGTCGCGGCCATGTCCTTGCTCGACGACACCTGCGGCGCAAAGTCGGCGTTGTCGGTTGGCGCAGCGAGCACCTGATGCATCTCGCCCAGACGTTGGCCGAGCATGCCGGCGAAGTCCTTCAGCTCGCCGAGCGCGTTGTAATGCTGCTCCTGCTCGGACATGGCGTCGGCCAGTTCATCACGGAGCGCCCGTTCCAGGTTGTTCTGCGTCCATTCCCACGCGTCGCCCTGATTGCTCAGGTAACCCTGGGCGATCATCAGCAAGTTGTCCTCACCCTGCGCGTCACGGCGAATCACCGAACCCAGCAGTGGCGAGATATTGGCAAACCCGGCCTCGGTCAGGTAAGCGCTCATCTCCAGTTCCGGGTGTACGCCAGAAGCGACTTTGCGTATCAGCTTAAGCACCAGGCTGTTGCCGACAACCACGGAGCTGTTCGATTGCTCGGCCGACAGGTAGCGCACATCCGACTCGGCGCCGAGGCCGAGTTTTTCCAGATGATCTGTCTGTTCGAAGCGGATTTCGCCTTCGATCGATTCCAGTACGGTGTTGTTCTGCATGCCTTGCAGAACGGCGCGGACGAAAGTCTCCAGGCTGAACGCATCAGTAATCAGACCGACCTGACGCACACGGCGTACACGCGATAGCGCCAATTGCTGCGGCAACGGCGGGCCGACATGGTCTTCGGCAATGAAGCCGAACGGCAGTTGATAACGGTTGGTCTGGCCACCGCTGGTGACTTCGATTTCGCTGAGCAGCACTGGATGCTGGGCGTCGCCGAAACGCACGCCATAAGCCAGATTGACCTTCTCGATCGCCGCGTCCTTGCCGGCGAACCAGCGACGGTTCTGCAGCCAGCTCGGCAGAATGCTTTGCTCCAGCGTCGTACGCGACGGCGCTTCGAGCAGCTCTTCCATGCGTTTTTTCAGTACCAGCGTGGTGAAGTCCGGCAGGCTCTGCGCCGGCTCGACGTGCCAGCTCGGCATCTGGTTCTCCGCTGCCAGCGCGAACCAATAGAAGCCGTACGGCGCCAGGGTCAGAAGGAAATTCAACTGGCCGATCGGCGGGAACGCGTTACCGCCGAGCATTTCCACCGGCACCATGCCGACGTACGCCGACAGATCCAGCTCCACTGCTTGCGCACTGCGCGAGACGTTGGCCACGCACAGAATGATTTCGTGCTTGCCATCGACATCGGTGTATTCGCGGGTATAAGCCAGCACGCGACGGTTGGCCGGCGAGAGCATTTTCAACGTGCCACGACCGAACGCTTTCGATTGCTTGCGCACGGCCAGCAGGCGCCGCGTCCAGTTCAACAGCGAATGCGGATCGCCGGACTGGGTTTCGACGTTGACCGACTGATAGCCATACTGCGGATCCATGATCGGCGGCAGTACCAGACTGGCCGGATCGGCGCGGGAGAAACCGCCGTTGCGGTCGATCGACCACTGCATCGGCGTACGCACGCCGTCGCGGTCGCCGAGGTAGATGTTGTCGCCCATACCGATTTCGTCGCCGTAATACAGGGTCGGCGTGCCGGGCATCGACAGCAGCAGGCTGTTGAGCAGTTCGATGCGGCGACGGTCTCGTTCCATCAACGGTGCGAGACGGCGGCGAATACCGAGGTTGATCCGTGCGCGACGGTCAGCCGCGTAGTAATTCCACAGGTAATCGCGCTCGCGGTCGGTGACCATTTCCAGGGTCAGCTCATCGTGGTTGCGCAGGAAAATCGCCCACTGGCAATTCGCCGGGATTTCCGGGGTCTGCCGGAGAATGTCAGTAATCGGGAAGCGATCTTCCTGCGCCAGCGCCATGTACATGCGCGGCATCAGCGGGAAGTGGAAGGCCATGTGGCATTCGTCGCCATTGACGCCAGCGGCATCGGTGTCACCGAAATACAGCTGAGTGTCTTCCGGCCACTGATTGGCTTCGGCCAGCAGCATCCGGTCGGGGTAGTTGGCGTCGATCTCGGCACGGATCTGCTTGAGGACGTCGTGGGTCTCGGGCAGGTTTTCGTTGTTGGTGCCGTCGCGCTCGATCAGGTACGGAATCGCGTCAAGGCGCAGGCCGTCGATGCCCATGTCCAGCCAGTAGCGCATCACCGACAACACGGCTTTCATCACTTGCGGGTTATCGAAGTTCAAATCCGGCTGGTGCGAATAGAAGCGGTGCCAGAAGTATTGACCGGCGACCGGGTCCCAGGTCCAGTTGGATTTCTCGGTGTCGAGGAAGATGATCCGCGTGCCGTCGTATTTCTGGTCGTCATCGGACCAGACGTAGAAATCCCGCGCCGCCGAACCCGGCTTGGCTTTACGCGCACGCTGGAACCACGGGTGCTGGTCGGAGGTGTGATTGATGACCAGCTCGGTGATTACCCGCAGACCGCGCTTGTGCGCTTCGGCAATGAAGCGCTTGGCGTCGGCCATGGTCCCGTAGTCGCTGTGCACGCCACGGTATTCGGCGATGTCGTAACCGTCGTCGCGACGTGGCGAGGGATAGAACGGCAGCAGCCAGATGGTGTTGACGCCGAGGTCGGCAATGTAATCGAGTTTGGCGATAAGCCCGGGAAAGTCGCCGATCCCGTCATTGTTGGAGTCGAAAAACGATTTGACGTGAACCTGATAGATCACCGCGTCCTTGTACCAGAGCGGGTCTTTGATGAAGGCGGCTGCCTTGGGTTTCTTCGCCATGTGGAACTCCTGTTGAATACTTTATGGGCGTCCCACGACGATCGTTCCCACGCTTTGCGTGGGAATGCCGCCATGGACGCTCTGCGTCCGCTTTGGGACGCGGAGCGTCCCGGGATGCATTCCCACGCAGAGCGTGGGAACGATCATTACGTGGCGCTGATCCGCCAAATCCCGAACGGCTGATACGCCGGGTCAATGCGCATGAACTGATATTTGCCGTGCCAGTCCCAGCGATGGCCGTTCATCAAATCTTCGCCATGGGTGGTGGCGTCGTCCGGCAGGCCCATTTCCCACAGCGGCAATTCGAAATTCGCTTCCTGCACGTTATGCGGATCGAGGCTGACTGCGACCAGAATGAAATTGCTGCCATCGGCGCTGCGCTTGCCGAAGTACAGAATGTTGTCGTTCCAGGCGTTGTAGATTTTCAGACCCAGATGCGTGTGCAGCGCCGGGTTCTGCCGGCGGATGCGGTTGAGCTGAGCGATCTCGGCAATGATGTTGCCCGGCGCGGTGAAGTCGCGGACACGGATCTCGTATTTCTCCGAATCCAGGTATTCCTCTTTGCCCGGCACCGGCGCCGATTCGCACAATTCGAAACCGGAATACATGCCCCACAGCCCCGAACCCATAGTCGCCAGCGTCGCGCGAATGAGGAAACCGGGACGCCCCGACTCATGCAAAAACGCCGGGTTGATGTCCGGGGTATTGACGAAGAAATTCGGCCGGTAGCATTCGCGCCACGGCGACTGGTTCAGCTCGGTGAAGTATTCCGCCAGCTCGGCCTTGGTATTGCGCCAGGTGAAATAGGTGTAGCTCTGCGAATACCCGACCTTGCCCAGACGCGCCATCATCGCCGGCGTGGTGAAGGCCTCGGCGAGGAAGATCACTTCCGGATACAGCGTGCGCACATCGGCGATCAGCCATTGCCAGAACGGCAGCGGTTTGGTGTGCGGGTTGTCGACGCGGAAGATTTTCACGCCTTCCTTGACCCAGCCGACGACGATGTCGCGCAACTCGACCCACAGGCTCGGAATCGCGTCCGGCGCATAGAAGTCGACGTTGACGATATCCTGGTATTTCTTCGGCGGATTTTCGGCGTATTTGATCGTGCCGTCCGGGCGCCAGTTGAACCAGCCCGGATGCTCCTTGAGCCACGGGTGATCCTGAGAACACTGGATGGCGAAGTCGAGAGCGATTTCCAGGCCATGGTCGGCGGCGGCAGCCACCAGGCGGCGGAAATCTTCACGGGTGCCGAGTTGCGAATGTATCGCCTCGTGACCACCCTCCTCGCTGCCAATCGCATACGGACTGCCGGGATCGTCCGGGCCAGCGGTCAGGGAATTGTTGCGGCCCTTGCGGTGGGCGCGGCCGATCGGGTGAATCGGCGTGAAATACAGCACGTCGAAGCCCATGTCCTGAATCATCGGCAGACGCGAGTGCACGTCGTTGAAAGTGCCGTGACGCTGGGGATCGTCGGTGATCGAGCGCGGAAACAGCTCGTACCAACTGGCGAACTCGGCGAGTTCGCGCTCGACGTCCATGGGGAATTCGGCGCTGACGCTGAGGTAGGCGCGGTGATCGGCCTGAGCCATCAGCTCTGCACTGCGCGAGTGCAGAAAAAGCGCAACCTGCTCGGTTTCGAGCAGGCCGGACAATTCATGGTGCAGCGCGGCGAGCTGCTCGCTGAGCTGACCTTCGCTGCGTTCGGCGGCCTGTTGCACCATCGTGCGGCCTTCCTGCAGCTCCAGAGAAACCGGCACCGCCGCGCTGTGCTTCTTTTCCAGTTCGTACTGGAAGCTGGCGAAATGGTCGATCCACGCTTCGATGCAATACAGGTAGCGGCCCTGCTCTTCGGGGCGGAACTGGCCTTGCCAGGTGTTGTTGCCCTGATCGGACATGACCTCGGTCTGCCAGGTTTCCTGGCCTTCCTCGCGCCAGCGGATGCGCACGGCGAGCTTGTCATGACCGTCGGCAAAGACTTTGCTGGTCACCACCACTTCGCGCCCGGCAATCGATTTGGCGGCGAACTGGCCGCCGTCGAGAGTCGGCATGGTGTTTTCGATGACGATACGTGGCAGCAGCAACGCCTGCGACAGCGGCATGTGCGGGTTGTAACTCAGCTCTGAAGGTCTTTCAGCAGTCATTGAGCATCTCTCCTTAACGCCCCAAGGACGCTCTTGTGCCGGAACAGTATTCGCGACAAAGCGCCGGCCCTGTCATGAACTCACTTAGGTTCCGAGCAACCGGCGCGGGGAAAAGTTCAGATGAAATTAACAAGACAAACCTGCGGATCGAATTTGTCGTGGCCGGGTCAACTCACTTAAGCACGTCCCACGCCATGTGCCATACGGAGGTCACCTGATGAGCATCCCGATTCCGGCGGAAACGCCCGATCCGAACATCGACAAACCCACCCTGCCGGAGACCGAACCGCCACCGGTGCCCGAGCAAGAGCCGCCAGGCACCACGCCACCGCCGAAAGAAGAGCCACCGAGCACGATGCCGCCGGTGATCGTCTGACCCTTGCCCCCCCTGATCGTCTGATCGTTCCCACGCTCCGCGTGGGAATGCAGCCCGGGACGCTCTGCGTCCCATCCAGAGCCGAACGCGGAGCGTCCGTTGAAGCATTCCCACGCGGAGCGTGGGAACGATCATCAGCCGG
Source organism: Pseudomonas sp. Sample_23 (assembly GCF_004307595.1). Lineage (NCBI taxonomy): Bacteria > Pseudomonadati > Pseudomonadota > Gammaproteobacteria > Pseudomonadales > Pseudomonadaceae > Pseudomonas > Pseudomonas sp. Sample_23. The sequence goes on from NZ_RCNX01000034.1 coordinate 70,620, forward strand.
CGGGGAGTCAGAGGTGGTCGTTCTTGTCGACATCCTTTTCGAACACCCTCACCACGTACGGCATCACGCTGAAGATCGCCAGCGCCAGAATGGTACTGAGCAATGCCGTCGCTTCCTTGCCCAGCCCCGCCGCCACGCCGATCGCTGCCGTCATCCATAAACCCGCCGCCGTGGTCAGGCCTTTGACATGGGCCTCGTCGCCCTGTTGATTTTTCAGAATGGTGCCGGCGCCGAGAAAGCCGATCCCGGCAATCACGCCCTGCAATACGCGACTCATCGCATCGGATTCTGCGCCCGAGGTCTGCGGCACCAATACGAATAGCGCAGCACCCAATGCCACCAGCATGTGCGTGCGCACGCCCGCTGCCTTGCCTTTATGCTCGCGCTCGAAACCGAGTATCCCGCCGAGAATCGCCGCCATCACCAGGCGTACGGTGATCCGGGTCATTTGCGAGGCATCACCGATATCGGCGAACTCGGCTTGCATCGTTGCCCACACTTCATCCCACCAGTCTTCCATCGTGCCTCCCTTGTTATTGGCTTGATAAGCGATGGACAACAGCGACCATTAATCGGTTGCGCAGAACGATCGGCGCGCTGCGCTTCCTAATATGCAGACCTCCCTGGAACAAGGACTGCCGCCATGCCCGTTCGAATCGATGAATCCAACCCCGAGCAGAAAGTGTGTTTTTTTACCGTCGAGCATGGTGAGGAAATTCGCATCTGCGACACCCTCGAAGTCCTGACCGATAGCGACAAAGCCATGTCGTTCGTGGAAATCGAAGGCAAACGCACTTACATCACCGAAGCAGAAGCCGATGCCTTGACCGTCGCCGGGGCCAAGGACGGGCGCAAACATCTGAAGGCCGATGACAGTGATTCGGTGGTTTGATTGACCTCGATCAACACCCGACGCAGACGCCTGCAATAGGCGTTTGCGCCGCGCCTGGCAGGTTGCTTCAAGTTGTCGCAGGCACTGCGCCAAACCTCATCTGATCCGCTTTTTATTGCCAAACCTGAGTCTGTTCTGCAAACAGATCGGCGCTCATAGTGCATCGGCCTGATGGAGGCTGATGAGCGTACGAACATGAGCGAGCGAATCCCCGTCCGAACCGTAGAAGCATCGCCAACGATAAAAAGCGTACCCGCGCGCCCGCTGAAGGCGACTGCCGGCTCCACCGACAAGCAGATCCACACTCGCAGTTTCACCGGCCTGTTCCGCAACCTGCGTATGAGCGGTGCCGGACTTCTGTTTGTGCTGTTCTTCGGCACCGTGTGGCTGAACTGGGGCGGTCGGCAGGCCGTACTTTGGGATCTGGCGGAAAGCAGATTCCACATCTTTGGCGCGACGTTCTGGCCGCAGGATTTCATTCTGCTCTCGGCCCTGCTGATCATTGCTGCGTTCGGACTCTTCGCCATCACCGTGTTTGCCGGTCGCGTCTGGTGCGGTTACACCTGCCCGCAGAGTTCGTGGACGTGGATCTTCATGTGGTGCGAGAAGATCACCGAAGGCGAGCGCAACCAGCGCATCAAACTGCAAGCGGCGCCATGGAGCCTGAACAAACTGGCGCGGCGTGCCGCCAAACACACGTTGTGGCTGGCAATTAGCGTGATGACCGGCCTGACCTTCGTCGGCTATTTCACCCCGATCCGGCCGCTGGCCGAAGAGCTGCTGACCCTGCAGATCGGTGGCGTCAGTCTGTTCTGGGTGCTGTTCTTCGCCGCCGCCACCTACATCAACGCCGGTTGGCTGCGTGAGGCGGTGTGCATGCACATGTGCCCGTATGCGCGGTTCCAGAGTGTGATGTTCGACAAGGACACGCTGACCATTGCCTACGACGCCGCACGCGGCGAAAACCGCGGCCCGCGCAGGCGTGACGTGCGCCCGGTCGAAGCCGGCCTGGGTGATTGCATCGACTGCCAGTTGTGCGTGCAGGTCTGCCCGACAGGCATCGACATCCGCGATGGCTTGCAAATGGAATGCATCGGCTGCGCAGCATGCATCGACGCCTGCGATTCGATCATGGACAAAATGCATTACCCGCGCGGCCTGATCCGCTACAGTTCCGAGCGCGAATTGCAGGGCGGCAAGACCAACCTGCTGCGTCCGCGTTTGATTGGCTACACGGCGGTGTTGTTGTTGATGATCGGCGCGTTGGCGCTGGCATTGATCGAGCGACCGATGGTGTCGCTGGACGTGACCAAGGATCGCGGGTTGTTCCGCGAGAACGCTCAAGGCCAGATCGAGAATATTTATTCGCTGAAAGTGATCAACAAGACTCAGCAACGGCAGGATTACCGGTTGAGTCTGGTTGATGGCGACGGGTTTGCGTTGCAGGGCAAAACGGCATTGAGCCTGGCGCCCGGGGAGATTGTCGATGTGCCGGTGTCGGTGGCGATGACCACCGAGCGCCCGGCGAGCAGTTCGCAGACATTGAGTTTCAGGATTGAAGACAGTGACGAGCCGCAGGTATACAGCGTGGCGAACAGCCGGTTTGTGGCGCCGATGAATCGTTGAGGAGCTGGCATTGCTGCCCTCACCCCAGCCCTCTCCCGGAGGGAGAGGGAGCCGACCGAGGTGTCTGTCGCTATGCATCGACCTGAAAGACCGAGTCGATTATGGATTCGGCAAAGCACTGTCAGGTCGGCGTATTTCATCAGCATCCCCCAATCAGTCCCCTCTCCCTCTGGGAGAGGGCTAGGGTGAGGGCTCCTTCCCTGACACCCCACAAAATCAAGTCCACCAAGGCCCACCGATGAAACGCTACGAAAAATTCGCCGACGACATCGCTGAACTGATCCGCTCCGGCGTCCTCGGCCCTGGCCAGCGGGTACCGTCGGTGCGCTATGCCAGCCAGGCTTACGGGGTTAGCCCGTCGACAGTATTCCAGGCCTATTACCTGCTCGAACGCCGCGGCCTGATCCGCGCCCGGCCGCGCTCCGGTTACTTCGTCAACGCCCATACACCGAGCACATTTTCCGAGCCGGTGATCAGCAGCCAGGTCAACGAATCCACCGAGGTTGACGTCAGCGAACTGGTGTTCTCGGTACTCGATTCGATCAAAGATCCCAATACCGTACCGTTCGGCTCGGCCTTCCCCAGCCCGACCCTGTTCCCGCTGCAACGCCTGTCGCGCTCCCTGGCCAGCGCCGCGCGGGAGATGGATCCGCGCATGGTCGTCACCGATATGTCGCCGGGCAACCCGCAACTGCGCCGACAGATTGCCCTGCGCTACATGGTCGGCGGGCTGATGCTGCCGATGGAAGAATTGCTCATCACCAACGGCGCTCTCGAAGCGCTGAACCTGTGCCTGCAAGCAGTGACCGAGCCCGGCGATCTGGTGGCCATCGAGGCCCCGGCGTTTTATGCCTGCCTGCAAGTGCTGGAGCGCCTGAAGCTCAAAGCCGTGGAAATCCCCGTGCACCCGCGTGACGGCATCGACCTCGGCGTGCTCGCGCAAACTCTGGAACGCCATCCGATCAAGGCCTGCTGGTGCATGACCAGTTTCCACAACCCGATGGGCGCGACCGTGCCCGAGGTGAAGAAACAGGAACTGGTCGAACTGCTGCGTCAGCATCAGGTGCCGTTGATCGAGGACGACGTCTACGCCGAGCTTTATTACGGGCAACAGGCGCCAAAACCGGCCAAGGCTTTTGATACCGAAGGATTGGTCATGCATTGCGGCTCGTTCGCCAAAAGTCTCGCCCCCGGCTACCGCATCGGCTGGGTGGCGGCCGGGCGTTTCGCGCAGAAGATCGAGCGACTGAAGCTGATGACCTCGCTGTGCGCTTCGATGCCGGCGCAAGCGGCGATTGCCGATTATCTGCAACACGGCGGCTACGATCGGCATCTGCGCAAACTGCGTTATGCCCTGGAAGAACAGCAGAGCGCGATGCTCGCGGCGATTGCCCGTTACTTTCCGGCACAGACCCGCGTCAGCCAGCCGGCGGGCGGCTACTTTCTGTGGCTGGAATTGCCGGAGCAGATGGATTCGCTGAAGCTGTTTCAAATGGCATTGGCGCAAGGCATCAGCATCGCGCCGGGGCCGATATTCTCACCGACCCAGCGTTTCAGAAATTGCATTCGCTTGAATTACGGCAGCCCGTGGACCGAGGAATCGGAAAAGGCCATGGAGACGTTGGGGCGGATTGTGCGGTCGTTCTGAGGGATAGATGTTGTCTGGACTGGCCCCTTCGCGAGCAGGCTCGCTCCCACAGTTGATTTGTGAATACAGAACCAATGTGGGAGCGAGCCTGCTCGCGAAGAGGACGGCATTAACACTGCAAACCCACCGGTTTACCGCCCACCCCCCAAGTCAACAAACGTCCCGGTCGCATACGAAGCCTTGTCCGACAGCAGCCAGACAATCGCTTCCGCCACTTCATCCGGCCGCCCGCCCCGGGCCATGGGAATCGCCGATTCGAGCTTGCTGACCCGATCCGGGTCGCCGCTCAGGGCATGGAAGTCGGTGTAGATGTAGCCCGGACGCACGGCATTGACGCGAATGCCCTCGCCCGCCACTTCTTTCGACAGACCGATGGTGAAGGTGTCGAGCGCGCCTTTGGATGCGGCGTAATCAACGTACTCATTCGGCGAACCGAGGCGTGCCGCGACCGAGGAGACGTTGACGATGCTGCCGCCCTGCCCGCCGTGTTTGGGCGACATGCGCAGGATCGCGTGCTTGGCGCAGAGGATCGGCGCCAGCACGTTGGTTTTCATGATTTTGAGGATGCGGAATTCGGACATTTCATCGACCCGCGACTTCTGCCCGACGGTGCCGGCGTTGTTGACCAGCGCGGTGACCCGGCCCAGTTCGGTGTCGACGCGCTGAAACATCGCGATTACTTCGTCTTCGATACTGACATCGGCGCGAACCGCGATGGCCTGGGCGCCCAAGGCGCGAACCTGCTCGAGCACGCTGTGTGCGGCCTGTTCATCCGACTGATAGTTGATGCAGATCCGGTAGCCCTGTTCGGCTGCCAACAATGCCGTAGCCGCGCCGATTCCGCGCCCGCCACCGGTGATGACAATGACTTTATCCATGCTGGCCTTCCCCCACGTGCACACGTAACAGTCGGGGGAAGAATAACTGCGATTGGCGGGTTTTGCATGTGGCGCCTATTCGGGCGCCTTCGCGAGCAAGCTCGCTCCCACAAGGGAATGCGATCACCTGTGGGAGCGAGCCTGCTCGCGAAGAACGATGACTCGGTATGTCAGACCACCGCCAGCCGTTGCCCACGCACGATGTCCTGCATGAAGCGCTCCGCCGGCATCGGGTGGCCGAGCAGATAGCCCTGCAGCGAGTCACAGCCCAGTTTGGTGAGGAAATCCTGTTGCGCGCCGGTCTCGACACCCTCGGCGACAATCCGCAGATCCAGGGCCTGCCCCAGCGCAACAATCGCCGAGACGATCGCCGCATCATCGCTGTCGTGCTCCAGATCACGGACGAAACCGCGGTCGATCTTCAATTCATTGGCCGGCAGGCGCTTGAGGTACATCAGGCTGGAATAACCGGTGCCGAAGTCGTCGATCGACAGGTCGACGCCCATGTCCGATAGCTCTTGCAGCACAGTCATGCTCGCATCAGCGTCGCTCATCGCTGTGGTTTCAGTGATTTCCAGGGTCAGGCTGTTGGCCGGCAAGTGGTGGGTCGCCAGCGCCTTGGCCACGCTTTGCACCAGCCCGGCATGACAAAACTGCAAGGCAGAGAGGTTTACGGCAATGCGCCAGTCGGTGTAACCGAGCACGTACCATTCGCGCATCTGCCGGCAGGCTTCGTTGAGCACCCATTCGCCCATCGGAATGATCAGCCCGGTTTTTTCCGCCAGATCGATGAACTTGTCCGGCATCAGCATGCCGTGCAGCGGATGCTTCCAACGCAGCAGTGCTTCGGCACCGACCGGACGGCCATTGGCGGCGTCGAATTTGGGCTGGTAATGCAGGCAGAACTGGTTGTGCTCGATGGCCGCGCGCAGGTCCTGCAACAGTTGCAGTTGTTTGCGCGCGTTGGTGTTCATCGACGCATCGAAGAAGCTGTAGCCGTTCTTGCCACCGCCCTTGGCGTGGTACATCGCGGCGTCGGCATTCATCAGCAGTTCCTGGGCGTTGGCGCCGTTGCCCGGATACAGGGCAATGCCGACGCTGGCGGAAATCTGCAGATCATGCTCGGCGACGCGGAACGTGCGACCGATCAGGCCGACCTGACGCGCAGCCAGGCTCAAGGCGTCATTGGGCTCGCTCAAGCGCACCAGCAGAACGAACTCATCGCCACCGATCCGCGCCAACGTGTCCTGGCTGCGCAGGTCTTCACGCAGACGCGCGCCGACCTCGCGCAGCAATTGGTCACCCATGTGATGGCCGAATGCGTCGTTGACCGGTTTGAAGCCGTCGAGGTCGATGAACATCAAGGCGAAGCAGCCGCCCTGCTCTTCAACTTTTCTGATTGCCTGATTGATGCGGTCGTCGAGCAACATGCGATTGGGCAGGCTGGTCAGCGGATCGTGCAAGGCCAATTGGGTGAGTTCGCGATTGGCCACCGTCAGCGAGTGCGCCAGATCAGCGGTGCGCGCTTCGAGGCGGGCATCGAGAATCGAGGTCAACAGGGCAATCGACAGCACCGCCAGCGTGGTGACCACGACCAGACTGTCGAGACCATTGCCCTTCAAGCCATTGAGTGTCGCGCCGCAGAAACTGCCGTCAGGAAATTGCGCAGCAGCCATGCCGGTGTAGTGCATGCCGACAATCGCCACCCCCATGATCACCGCCGCGCCGGCACGAATCAGCCGCACATAGGGCGAATGCTGGCGCAGACGAAAGGCAATCCACAATGCCGCTGCCGAGGCGCCGACGGCAATCAGCAGGGAGGCGCTGAACAATGTCGGGTCGTAATCAATGCCCGGGGTCATGCGCAGCGCGGCCATGCCGGTGTAGTGCATGGCGCTGATGCCCGCTCCCATGATCAACGCACCGAAGGCCAGTTGCGCCAGTGGCAGTTTCGGTTGGCTGACCAGCCACAACGCAAAACCGCAAGACAGCACCGCGATCAGCAGCGACAGCGCAGTCAGGGTGAAGTCATAGCCCAGGTCGATCGGCAATTTGAAGGCGAGCATGCCGATGAAATGCATCGACCAGACGCCAACGCCCATCGCCAACGCCCCGCCCGCCGTCCAGAAATGCACGGCCCGGCCTTTCGCCGTGGCGATGCGCCCAGTGAGATCGAGCGCCGTGTAGGAAGCCAGAATGGCCACGCACAACGAGATGAAAACCAAAGTGAAGGAATAGCTGCCGATGAGCATGAACGTTCTCGTGACAAGCCGAAACCGTACTGCTTCCATTCTCGGTCGGGCAAATGCGGCGATTGTACTGATTGCGCGAAATAACGCACTGACAAAGTAACCAAAATGCCATCAAGCCGATGAAACGCTTGTTCGATCGTCCTACAAGGCTCTGCGGTGGGCTTTAAGCACAACTTGTGAAAGCTATCTCACGCCGGCCACAAATCCCTGTGGGAGCGAG
>NZ_RCNX01000034.1:78235-113104 GCF_004307595.1 Pseudomonas sp. Sample_23
AATCCCTGTGGGAGCGAGGTTCAGCGGTTGTCGCTGACGTCCAGTTGGCCGTCCCAGCCGCCGCCCAGTGCGGCGATCAGTTGCACGCTGGCAATCAATCGACTCTGCAGAATATTCAGCACACTGCGTTCGTTGCTCAGCGCCGTGGCCTGCACCACTACCACATCGATATAGGCAATCAGCCCGGCCTTGTACTGGTTTTCCGTCAGGCGCAGGGAATCGCGGGCAGCATCCAGCGCTTCCTGGCGAACTGCTGCTTCGTCTTCATACACCTTGAGCTGGACCAGGTAGTTTTCCACTTCGCGGAAACCGTCGAGAACGGTCTGGCGGTAGCGGGCGACGGTTTCGTCGTAGGCGGCTTCGCTGCGGTCGACCTCGGCCGAACGAATGCCGCCGTCGAACAGCGGCAGAGAAAGCTGCGGGCCGACCGACCAGAAACGGTTCGGCAGGCTGATCAGGTTTTTCGAGGTACTGCTGCTGTAGCCGCCGCTCAGGCTCAGGGTCAGGTCCGGGTAATACGCGGCTTTCGCCACGCCGATGTTGGCATTGGCGGCAATCACCGAGCGTTCGGCCGAAGCGATGTCAGGACGGCGTTCCAGCAGTTGTGAAGGCAAGCTCAGCGGTACCTGCGGCAGATTCGGGATGCTCTGGCTTTCGGCAATGCTGAAGTTGGCCGGTGCTTCGCCGGTCAGTACGGCAATAGCGTTTTCGAACTGCGCGCGCTGCCAGATCAGGTCGACCAGATCGGCCTGGGTGCTTTTCAACTGGGTTTGGGCCTGCGCCACCGCATCGCGCCCGGAAACCCCGGCGCGGTACTGGTTTTGGGTCATTTTCAGCGAGCGTTCATAAGCGGCAACGGTGGCCTCGAGCAAACGCTTCTGCTGATCGATGACGCGCAGTTGCAGGTAGTTCTGCACCAGTTCCGATTGCTGACTCAGACGCATCGCTGCCAGATCGGCAAAGCTCGCCTGGGCGTTGGCCTCGTCGGCCTCCAGGCCACGGCGCAGCTTGCCCCAGACGTCGGCTTCCCAACTGACGCCCAACTGCGCGTTATAAGTGTCGCGGATGCCGCTTGAGGAACTGCTCAGGCTCGAACTGCTGCTACCGGTGCCCTGACTCGAGCGGGTCTTGCCCAGACTCAGGTCGACGCTCGGGTAAAATGCCCCGCGTGCACTGCGCACCAAGGCCTGCGCCTGACGAAACTGCGCTTCAGACTGGGCGACGGTCTGGTTGGAGCTATTGAGTTTTTCGATCAAGGCGTTGAGCTGTTGGTCGCCGTACAACTCCCACCAGGCGCCACGGGCCAGCGAGTCGCTGGGATTGGCCTGACGCCAGCCTTCGGCTTCCTTGAACTGAGCGATTTCGGCAGTTTGCGGGCGCTGGTAGTCCGGGCCGACCGCGCAAGCGCTGAGCAGCGCCACGCACAGTGACAGGCTCAACAGGCGCGAGCCGCGGACGGTGGCCAATTGGAGAAGCGAACGGTCAGTCATAGCGGAGTTTCCAGAGCGGCATCAGTGCGCACGCCACGCCATTTGTTGAAGCGATGGCGCAGCTTGTCGAGATAGAGGTAAACCACCGGGGTGGTGTAGAGGGTCAGGACCTGGCTGAACACCAGGCCGCCAATGATGGTCAGTCCCAGCGGCTGGCGCATTTCCGCACCCTCGGCACGGCCGAGCAGCAACGGCAAGGCGCCGAGGATCGCGGCCAGCGTGGTCATCAGAATCGGTCGCAGGCGTTGCAGACAGGCGCTGCGGATCGACTCCAGCGGCGACAGGCCCTGATGACGCTCCAATTGCAGCGCCAGATCGATCATCAGAATGGCGTTCTTTTTCACCACGCCGATCAGCAGGAATATCCCCAGCAGGGAAATCAGGCTGAACTCGCCGCCCAATGCATAGATCGACAGCAACGCGCCAACCCCGGCCGAGGGCAAGGTTGAAAGAATGGTCAGCGGGTGGATGTAGCTTTCATACAGCACGCCGAGCACCAGATACACGGCCAGCAACGCACCGAGGATCATGAACGGCTGGCTCTTCTGCGTCGCGGCGAAGGCGTCAGCGGTGCCGGCCATTTTCGCAATTACATCCTCCGGCAGGCCGACCTTGGCGATCGCCCGTTCAATGGCGGCACTGCCCTGCTCCACGGTCACGCCTTCGGCCATGTCAAAGGAAATGCTTTCGGACGCGAACTGGCCTTCATGACTGACCCGGTCGTTTTCCAGGCTGTTTTCGTAATGGGCGAACGTCGACAGCGGCACCCGCGCACCGTCTGCGGTAATCACCTCGACCTGCTTGAGTGTCACCGGATCCTGAGCGTATTTCGGATTGACCTCCATCACCACCTGATACTGGTTGAGGCTGTCGTAGATCGTCGAAATCTGCCGCTGGCTGTAGGCGTTATTGAGCACGGCGGTGACCATGTTCATGTCGACGCCCAGGCGCTTGGCCTGATCCCGGTCGACGATCAGTGTCACCTGCTGTGCCCCGGCACCTTCGCGGGCATCGATGGCGGTCAGCTCGGGCAAGGCACGCAACGCGGTGACCACTTTCGGGAACCACTTGCGCAGCTCGGCGAGGTCGCCGCTTTGCAGAATGTAGGTGTATTGCGAACTGGTCTGCTCGCGACCGCCGCCAAACTGCAGATCCTGGTCGGCCATCAGCATCAACTGCGCCCCTGGCACCTTGGGCATTTCCTTGCGCAGGCGTTCTATGACCTTCTGCGCTGAAAGCTGGCGCTCCTTGATCGGCTTCAGGCGCACGATCATGAAGGCGTTGTTGGTGCCGTTGTTGCCGCCGATGAACCCGGCCACGCTTTCCACCGCTTCATCCTTGAGTACGGCGCGGCGGAAGGTTTCCATTTTCGGCTGCATGACGTTGAACGACAGACCGTCGTCGCCACGCACGAAACCGATCAACTGGCCGGTGTCCTGTTGCGGCAGGAAGGTTTTCGGCACCACCACATAGAGCGCAATGTTGACGCCAACGGTGAGCAGCAGACTGAACAAGGTCAGACGCCGATGACGCAATACCCAGTCGAGGCTGGTGGCGTATTTGCCGACCATCCAGTCGTTGGTCTTGTGGCTCCAGCGTTGCAAGCGGTTTTCCTGGCCCGGGGTGTGCGGCTTGAGCCAGCGCGCGCAGAGCATCGGTGTCAGCGTCAGGGACACCACCAGCGACACCACGATTGCCGCCGCCAGGGTGATGGAAAATTCGCGGAACAGGCTTTCGACCAACCCGCCCATGAACAGAATCGACAGGAACACCGCCACCAGCGAGACGTTCATCGACAGCAGGGTAAAGCCGACTTCCTTGGCGCCGAGGTACGCGGCCTGCATCGGCTTGACGCCTTCGTCGATGTGCCGGGAAATGTTTTCCAGCACCACGATGGCGTCGTCCACCACCAGACCGGTGGCGAGAATCAGCGCCATCAGCGACAGGTTGTTCAGCGAGAACCCGTAGAGGTACATCACCGCAAAGGTACCGACCAGCGACACCGGCACCGCCAGGGTCGGGATCAGCGAGGCGCGGAAGTTACCCAGAAACAGGTAAACCACCAGCACCACCAGGGCGACGGCGATCAGCAAGGTCATCTCGGCTTCGTGCAGCGTGGCCTTGATTACCGGCGAGCGATCCATGGCCAGATTGAGTTTGACGCTGGCCGGCAGCACCGCTTGCAGCGCGGGCAACTGCGCCTTGATCTCGTTGACCGTCTCGATGATGTTGGCGCCGGCCTGACGGTTGATCACCAGCAATACCGCCGCATCGTCGTTGAAGAAACCGCTGTTGTAACGGTCTTCGACGCCATCGCTGACTTTCGCCACATCCTTGAGACGCAATGCGGCGCCGTCGGCGTAGTGAATGATCAGCGACTCGTAATCCTTGGCTTTCTCCAACTGGTCGTTGGCCTGGATCTGCCACAAGCGCTCGCCGTCCTCGACCGAACCCTTGGGCCGCCGTACGTTAGCGTCGGCAATGGTCTTGCGCACATCGTCGAGGGCCACGCCGTACTGGTTCAGCGCCTGCGGTTCGAGCTCGATGCGCACCGCCGGCAGCGAACTGCCACCGATCTGCACTTCACCAACGCCCTGCACTTGCGACAGGCTTTGCGAGAGGATGGTCGAGGCCAAGTCGTAGAGCTGGCCTTTTTCCAGCACATCCGAAGTCAGCGACAGCACCATGATCGGCGCCTGCGACGGGTTGACCTTTTTATAGGTCGGCATGCTGCGCATCCCGCTTGGCAGCAGATTGCGCGAAGCATTGATCGCCGCCTGCACTTCCCGCGCCGCGCCGTTGATGTCGCGGTCGAGGTCAAACTGCAGAATCACCCGCGTCGAACCCTGACTGGAACGGCTGCTCATGGTATTGACACCGGCAATCGCACCGAACGAACGCTCCAGCGGCGTCGCCACCGTCGAAGCCATCACCTCCGGACTGGCGCCCGGCAGACTGGCCTGGACCACGATCACCGGGAAATCCATCTGCGGCAGCGGCGAAACCGGCAACAGACCGAAGCTGACACCGCCGAGCAACATGATTGCCAGCGAGAGCAACATGGTTGCCACGGGGCGTTTGATGAAGGGACCTGAAAGATTCATGCGCTCCAGCCCCTACCGCCGAACCCTGTGGGAGCGAGCTTGCTCGCGAATGCGGTATTACATTCAACATTGAAAGTGACTGACCCACCGCTTTCGCGAGCAAGCTCGCTCCCACAAGGGATATATGCTGATTGCGGGGTCATACCGCGACCTCTTCACCTTCGGCCTTGGCTTTGCCAAAGCGCCTTCCGAGGCGGTCGAAGTACAGGTAAATCACCGGCGTGGTGAACAGCGTCAACACTTGGCTCACCAGCAAACCGCCGACCATCACCAGACCCAACGGCTGACGCAGTTCCGCGCCAGACCCCGTGGCCAGCATCAGCGGCACTGCGCCGAACAACGCCGCCAGCGTGGTCATCAGAATCGGCCGGAAGCGCAGCAGCGCCGCTTGATAGATCGCCTCTGCCGGGGCCATGCCCTGGGTGCGTTCTGCGTCGAGGGCGAAGTCGATCATCATGATCGCGTTCTTCTTGACGATACCGATCAGCAGAATGATGCCGATGATCGCGATCATGCCCAGGTCGTTGCCACTGAGCAGCAATGCCAGCAACGCACCGACCGCTGCCGACGGCAAGGTCGAAAGAATGGTGATCGGGTGGATGTAGCTCTCGTAGAGCACGCCCAGCACGATGTACATGGTCACCACCGCCGCCAGAATCAGCAGCAAGGTGCTCGACAGCGAAGCCTGGAACGCTTGCGCCGCGCCCTGGAACTGAGTCTGCACGCCGACCGGCATGCCGATGTCCTGCTGCACTTGCTCGATGATGTCCACGGCATGCCCCAACGCCACGCCCGGCGCGAGGTTGAACGACATCATCACCGCCGGGAACTGGCCGATGTGGGTGATCGCCAGTTGCGCCTGACGCTCTTCGACATGCGCCAGACTCGACAGACGCACCTGCGCGCCGTCGGTAGTCTTGACGTGAATCTGATCCAGCGCCTGCGGGCCGATCTTCTCCCCGGCCTGGGCTTGCAGCACCACGCGGTACTGGCTGGCCTGGGTGTAAATGGTCGAAATCTGCCGCTGGCCGAACGCGTCGTACAGCGCATCGGTGATATTCGCCACCGACACGCCAAGGCGCGATGCGGCGTCGCGGTCGATCACCAGATAGACCTGCAAGCCTTTGTCTTGCAAATCACTGGCAACGTCGGTCAACTCCGGACGCTGCGCCAGGGCTTCGACCAGACGTCCGCTCCACTGGCTGAGCAATTCGGAGTCCGGCGAAGACATGCTGAACTGATACTGGGTGCGGCTGACCCGATCCTCAATGGTCAGATCCTGCACCGGCTGCATGAACAAACGAATGCCGACCAGTTTGTCCAGTTTTGGTTGCAGGCGGGAAATCACTTCGCTGGCCGTCAGATCGCGCTCGCCATGGGGCTTGAGGTTGATCAGCAAGCGGCCGCTGTTGAGCGTGGCGTTGTCGCCGTCGACGCCAATGTAGGACGACAGGCTCTGCACCGCCGGATCTTCGAGAATGATCTTCGCCAGTTGCTGCTGCCGTTCGCCCATCGCCGCGAAGGAGATCGACTGCGGCGCTTCGGAAATACCCTGAATCACCCCGGTGTCCTGCACCGGAAAGAAACCCTTCGGCACGATCACGTACAGGAACACGGTCAACGCCAGTGTGCCGATGGCGACCAGCAAGGTCAGCGGCTGATGCTTGAGCACCCAGCGCAGCATCCGCCCGTATTCGTTGATCATCCAGTCGATGAACGCACCGCTGGCGCGGTAGAAACGGCCTTGCTCGTGCTCCTGCGGTTCACGCTTGAGCAGGCGCGCGCACATCATCGGCGTCAGGGTCAGCGACACCACCAGGGAAATCAGGATTGCGACCGCCAGGGTGATGGCGAACTCGCGGAACAGGCGCCCTACCACGTCGGCCATGAACAGCAGCGGAATCAGTACGGCGATCAGCGACAAGGTCAGGGAAATCAGGGTGAAGCCGATCTGTTTCGCGCCCTTGAGCGCGGCCTGCATCGGGCTGTCGCCCTCTTCGATGAAGCGTGAAATGTTCTCGAGCATGACGATGGCATCGTCGACCACGAAGCCAGTGGCGATGGTCAGCGCCATCAACGTCAGGTTGTTCACCGAGAAACCGGCGAGGTACATCACGCCAAAGGTGCCGATCAGCGACAGCGGCACGGCCACCGAGGGAATGATCGTCGCACTGGCGCGGCGCAGAAACAGGAACGTGACCATGACCACCAGCGCGATGGCGATTAGCAGTTCGTGTTGCACGTCGGTGACCGAGGCACGGATGGTCTGGGTGCGATCCGTCAGCACCGTGACGTCGAGGCCGGCCGGCAGGTTGTCGGTGATGCTCGGCAGCAAGGCCTTGATGCGGTCGACCACTTCGATGACGTTGGCGCCCGGCTGACGCTGGATGTTCAGCAGCACCGCCTGATTCTGGTTGGCCCACGCGGCCAGACGCTCGTTCTCGGCGCCATCGACGATTTCCGCGACGTCCTTGAGCCGCAACGGCGCGCCGTTCTTGTAGGTCAGGATGAGGTTGGCGTAGTCCTCGGGCGAGGTCAGTTGGTCGTTGGCATCGAGCATCGACACCCGGGTCGGGCCATCGAAGTTGCCTTTCGGCTGGTTGACGTTGGAGGCGCCGATCAGCGTGCGCACGTCCGACAGGTTGAGGCTGTTGGCCGCGAGCGCTTCGGGGTTGACCTTGATTCGTACCGCCTGACGCTGGCCACCAGCGATGCTGACCATGCCGACGCCGCTGATCTGGGCGATCTTCTGCGCCATGCGCGTATCGACCAAGTCATTGAGCTTGGGCAGCAGCATGGTTTTCGAAGTGATGGCCAGGGTCAGCACCGGGGTGTCCGCCGGGTTGACCTTGTTGTACACCGGCGGCGCCGGCAAATCGGTAGGCAGCAGGTTGGTCGCGGCGTTGATCGCGGCCTGCACCTGCTGCTCGGCGACGTCCATGTTGATGTCGAGGCTGAAACGCAGGGTCAGCACCGAAGCGCCGCCGGAGCTGGTCGAAGCCATTTGCGTCAGGCCCGGCATCTGCCCGAACTGGCGTTCAAGCGGCGCGGTGACGGCGCTGGTCATCACGTCCGGACTGGCGCCGGGGTACAGGGTCATGACGCGGATGGTCGGGTAATCGACCTGCGGCAAGGCCGAAACCGGCAGCAGGCGATAAGCGATCAGGCCGGCCAGGACAATGGCCAGCATGCTCAGGGTGGTGGCTACCGGACGGAGGATGAACAGCCGCGAAATGTTCATGCGCCCTTCTTGGCCTTTTCAGCGGTGGTCGCATCGGGATTGGCGGCGGATTTGCCTTGCAGGTGTTCGGTCGGCGAGGTCGGCACTTCGCTGCTGTCATTGACCACTTCGACTTCGCTGCCCTCCTTCAGGCGGTCGGTGCCTTCAAGCACAACGCGATCGCCCGCGGCGAGGCCTTCGGTGACCACGGTGTTGTCACCGTCGCTGGCACCGATTTTCAGCTGGCGAATGGTGACTTTCTTGTCGCCGTCCAGCGCATAGACGAAGGTGCCATTGGTGCCGAACTGGATCGCTGCCGACGGCGCCAGCACTACACCTTTGAGCGTGTCGGCCAGCAAATGAACGTTGACGAACTGGTTGGGGAACAGCGACTGGTCGCGGTTATCGTAACGGGCCTTGAACTTGAGGGTGCCGGTAGCGACGTCGATCTGGTTGTCGAGGCTTTGCAGCACGCCAGTGGCTTGCAGCTTGGTGTCGCCGCGATCCCACGCTTCGGCAGGCAACTTGGCGCCACTGCGGTAACGGGCCAGCACGGTGTCGAGGCTGTTTTCCGGCAAGGTGAAGGCCACGCTGATCGGTTGCGTTTGGGTGATCACCGCGAGGAACGTGGTGTCATTTGCGGCGACGAGGTTGCCGACGTCGACCTGGCGCAGACCGACGCGACCGGCAATCGGCGCGCGGATCTTGGTGAATTCGAGATTGAGCTTGGCGTCGTTGACCGCTGCCTGATTGGTCTTGACCGTGCCCAGATACTGCCCCACCAGCGCTTCGGCGGTGTCGAGGGTCTGTTTGGCGATGCTGTCTTCTTTATACAGCCCACGATAACGCTCGACGTCGACCTGGGCGTTTTTCAGTTGCGCCTGATTCTGCAGCAACGTGCCTTCGGCCTGGAGCAGAGCATTCTGGTAAGGACGCGGATCGATCTCGGCCAGCAGGTCGCCCGCCTTGACCATCTGCCCTTCTTCGAAATGAATCTTCACCAGTTCGCCGCCCACCCGGCTGCGCACGTTGATGGTATTGAGCGCGGTGACCGTGCCCAGTGCCTTGTAATACAGCGGGAAGTCGCCCTTCACCGCCGGCGCCACACGCACCGGAATCGGCCCGGTACCGCCGCCGAAGCCCGGCCGCATCATTCCCGAGCGCCCGGTATGGCCGGCGGCCGCTTTGTCGCCGCCCGCCTTGTCAGCAGAGCCGGCGGGCCAGAACTTCCAGCACAGGACAGCGATGACCAACAGGACCAGCAGGCTGATCAGCCAGCGACGGGATTTGCGGGGGGACGATTGCATGGAGTTATTGACCATTGGGCGCGTGGGCTTCTATTACGGGAGGCTGAACGATAAGCACTGAGTGGATTTAAGCAAAGCAGCTTTACCGGCAATTTACCTTCCACTTACGTTTCAAGGTGTGAGGCAAAACCCTGATACACAAATGAAAACGGCCTGGACAGGGCCAGGCCGTTAACAATTGTAAAAGCCTTACTTGAGAACGGACAGTGCCGCTTCGTAGTTAGGCTCTTCGGCGATTTCCTTGACCAGTTCGCTGTGCAGGACGGTGTCGTTTACGTCCAGCACCACAACGGCGCGAGCGGTCAGGCCTTTCAGCGGGCCGTCAGCGATGGCCACGCCGTAGTTTTCGATGAACTCGCTGCCGCGCAGGGTCGACAGGTTCTGTACGTTTTCCAGACCTTCGGCGCCGCAGAAGCGCGCCTGGGCGAACGGCAGGTCAGCGGAGATGCACAGCACCACGGTGTTGCTGATGTCGTTGGCCTGGGCGTTGAACTTGCGCACGGAAGTGGCGCAGGTCGGGGTGTCGACGCTTGGGAAAATGTTCAGGACTTTGCGCTTGCCAGCGAAGTCTTTCAGGGTGACGTCGGACAGATTGCCGGCTACCAGGGAAAAGGCTGGCGCCTTGGAACCGGCTTGTGGCAACTGGCCGTTGACTTGAACCGGATTGCCTTTGAGGGTGACTTGAGCCATGACTTGAGTCCTTCTGTTTTTTGATTGGAAAGCATGCAAGAGGCGGAAGTTAACCACGAAATCGGCTGGCGACCTATGCCCCGTTGGAAATTGTTGGGCGCTCCACGGCGAGATTGTATACAGGTCCTGTGGGAGCGAGCCTGCTCGCGAAATCGGGTATCGATATCAGAAACGTGTGTCAACTCGGCTACCGCTTTCGCGAGCAGGCTCGCTTCCACAGAAGTTTGCAGTGCCACCCCAACCACCTTCGATTAAGCCCGGCTCCGACGATTAGAGGTGTGATATGTGCACCGCGTCCCCCGCACCAACGAATTAATTCCTTCGACTGGCTAACCCCCGATTAGCTGCTAGTTTCAGAAGGACGTGTCCTACAGGCTTGATAAGCAAAGGGATAACGCAGTAGCGGCGCGACAGTGCTCAGTTGTCCGGAAAAACACCATGGAATCGGGAAATGATCTGCAGTCGAGCCGGGAATAGAGGATTTCTGCCGCGGCCGGGTGGCGCGGCGTTCGCCATGCTCAAGCCACGGAGCGGGCGTCTCCTCCTCTTGCTGTGCCTGGGCGTCAGTCCATCGCTGTTCGCCGCAGAAGGTGGCGTCGGCCGGCCGATCACGGGCCAGCAAGTGTTCGCCAATGCTGGCATCGTGCCGCCGGAGCCGGGCTGGGTAATGTCGTTGACCAGCATCTGGTACGACGGCTCGCTCAAGGGCAGCGACGGCGCACCGATTTCCGGCGCGATCAGTGGCGGGATCGACGTGAAAGTCTCCTACACCATAGCCAACTTCACCCATGTCTGGAACACCGGCAAGGGCCGCTGGAATTTCGCCTCGGCAATGGGCCTGCCGGTGCAATACACCGACATCAAGGCGAGCATCACCGGCCCGCGCGGGCGCACTTTGGGTGACAGTGATTCCGGCACGCAGTTTGCCGATGCGCTGATCACCCCGCTCGCCGCTGGTTATCACTTCGACGAACTCAATCATCTCTCGCTGTCGCTACCGATCTACGTGCCGACCGGCGCCTATAACAAGGATCGCCTGGCCAATCCCGGACAGAACAATTACACGTTCATGCCGACCGTGGCCTTTACCCATCTCGACGGCAAGGGCGGCGAGTTCACCTTGTCCAGCGGGCTGGAGTTCTACACCGAGAACGACGCTACCGACTATCGCAACGGCAACATCTTCACCCTCGACGCCCTCTGGACTCACGGCTTGGGCAATGGCTGGAACGCCGGACTTGCCGCCGGCTACGTGCAGCAACTGACCGACGACAAAGGCCAGACCGCCGATGTCTTCAATGGCTATCGCGGCCGTTCGGTCGGCGCCGGCCCGGTGATTGGCTGGGCCGGAAAGTTCGCCGATGCCCAGGCCAATATCAGCGCGCGCTGGGTGCCGGAGTTCGACACCAAAAACCGCCCCGAGGGCAACGGCTTCAGCGTCAATCTGACCCTGGCGTTTTTCTAGACCCGGACACAAAGGACTGCCCATGACAGCGCTCACCGACCTCAACGCCCTGCAAGCCAGCATCGCCGAAGCGGTGCTCGGCCAGGATCAAGTCATCCGGCAGATTCTGCTCGGGCTGTTGGCCAATGGTCATTTGCTCCTGGAGAGCCTGCCCGGGCTGGCCAAGACACGCACGGTCAAGGCACTGGCCAAACACCTTGATGCCAAGATGAGCCGAATCCAGTTCACCCCCGACCTGTTGCCCTCGGACATCACTGGCGCCGAGGTGCTGCACCAGGTCGAGGGCAAAAACGAGATCCGATTCCAGCCAGGTCCGCTGTTCGGCAATCTGATCCTCGCCGACGAAATCAACCGCGCCCCGGCCAAGGTCCAGGCGGCGCTGCTCGAAGCCATGGAGGAACGCCAGATCACCGTCGCCGGCAACAGCCATGCGCTACCGGAGCTGTTCATCGTGGTGGCGACGCAGAACCCGATCGAGCAGGAAGGCACCTACCCACTGCCGGAAGCGCAGATGGACCGTTTTCTGATGAAGGTGCTGCTCGATTACCCCAGCGCCGAAAACGAAAGCCAGGTGCTGCGCCTGCTGCGCAACGAAGAGTTTGCCCAAGGTGCGAGCACCACGTCGGTGAAGAATTTCACTTTGGCGCAGGAGGTGATTTTTGCTGCGCGCAAGGAAGTCAGCGCGGTGCACGTTTCACCGGCCATCGACACTTACCTGATTGACCTGATCAACGCCACCCGCCACCCCGCCGACTACGACGAAGACCTCGCACGCTGGATCGCCATTGGTGCCAGTCCCCGTGGCGGCATTGGCCTGGACCGCTGCGCCCGTGCCGATGCGTGGCTGCAGGGGCAGGATTTCGTTTCGCCGGACAACGTCCGCGCCGTGGTCCATCCGGTGTTGCGCCATCGTTTGCAGCTGAGTTACGACGCGGTTGCCGATGGCGTCAGCGCCGATCAGGTGCTCGACCGGATTCTCGACAAAGTGGCGATTCCCGCATGAAGGACGAAGGTCTGGTCTACGTCTCTCTGGCGCAATTGATGGCGCTGGAGTTCAAGGCCCGTGACCTGAGCTTTCTTGCCCGACAGCCGCAGGGCAGCATCCTCGCCGGCAACCACGCCTCGCGGCTGCGCGGTCGCGGGCTGAATTTCGACGAGTTGCGCCGCTACCAACCGGGCGATGACCTGCGCCACCTCGACTGGCGCGCTTCGTTGCGTACCGGCAAACCGGTGGTGCGCACTTTCACCGAAGAACGCGACCGCCCGGCCCTGATCGTGGTCGACCAGCGCATGTCGATGTTCTTCGGCTCGCAGCGCAGCTTCAAATCGGCAGTCGCCGCCGAACTCGCCGCGCTGGCGGCGTGGATGGTTTTTCATGCCGGGGATCGGGTTGGCGGTCTGGTCTTCAACGACCAGCGTATCGACAGCATCGCGCCGTTGCGCAGTCGCAAGCGTGTCGAAGCGCTGCTCAGCCGCGTAGTGCAGCAAAACCGCGCGCTGAACGCCGGTAATCCCGACGCCGAAGATGAGGACCAACTGGACAAAGCCTTGCAGCGCTGCCTCGGTGTGGCCGGGCACGACCACTTGATCTGCATCGTCAGCGACTTTGCCGGCGCCGGTGAACGCACCTTGCAATTGATGCGGCAGCTGTCGGCGCACAACGATGTGATTGCCTTGCAGGTCTATGATCCGCTGGCGCTGAAACTGCCGAACAACGGTCGACTGCTGGTCACCCAGGGCGAGTTGCAGGTCGAACTGGCGATCGAGAAACGTAACGTGCAGCAGCCGCTGGGGGATTTTCTCAGCGGGCGGCTCAAGGACGTCGCCACCCTGCTGCGCCGCAGTCAGGTGCCGCTGATGATGATCAGCACCGCCGAGGACGCCCATGGGCAGCTGCGCGCCGAACTGGGCAAAAGCGCCGGGGGCGCGCGATGAACCGGAATATCCCCAGCATCGATCAGCTCAAGGAGCTGGCCCTGCCCGCGCCCGTCAGCTATGCGCCGCAAACCTGGGGCTGGTGGCTGTTGCTGGCGGTGCTGGTGCTCGCCGCGCTGTTGCTCGGCCTGCGCAGATACTGGCAATGGCGCCGCGACCGCTATCGCCGTGAAGCCCTTGCCCGACTGGCACAGTTGCGCGGCCGCAGCGACGACCTCAACGCCCTGCGCGAATTGCCTGAGCTGCTCAAACGCGTAGCCCTGTCCATGCCCACTCGATCGCGGCGCTGGAATGCATTCCCTGTGGGAGCGAGCCTGCTCGCGAAGACGTCAGCGCATGCAATACCTCGACCCACTGACACAGCGCTTTCGCTAGCAGGTTCGCTCCAACAAGGGCCGGCGGCGCTTGGCAGAGATGACTGGCAGGATTTTCTGCAACGGCACTGCAAAAACAGAATGCCTGCCGACTTCAGCACGCAACTGGCCCAACTCGCCTACGCGCCGGACCCCGTATTGCGCGCCCTCCCCGCAGCGCAACGGCAAATGCTCTTCGACAGCTGCCAATACTGGGTGGAGCATCACCATGTGGCAGCTTGATTACCCCTGGCTGTTACTCCTGCTGCCGCTGCCCTGGCTGGCTTACCGCTTTCTGCCCGCCTACAACGAAGCCCGCAGTGCCGTGCGCGTACCGTTTTTCGGCGCGATGAGCCGCGCGGTCGGCGAAGCGCCAGGCACCGCGGGCAGTCGGCGCAATCGCTGGCAACTGCTGCTCAATGTGCTGGTGTGGGCGCTGATTCTGCTGGCCGTGTCACGTCCGGTGTATGTCGAAAAGCCAATCGAACGCCAGCAACCGGTGCGCGACCTGATGCTCGCCATCGACCTGTCGCAGTCGATGGAAACCGAGGATTTCACTAACGCCCAAGGCGAAAAAATCAATCGCCTGGCGGCGGTCAAAGAAGTGGTGCAAGGCTTTATCGACAAACGCAAGGACGACCGCATCGGCCTGATCGTATTTGGCAGCGGTGCCTACCCACAGGCCCCGCTGACCCTCGATCACGCCAGCCTGTCGTTGTTGCTGGCCGATACCGGGATCGGCATGGCCGGCCCCAACACAGCGATCGGCGATGCAATCGGGCTCAGCCTGAAATTGCTCGACAAGGCCCATGAGCAGGAAAAAGTCCTGATTCTGCTGACCGATGGCAACGACACCAGCAGCGCTATCACCCCGGATCACGCCGCCGAAATGGCGGCCAACAAAGGCGTGGTCATTCATACCATCGGCATCGGCGACCCCGACGCTTCCGGCGAAGCGAAGGTCAATCTACAAGGCCTCGAACAGATCGCCAATACCACCGGCGGCCGCTTCTTCCGCGCCGAAGATCGCGCGGCACTGGATCAGGTCTACACCACCCTCGACCAGCTCACCCCGCATCAGGTGAAAACCCTTAGCCATCAACCGCAGCGAGAACTGTTCTACTGGCCGCTGGGTGCAGCATTGCTGTTGTTGGCGCTGTATCAGCTCGGCGCGTTGTTGCACCCGCGTCTGATGGATGCGCGGCAACGGCAGGAAGCCTGAGATGGAAATCAACCTGAGCGATTTCCACTTTCTGCGCCCGCTGTGGCTGTTGCTTGCGCTGTTCGGCGCAATGCTGCCACTGATCTGGCGTCGCAGCCGCGACCTGCAAAAGCGCCTGCGCGGCAATATCGCCGAACACTTGCTGCCGCACTTGTTGATCACCCCGCAGGATCACCAGCGCTGGCGCCCGGTGCACCTGCTCTGTGCGCTGCTGATCCTCGGCGCACTCGCCGCGGCCGGGCCGACGTGGGAACAGGATCGCCCGGACTTTCTCGAGAACCGCGCACCACTGATCGTTGCCGTCGACCTTTCGCCGTCGATGGACGCCAACGACGTGCAGCCGACGCGGCTGGAGGCGGTCAAGCACAAGCTGCATGATCTGCTGCAACGTCGCGCCGCTGCGCGGACCGCACTGATCGCCTATGCCGGCAGCGCGCATCTGGTGTTGCCACCGACCGACGATCCGGCGCTGCTCGACAGTTTCATCCAGGCCCTGGGCACGGGCTTGATCGACAAACCGGGCAAGAACGTCGCCGCCGTGATCGATCAAGCGAAACGCTTGCTCAGCGCCGAGAACACCCCGGGCAGTCTGCTGCTGATGACTGATGGGGCCGATACCACGCAACTCGATGATCTGCAAAAACACCTCGACGGCAGTGCCTTGCAGGTTCTGGTTCTGGCGGTGGGCAGCGAAGACGCGGGCGTCATTACTACCGCCAGCGGCCAGCCGAAAATCGACAGCAGCGGACGACCAGTGCTCGGCAGTTTCGATCAAGCGGCCCTCAAGCAATTGGCCTCGGCCGTCGACGCGCCGCTCGGCAGCCTGACCCTCAATAACGATGACCTGGAGTGGATCGAGTTGCACGCACGGCAACACTTCCAGAGCGCCAGCGCCGAACAGCGCGAATTGCACTGGAAGGACGCCGGTTACTGGCTCTGCTGGCCGTTGCTGTTACTGGCGCTGTTCAGCGTACGCAAAGGCTGGAGCGTCAACTGGATGCCGGCGCTGTTTTTGGCCGTAGGGTTGGGCTGGCCTGCGGCGCCGGCGCAGGCCAACGCCCTCACCGATGCGTTTTTTACCCGCGACCAACAAGGCCGCTGGGCGTTTGAGCATGATCGTCTGCCCGAGGCGGCGGCGCTGTTCGTCGACCCGTACTGGAAAGGCGTCGCGGCCTACCACGCTGCCGATTACGACTTGGCAATGGCGACCTTCGCCCGCCTGGACACGCCGCAGGCGTACTTCTACCTGGGCAACATTTACGTGCGCCGCTTCAAGTTCGATCAGGCGATTGCCGCCTACAGCGAGGCGTTGAAACTGCAGCCGCAATTTGCCGAAGCGACCGCCAATCTGGCCTTGGCTCAGGCACTGCTCAAGGACACCGAAAGCGCAGAGAAAAACGCTCCGCAAACCAAACCCGATGAAGTCAAATTCGACAAGGCACCCGGTAAAGGTCAGAGCAAAAAGGTCGAGACCCAGCAGGCGGCGTCCGATGCGCTGTGGCTGGAGAACCTGACCACCTCGCCGGCGAAGTTTCTAAGGCAGAAATTCAGTCTGCAGGATCAGCAGGGAGATCGGCCATGAACCTCCGGCACCTGAGCGCCGCCATCGCTGGCAAGCCAGCTCCCACAGGGAATTTCTGTGTAGTTGCAAACTTTGTGAAGATTGCTGTGATTTGTGGGAGCTGGCTTGCCAGCGATGGCGGCAGAACAATCAGCGCAAAACTCAGCGCACTGCTGCTGACCAGCCTGCTGTCTATGAATGTTTTTGCCGCCCCAGCGCAACTGAAGGTCCAGGCTCAACTCAACCCCAGCGAAGGCGCGATGGTCGGCGGTCTGGTCGAACTGCAACTCGACGTGCTCACCGACACCTGGTTCACCAGCGCCGCCGCCCTGCCCGATCTGCAACTCGACGGTGCGCTGGTGATGCCGCCAAACGGCCAGGCGCAGCATCTGAACCAGACCATCGATGGTCAATCGTTCAATGGCTTGCGTTATAGCTATCTGATCACGCCCAACGTCGCGCGCAGTTTCGATATCCCGGCGCTGACCGTACGCGCCACACTGGGCCAGGCCACTGAAGAAATCAGCGCACAGAGCCAGCCGCTGAGTTTCAGCGCAGCCCAGCCGCCCGGTTTCTCGCCCGGGGAGACGCCTTTGGTCGCCAGTGGGTTGCGCTTGAAACAGATCGTTACCAATTCGGCCACACCGCTGAAAGTCGGCGACAGCATCACCCGTGAGCTCACCCTGCAAGCCGATGGCGCGCTGGCGATGGCCCTGCCGATTCCGACCTTCGGTGATGTCGATGGCTTGAGTCGCTACGCGAAGACGCCACAAGTCACTGCGCTGGATGACGGTCGCGGCAATATCCTCGGCGGCCAACGTGTCGACAGCGCCAGCTATCGCATCGACAGTGCCGGTACATACACGCTGCCGGCGATCCGCGTGAAATGGTGGGACGCCTCTGCGAGGCAGATCCGCAGCGCTGAGGTGCCGGCCGTGAGCTTCGAGGCCGCAGCCAACAACGCCTATAAACCGGTGTTTTCGCTCGCCGAAGACCTCAGGCAACTGCAACAGAATCAATTGCACTTCTCCAGCCGCTGGCTGCTCTGGCTGGCGCTGGCGGTCGGCCTCGCCGTCGGTGTGTACTTGCTGCGGCCCGTCGCCGTTCACGCCCATCAACGCTGGCTCGCACATAAACGGGCGAAGCAATTGGCCTGGCAGCATTCGCCCGCTTTCGCCTGGCAACAGATCGCCCCGCAACTGCAAGCCAGGCCGGCGCAACTGACCGCGCTGTACCTGTGGCTGCGGCGTAGTCGTCTGGGCTTGAAACTCACGGGCGCCGGGCCACGTTTGCAGGGATTGTTACGCGGGCTTTACGGCCGTCAGTCTGCCGCCGATCAAACACTTGTTCAGCTTCGCCAATCGTTGTCTACGCTTCAAAGTCAGGTCGCCCGCCAACAGGCGAAACCCGCACCGGCCCTGCGCCCGCTCAACCCTGTGCATGAGAAGGATTTCACATGATCAACCCGTTGCTGCGTCGCCAACGTTTCGGTCTTGCCCTGCTGTTGACACTGGTTCTGCCCCTGCTGGCACAGGCGAATGAACCGCTGCCGTCATGGAACGACGGCCCGGCCAAGAAGAGCATTATCGAGTTCGTCCAGGCCGTGACCGACCAGAGCAGCAAGGACTTCGTCAAACCGGCCGATCGCATCGCCGTGTTCGACAATGACGGTACCTTGTGGAGCGAGCAACCGGCGTACTTCGAATTGCTGTTTGCCTTCGACGAGGTCAAGCGCACCGCCGCACAACACCCGGAATGGAAAACCACACAGCCGTTCAAAGCGGTGCTGGAAAATGATCACAAGGCCCTCGCCGCGTCGGGCATGGAGGGTTTGCTGCAGATCGTCGGCGCCACTCACGGCGGCATGACCACCGAAGCCTTCGATGACTACGCGAAAACCTGGTTCAGCCAGGCACGCCACCCGAAAACCGGCAAGCCCTACACGGAAATGATCTTCCAGCCGATGCTGGAAATGCTCGACTACCTGCGCAGCCAGAACTTCAAGACCTACATCGTTTCCGGCGGCGATACCGGCTTCATGCGCGCCTTTGCCGAGAAGGTCTACGGCATCCCGCCGGAACAGGTGATCGGTACCACGTTCGTCACCTCTTACCAGTTCAAGGACGGCAAAGCGTCGATCGTGCGCACGCCGAAAGTCGCGCACAACGACGACGGGCCGGGCAAACCGGTCAGCATCGATGCGGTCATCGGTCGGCGGCCGATCCTCGCCTTTGGCAACTCCGACGGCGACCTGCAGATGCTGCAGTGGACTGCCGCCGGACCGGGCAAGCGCCTGATGGGGCTGGTGCATCACACCGATGCCAAGCGCGAGTGGGCTTATGACCGGCAATCGAATATCGGCCGACTCGACAAAGCCCTCGATGAAGCGAATTCACGTGGCTGGACGGTGGTGGACATGGCGTCGGAATGGCGCCGGATCTATCCGTTCGATCCGCCGGCAACCGAGCAGGTGCAATAAGAAAGCGTAATGCAGGAGAGCAGTAAACGTTTGTCGCAAAAAACGACCCCCGCGCAAAGGAGCAAGTCATATGACTCGCATACGCAAGTGGCTACCGAAACTCGCCCTGGTGGCAACCTCGGTGATGGCGCTGTCGGCAACCGCCACAGCGGCTGAAAAACCCAACATTCTCGTGATCTTCGGCGACGACATCGGCCAGACCAACATCAGTGCCTATTCCATGGGCGTGGTCGGATACAAGACGCCGAATATCGACCGTATCGCCAAAGAAGGCATGATCTTCACCGATTACTATGCCGAAAACAGTTGCACGGCCGGACGCTCGTCGTTCATCACCGGGCAGACACCGTTGCGGACCGGCTTGTCCAAGGTTGGCATGCCGGGGGTCCCGGTGGGCTTGCAGGCACGCGATGTGACCATTGCCCAAGCGTTGAAAGCCCAGGGCTATGCCACGGGTCAATTCGGCAAGAACCACTTGGGCGACAAAGACGAATATCTGCCGACCAATCATGGTTTCGACGAGTTTTTCGGCAACCTGTATCACCTCAACGCCGAAGAGGAGCCGGAGCGTCCGTACTGGCCCAAGGATGATGCCGAGTTCGTCAAGGCCGCCTCGCCTCGCGGCGTGATCCACAGTTTTGCCGACGGCAAGATTGAAGACACCGGCGCGCTGACCAAGAAACGCATGGAGACCATCGACGACGAAACCACTGCGGCAGCGCAAGCGTTCATCGAGAAACAGGCCAAGGCGGACAAACCGTTCTTTGTCTGGATGAACACCACACGCATGCATGCCTTCACTCACGTGCGCGAATCCATGCAAGGCCAAAGCGGCATGGTCGGCAACGAATATGCCGATGGCATGCTCGAGCATGACGGCGACGTCGGCAAGCTGCTCAAGACACTGGATGACTTGAAGCTGACCGAGAACACCATCGTCGTCTACACCACCGACAACGGCCCGAACCAGTGGTCGTGGCCTGACGCTGCAACGACGCCGTTCCGCAACGAGAAAAACTCGAACTGGGAAGGCGCCTATCGGGTACCGGCGATGATTCGCTGGCCGGGCAAAGTCAAGGCAGGCGAAGTCTCCACGCAGATGTTCTCCGGTCTGGACTGGTTCCCGACGCTGATGGCCGCCGTGGGCGACACCGACATCAAGGACCGCTTGCTCAAGGGCGCCGACATCGGCGGCAAGAACTTCAAGGTGCACCTGGACGGCTATAACCAGCTGGACTACCTGACGGGTAAAACCGACAAGAGCGCGCGCAAGGAGTTCTACTACTTCAACGATGATGGTGCGTTGGTCAGCATGCGTTTCAACGATTGGAAACTGGTGTTCTGTGAGCAACGCGCGCCGGGCGGACTGCAGGTGTGGAGCGAACCGTTCACCTGCCTGCGTGTGCCGAAAATGTTCAACCTGCGCATGGACCCGTACGAACGCGCCGATGTCGTGTCTGACCAGTACTATGACTGGCTGACGAAAAACGACTATCTGATTTTCGACGGTACCCGCCGCGCGGCGAAGTTCCTGCAGACCTTCGTCGACTATCCACCTAGCCAGCGTCCGGCGAGCTTCAGCATCGACCAGATCCGCGAGGACGTGGATCGCCGTATCGAAGAAAAAATGAAGAAAGCCCAGTAACACCGCTGTACCGCCGCTCGCCTTCATCGGCGGGCGGCCCTGTTTTGAACAAGCGACCGGGTCGGTTTCGTTTGCTAGCAGGCTCGCTCCCACAAGGTTTTCTGCGATCGATCCCACGCTCTGCGTGGTAACGCAGCCCGGGACGCTCGGCGTCCAATGCCGAAGCGGACGCGGAGCGTCCAGTGAGGCATTCCCACGCAGAGCGTGGGAACGATCAACATCAGCCAATCCATAACAAGGCTCACCGCATGTCCTCACGTATCGCCAGCAAGCCGTCGGCCATACCCGTTCCGCAAGCCGCGTCCACCATCTCAATGATCCCTGCCCTGCTGCTATGCATCTCCGGCGCGGCAGCGTTGGTCTATCAGGTGTTGTGGATCAAACAGCTGTCGCTGGTGGTCGGCGTCGAGGTCTATGCAATCACCACCGGCATCAGCGCGTTTTTCGCCGGGCTCGCGCTCGGCGGCTGGCTATTCGGGCGCTGGGCCGATCGCTTGCAACAGCCGGTTCTGCTGTATGCCGGGCTGGAAGTACTGGTGGCGATACTCGGCGTTGGCGCGACAGTGGCCATGAGTCTGGCGGGCAGTGCGTTTGCCTGGTTGCAAGGTCATGTCGGCGTGCTTGCGTGGTTGCTGCCGTTTGCGCTGGTGGGCATTCCGGCGGTGTTGATGGGCGGGACGCTGCCGGTGCTGGTGCGCTCACTGGCGGCTGAGCCGGGCAAGGCCGGCGGTCAGTTGTATGCGGCGAATACGCTGGGCGCGATCGTCGGCACTTTGCTCGCCGCGTTCGTACTGATCGCCAGCCTCGGCGTGCGCGGCAGTGCGCTGTTCGCCGCGATGCTCAATCTGCTCGCCGCGGCCGGTGCGCTGTGGTTGCAGCGCCAGCAGCCAGTGGCGCTGGCCGCGCCGGTCAAACACGGCAACGCCAAAGCACCCGACCGCACTGCGCTGTGGCTCTACGCAGTCGCCGGGGGCGTGGCGTTGGGCTATGAGGTGGTCTGGTCACAATCGATCGTGCAATTCATGAGCACGCGCACCTATGCGTTTGCTGTGGTGCTGGCGACTTACCTGACCGGGCTGTTTATCGGCAGCGCCCTGCTCGCCCGTCGCGTCGAGCGCATTCGCGACCCATGGGGCGTATTCGGCTTGTTGATTGCCGGTGCAGGTCTGATTGCGCTGCTGGAGATCGCCGTGCTCGGCCGCTGGCTGGTGCTCGCGCAGAGCCATGCGGAAACCTGGCTGCTGAGTCTGGGCGTCAGCGAGCTGGCCGGTATGAGTGCGCGCTTTGCCGTGGCGGCGCTGAGCATCGTGTTTGTGCCGACCCTGCTGCTCGGCGCGGCGTTTCCTCTGGCGCTGCGCCTGAGTGTCGGCAGCGAACGTGTGGGCCGCGATGTCGGCGCCGTTGTCGCGTTCAACACCCTGGGCGGGATCATCGGTGTGATGCTTTGCGGCTTCGTATTGATTCCCTTGCTGGGCCTTGTGCGCACCCTCGGCCTACTGGCGCTCGTCGCAGCGACAATCGGTTATCTGGCGGTGCGCAAGGGCCATGGCGTGGCGAAAGGTCGGCGCCAGGCCGTGGTCGCACTAGGTCTGGTTTGCGTTGCAGTGGCGGTACTGACGCCCGTCGACAAACTGGCCAGCCTGTTGCCCGGCGCACGCAACGGCACGCTGGCCTTCTACGAGGAAGGACGCGGCGGCACGGTCGCGGTGGTCACTCAGGGACGTGGCGAAAACAGCTTCCACCGTTTGTACATCCAGGGCGTGTCGAACACCGGCGATGCCATGCCGTCGCTGCGCTACATGCGCATTCAGGCGCTGCTGCCGCTGCTGATCCACAACGGTGAACCGCGCTCGACCCTGGTGATCGGCTTCGGCACCGGCATCACCGCAGGCGCCATGCTGCGCTATCCGGGGCTGGAACATCGCGTGGTTGCCGAATTGCTGCCATCGGTGGTGAAAGCGGCGCCCCTGTTCAAGGGCAACTTCAATGCCGCCAGCGATCCCGGCGTCGACGTTCGCCTGCGCGACGGTCGCCAGGAACTGCTGCGCAGTGCACAGACCTACGACGTGATCACCCTGGAACCGCCACCGCCCTCCGCTGCCGGCGTTGTCAATTTGTATTCGCGGGACTTCTACCAGCTGGCCGCCAGTCGCTTGCAGGATCAGGGCATCGTTGCGCAGTGGCTGCCGCTGCCGACGCAGAATATCGACGACTCGCGCTCACTGGTGCGCAGCTTCCTCGACGTGTTCCCGCATGCCTCGCTGTGGACCAGCGAGTTCCACGAAATGTTGCTGGTTGGCTCAATGAAACCGATGCAACTGGACGCCGCGAAAATCACCGCGCGCTTCCAACAGGACAGCGTACGCAACACCCTGCAGGACGTCGGCATCGGCTCGGCGGCGGCGCTGCTGGCCACCTGGGTCACCGATCGCACCGGCCTGGAGCGCTTCGCCGCCGATGCACCGGCAGTGACTGATGATCAGCCGCGCATCGAATACGCGCCATGGGTACGCAGCAAGGAAATCACCCGCGTGCTACCGGCGCTGCTGGACCTGTATCAGCCACCTACACTGGTCAATGCCGATGCCGGGTTCAGTGAACGCATGGAAACGCATCGGCAGCGGTTGATGCAGTTTTATCGGGCAAGCCTGCACGCCTACGACGGCGATCGGGACGCCTGGGGGCGGGATATCCGGGAAGTGATGCAAGGGGATCGGGCGAACCCATATTTTCGCTGGTTTGTCGGGCAGTAAGGCGGGGACTGACAGGGTGCCTTCGCGAGCAGGCTCGCTCCCACAGTATGACCGAGTACCACCGGTGATTTGGGTTGACTGT
Organism: Pseudomonas sp. Sample_23; assembly: GCF_004307595.1. Lineage (NCBI taxonomy): Bacteria > Pseudomonadati > Pseudomonadota > Gammaproteobacteria > Pseudomonadales > Pseudomonadaceae > Pseudomonas > Pseudomonas sp. Sample_23. Next base: position 101,542 of record NZ_RCNX01000034.1, read on the forward strand.
CAGGCCGTCATCGCGAGCAGGCTCACTCCTACAAGGGGGGCGGTGTGCATCAGGAAAAATCAGGTCGACTGTCAGGCCGCCTTCGCGAGCAGGCTCGCTCCCACAAAAGCAAAAGCAAAGCAGCGCAGCTGCCCGCGGCGAAGCCGCCCCACTCAACAATGAGCGTTAGCTCGAGTGCTTTTGATCTTGATCCACCGGCGACGTCGGAAGGCTGAGCGGAGGGATTGATCCGGGGGTGGGAGCGTAGCGACCGTCTGGCGCAGCCAGACACAGCGGAAGGAGGTGCAGCGAAGCAAACCGTAGCCGCTGCGCCCGGATCGATCCCGCAGCGAAGGAACCCGAGCCTGCGAGGGCCGAACGTAGGAGCAAGCCTTTTTGGGTACTTTTTCGGCGTTTGGAAAAAGTGCCTCGCCGTAAGGGCGAAACCGTAATCAGCAACACCCGCAGCAACGGATATGTACCCAAAAAACCAGGAGGCAGGCCCCACCAAAATAGCGGGAGCCAGCCTGCTCGCAAAGAGGTGTCAAGCCTCACGACATCACTTGGCCTCGGACTTGAGCTTCAGATACGTCTGATGCATGTCACTCGCCCAACCATCGATCACCGCTTTGACATCAGTGGCTTTCATCACCTGCGAGGAATTTTCCAGCGGCTGACCGGTGCCCTTGCGCACCACTTGAGCCACCACCTTGTTACTGCTGCCGTCGAGGAACACCGCCTCAGTGGCCAACGTGGTTTCCTGATCGCGAATACCGGTGGCCGTACTCACCGCAGCAGCAACCAGCGCAATCGGAATCACCTCATACACATGCAGGCCTTCGGTCTTGCTGCTCACCGCAGTGATCGCCGGCCGTATCACGATGACGCCAGGCCCCGGGCCGGTGGCCAGCGGCAGCGACTTGCTCAGCTCACGCTTGAGCGCCTGATCGTAATAACTGGTGATGCCATTGAGGGTTTGCTGGGGGATTTTTTCCGTCGCTTGCGGCTTCGGATACAACTGGCTCGGTTCGACATAGACGCTGCTGAATTTGTTGATGTCGAGTTTCGGGTCCATCCAGCGCATCACCTCGGCACCCGACGGTGATTTGGTCTCCTTCAGTTGACTGTAATCCTTGAGAAAACCGGAGTACTGGTCTGGCTCGACGGTTTTGCTGGAACAACCCACCACACCCAGGGTGGCGATGCACAGCGTGCCCATCATTGCGGCTAGCTTCATGCTGTAACTCCTGTCAGAAGGCCAAATCGTTTGCATAGGGGGAGTTACAGGTATAGCTAAAACCGCAGCAATTGCGATTGCAAATTACAAAATTCACACGGCGCTGCGCAGCAAGTCACAGCGCTTATTTGACAGACGCGCTGCATGCGGCAAAGCTGCATCCAGATGTATGCACGCCAGAAGGCCAACGCACCGGACTACGGAAGTCGCAATGCCCAAGCACAAAAACAAAGCGGTGCAACCTGAGCCTGACGCGTCACCCTCCTCTTTTTCACGTTACCTGTTTCCAATCACCATCGGTCTGCTGCTGTCGGCCGTGGCAGGCATTGGCTGGTTCCTGTTCAGCCCGGCGACGGCCCCCGTCAAACCCGCAGCGGTCAGCACGCCTGTAGCACCGCCAGCCAAGCCGCAACCGACTGTGGCAAACAAACCGGCAAGCATGGTCGATGAGCAGCAATGCCAGGGCTGCCACAGCGAACAGGTCAAGGACTGGCAAGGCTCGCATCACCAGCTCGCCATGCAGCCGGCGACCGCCGAAACTACCCTCGGCGACTTCAACAACGTGACCTTCAAGGCCGAAAACGAGACAACAAAGTTCACCCGCAAGGGCGATGAATTCTGGGTCAATGCGCCCGGCATCGACGGCAAGAATGCCGACTTCAAAGTGGCGTACACCTTCGGCATCGCGCCGCTACAGCAATATCTGATCGAGGTCGGTCAGGGGCGTCTGCAAGCGCTCGGCGTGGCGTGGGATTCCGAGAAAAATCGCTGGTTTCATCTGTACGCCGGCCAGGGCGTGAACTTCAAGAATCCGCTGCACTGGAGCAAACCGAGCCAGAACGCCAATTTCATGTGCGTCGAATGCCACACCACCGGTTTCAAGCGCAATTTCGATGCGCAGAGCAACAGCTTCAACAGTCAATGGAACAGCCTCGGAGTCGGCTGTCAGGCCTGTCATGGCCCGGCGTCGAATCACCTGGAGTGGGCGCAGAAAAAAGACGATGTGATCCATAAGGGCTTCGACGTCGATCTCAAGGACAAGAACGCCACGGTAGAAATCGAAACCTGCGCGCGCTGCCATTCCCGCCGCGCACCGCTGGGCGATGGCTTTACCGTCGGCAAGCGGCTGATGGACGATTACCTGCCCAGCGCCCTGACCCGCGAACTCTATGCGCTGGACGGCAAGATCAAGGACGAAGTGTTCGAACACGGCTCGTTCCTGCAAAGCAAAATGTTCGACAAGGGCGTGCGCTGCAGCAATTGCCATAACCCGCACAGCAACGAGCTGAAGGCACCGGGCAACGCCGTGTGTCTGCAATGCCACAACACGGCGGGCAAGACCTCGGTCGCCGGCGTCGACGGCAAGGGTCTGCAAGCGAAGAATTACGACTCCATTGAACACACCCGCCACGCCATGGGCCAGCCCGGCTCGCAGTGCGTCGATTGCCACATGCCCGGCAAGTTCTACATGGGCAACGACTTTCGGCACGACCACAGTTTCAGCATTCCCAACCCGGAGCGTGCGCAGAAACTCGGCACCCCAGACGCCTGCCTGACCTGTCACCAGGGCAAGGCCGGCGACAAGGTCACCGCGCAGTTCAAATTGTGGAACGCCACTGCCTCCCCGGCTCAGCAGGCGCCACGCTATGACGAAAGCCTGTGGCTGATCCGCAATGGCCAGCCCGGCGCCGCCGACGCGCTGTACCAGCAATTGCAGCGCAGCAACCTGCCGCCGATCCAGCGCGCGACGCTGCTGGCGGAATTACCGCTGTACCCGAGCGAACAGGCGCTGAAACTGGCCACTCAGGATCTCAAACATCCAGAGCCACAGGTGCGCGACAGCGCGGTGCGGGCAATCAGCGCATTCTTGCCACCGCCGGAGCGTGCGCCGTTATTGGCGCCGTTGCTCAATGATCCAGTGAAAGCCGTGCGCATCGTCGCCGCGCGGGATCTGCTCGGTGCCTCGCGCAACAATGGTCTGGGGGCGGCGCAAGCCAGCTGGAACGCGGCGATCGCCGAATATGAAGTCGTGCAGAAAAGCTTGCTCGAACGTGCAGAAGCCAATCTCAATCTGGCGATGCTGTACCAGGCCAGCGGGCGCAGTGCCGAGGTCGAACCGTTGCTGCGCAGCGCCCTGCAACGTGACCCGGACTTCTACCCGGCGCTGGTCACGCTGGCACAGTGGCTGGAAGCGAATGGTCGCGCCACCGAAGCGCAGAAGCTGTTGGATGACAGCCTCAAGCAGCATCCGGATGCGGCGCTGTTGCAGCACACGCGCGGGTTGTCGCTGATCCGTGCCGGCCAGTCAGCCGACGCCATGTCCTACCTGCGCAAAGCCGCACAACTGGAACCGGAGAATGCGCAATACGGCTATGTACTGGCGGTGGCGCTGCATGAGAGCGGCAAGGTTGATGAGGCGTGCGCGATTCTGGAAAGTTTGCTCAAGGTACAACCGGCCAACCGCAATGCGCGGCTGTCGCTGATCCAGTACTACCTCGATAGCGGCCAGGAACCGAAGGCGCAGGTGCTGTTGCAGGGCTGGAAGAAAATGAATATGGGGGATCCAGCGCTCAAGTGATCGGCTGGAGATCGGTGGCCCCTCACCCTAGCCCTCTCCCAAGGGAGAGGGGACCGATTGGGGAATATTCAAGGATTGCACCGACTTGAGCGATCGGCTTTGAATCCGTAATCGACTCGGTCTGTCACTTCGATGTATCACCCAAGACACCCCGGTCAGTCCCCTCTCCCTCCGGGAGAGGGTTAGGGTGAGGGGCTTTTGATCTTGGTTTTCAGAATCGAACAATCACCACGAAGACGTCTCTCCACTGCGCAAAGCCATCTCCCGCCGGCTATTGGCGCGCATCGCCTTGATCAGCGACACCGTCCCCACCAACAAAATCGCAGCACCAAACAAAAAGTCGATGTTGTACAGCTGGAAATCTTCCACCGGCCCGATCAGCAATGTGCGCACCACCGCAATTCCCACCAGCGTCGCGAGAAAGTCGATCCCCGGTTCATCGCGATAAAACACCAGCATCAGCGGCAGGCACAGCACCAGCAGAAGCAACAGCACCACAACCTTGAACGAGCCTTTGCGCTCGACGCTGAACGCACACTCATGCGCGCCGTAAGGCTTGTAGTCCTCGTCGCGAATCATCGAGTTTTTCTCGTTGATGTAGTCGGCGCGGTTGTACTTCTGGATCGGCGTGAAGGTGTTGGACATCTCCATCAGCGTGGTGATGTTCTTGAAGCGCAAGTCGATGCGCTCGCTGCCCTTGAGGTAATACAGCACCGGTTTGTAGCCGTAGCGATAAGTGTCGAACGGGAACGCCGCGGTCTGGGCGTGCACGCCGATCGGCCGTGGTTCGAGTTCAGCGAAGGCGCTTTTGTTGGTCGACGAGAGGTTGCGGCTCAGCGGCTGCACCTTGATCTGCTCGAGGAAGATCGGCGTCACGCCGAACGACCACTGCAACGGTTCCAGACGCAGGCGCAGTTCGTTGCGGCCCAGGTCGTAGCGGTTGAAGGTGCGTTCGGAAACCACCAGCGAACCGCCGACCATGAACTCGCCGCGCAGGTTGTTGGTGACGCGCAAGGTCAGTTGATCCTTGCCCAGCAACGCCGCTTCACTGCTCGGTGGCGTGCCGCACCACGCGGTGCTTTCACCGACACCGCCAAGCTGGCCGTCGCGGTTTTCCTTGAATACGTAAAAGTAACTGGCCCACAGCGTCAGCAGCAAAAGCGACGCCGTGAGACCGAGGATTTTTTTGCCCGGACTCACTGATCAGACTCCCTTCTTCGGTTCCATCGTCCAGCCGAAAACCCGCTGGCGACGGCGACTCTACCAAAAGGCCATCAGTGACCCAAGGGAAAATGCCGGATCGGCACCGAACCTAAGGGTTTCCCCGGTACTCGCCTCACCCCCCCAAGGAGCGAGCCTGCTCGCGATAGCGGTGTTTGATCGTTCCCACGCTCTGCGTGGGAATGCAGCCCGGGACGCTCTGCGTCCCAATCTAGGTGCGATCGCGAGGAATCAGGCCTTGCAGTTGCTGCGCCAGAAAATTCGCATCAAACGCAAACGTATCCGGATCCTTCAAACCATTGGTCTTGCGCCACTGCCACGCACCATCCGCCAAGCCAACCAGGGAAATGCTCCCGTACCGCGCCGCCGTCAGCCCCATCACTGCCAGGGAAATCTGCCCGCCGCTGCCCATCACATCCGGCACAAACTCCACCGGTTTGCCGGCAATCACAATGCTCAATTTTTCCGTCTTGAATGTCGAGGTTTCCACCGGCACGCTCGGCCCGGACGCGACATACGCCTCGCGACTGACCTCCAGCAAATTCGGCGCCTTGACCGGTTCAAGCCATTGCTCGATCTGGTCGAACAGCGCGCCAATCCGTGTTGCCCATTCAGCTGATTGCGTAGTGAAAAGTTGCTTCTTGTGCGCTTCGCTCTCGGCATAGTGGCGAAGCATTTCGCCCAGTTGCTGTACATCGTTCATGAGCAAGTCCCTCGATTAGCCCGCAAGAACAGATAGTGGCAGATCAAGGCGCCTGTGTACGTTTAACCGCTCATCGAAGGCGGCTTTAGCGAAGTCTCTAACCGACAGATGGTTAAAAAAATTGAATTTACCTGTCAGATCTGACAGTGCGGCGCGTTACGAAAGCGATGTTTAATTTCGATGCGAGGTGACCGCTTCAGTGAAGTCGACATCAGGACGCAGGGAAAAGCAAAGTGAAAAAAATCATTCTTTCAGTTTCAATTGCAACACTCATTGGCTGCGTCCAAACGGCTCCTCAGGCACCGTTCGAGCAAAGCGGCAGTAACAATTCGCATGTCGCCATTACCGGCCCGCAAGTGGTCGAGTGGTTGAATACCTTGTACAACTCGAAGTCCCAGAACTGCCATGAATCAGCCAACCAGCCCGCATTCCTCTGTTCGGGGGTCATTTTTCGAGTCACCGACAAAAAGCCGGGCGAGACTCATCACGTCTGGAACCCCAGCCCGACGTCCGTCAAAAATGGTGGCGTGTCATTTTCCTATCTGAGGACCGACTCCAAATACGGTCGACTCGCCTGGGGCCATGGCAACGGGTTCATGCTGTATCCGATTTTCGGCGCCCCACAAGACAAGGTTGATCTCGATGTGTTGTGTTCATTTCCAATCGATGGCTGGACCTGGAACCGCACCACGCCTTGCGGTCATCACGCCTCGTATCCGGCGTCCAGCCAGCGTTGCCAGAGTGCAGGGGTAACCACGGCCGAGCAGTGGAAAAGCGTGTGGGACAACTCACCCAATAGCCATCACATTCGCCAGTGCGGCTTCGATGTTTCAGAGGCAACCGGCAAGCCGGCCGCGGTGCCGTTCTATCAATCGGTCAGAGCGCGCGGAATGTTGAGTCAGAACCCAACGCATTTCACTGAACAGAATGAAGTCGTGGTCAAGACCTGGCCACAGAATCTGCAAGACACCTTACCGCTCATGGCGTTCTTCTTTATCGCCGGTGGCGGCAATGCCGGTCTGCCCGAGGCTCAGGGCAACCAGAAGGACTTTTACAACTCCACCACCCGAAGAATATGGGTGCCGGTCATCCGTTTATTTCCGCCTTCGACCCCCACCAGCGAGGCCACGTTCCAGTACGTCGAGTCCGACCAACTGATCAGGCCCTGAGTCCCTCTGCTTCTGCGAATCCACTAAGTCAAATAAACCGGGAGACGTCCATGCCAGTAATCATCGAGGCTCAAGCGCAGCCGCAAGACATCGCCCCCGTATTGATTCCGGGATGGGTCACCCCGATTCAACATCCTGATAATCCGCACGGCGGCTTGCCGTTATCGCTGGCCGTAAACGGAGAGGTCCGCTTGCTGATCGACCCTTGGTTGAACCAGAACGCTTTCGACACGGCCGGTATATTGCTCGAAGATTCGCAAGTGCCGGTGGTTCCCCACACTATCCAACCGGGCGAAGAAAATCAGCGCTTCACCATGGGGCTGCCTGAAGGCATGCTCAGAAACGGCGTCAACCGCATCCGCCTGCAAGTCACGCGGATTGCTCAAACGCCTGTTGAATCGCTTGGGCTGAAACTGCTCTACAACCGCCCCCGCCCAGCGGGTGAGATTGCGCAAAGCGGGGATAACCCGAACCTGGTCATGACATTACCGGACGATGTGTTAAACGGCATCGACGCCGTGCGCGCGGCGGTGGGCGTTGATGTCACGCTGCGATACATCCATATGCGCGAGCGAGACGTCATTACGCTCGATTGTGACGGTCAGACCAAATCCCACACCGTGACTGCTGCACAAGCAACCGCCGGCGCTGTGGTATTGAAGCTGTTTACCAACGACTTCTGGCAAGACAATCCGAGGTTCGCATTGCGCTTCAGGGCTATGGACCAGCTCGGCAACTCATCGGGGCCACAGGCAGTCTGGTCCGCTGCCACGCTGGTGGACGTTCATATCCGCAAACAGCCGGAACTCGATTTGCCAGCGCCCAAGGTTCTGGAAGCAAAGGAGCTCAATGGCAAGCAGCTGAATTTCGTCAGGGACTTCTATGACGCTGCGTTCGCCACCGTGGAGGTCAGCTACACCGGTTCCGACACAGGACAAACTGTGCAAGTCAAATGGCTGGGACGAAACTATACCTATCGCACAGCCGTACAGACCGTAGCCCGCCCGGGGCAGATATTGCGGTTCCAGATTCCGCGACTTGAGGTCATCGATAACGCCGGCGCCGGCCACGCAGAGGTGACCTATACCGTGAGGCTGCCTGGTACCACGGTAGAAATTCCCTCACGCGATCTGGACTTGACCGTTACCGGGCAGAAATATCTTTTGGGAGAACCCTCCCTTAATTCCGACAATACCAATTTAAGGGCTTATTACCCCGCATTGATTGATGGTTCCTACACGGTGCGCATGGCGTTACACGGCGTCGTCGTTCGCTACGGCGAAGAGGTGCTGATTAAAGATCCTGACTACACCAACCTCCCGATCCCTGCGGCGTGGATCCTGGAAAATCGAGGACGGGAGGTGATTCTCAACTACACGCTGAACCGGACAGGCGCCAGCGAGCCACTGGTTTTTTCCTGGTGCCGAAGAGTGAGGCTTTAGCGGCGTACCACTAGAAAATTCTACTCGAACACTACATTCCAGAATTGAGATTCGGCGAGACAAGGACTCAGTCATGCGCAAAATAATCGGTTCACTGCTTATAGCCTTGTTGATTGGTTGCTCTCAAAGCCCATCGCAACCGCCACATATCACCAACACCAGCAATGCTCTGGTACTGGACGGTCCCGCCACCGCCAGTTATCTAACGACGCTTTATGGCCGCAAGTTTCCCAATTGCAACAAAGTGAATTCGCAACCCTCTTTCCTTTGCTCAGGTGTGATGCTTCGGGTAACAGTCAAAGACCCCAACAATACTTATAAGGTCTGGGAGCCCAGCCCTATCTCTGTTACCAGCGGCGGTATTTCGTTTTCCTACCTTCGTGCCGACACCAATTTCGGCCGATTGGCCTGGGGTTACGGCAACGGCTACATTCTTTACCCGGTCCTGGAGCGACCCGCCAATACCGATCAACTGCAAGTTCTGTGCTCTTACCCGATGGACTCCTGGGGCTGGCATCGCGGTAAAAATGGCGTGTGCATTCCTACCCCTGCACACCCTGAAAGCGGCTACTGCCACAACGCGAATGTAACCACTGCAGAGCAGTTCAAAGCAGCCTGGGACAGGGCAACCGTGAACAAAAACCTCCAACAGTGTGGCTTCGACGTGCGAGACGAGCGTAATACCCTGGCAGCTCCGGCGTTCTATCAATCGCTGCGCGCCAAGGCAATGTTAGGCGCTACCGGTTTCAACGAACACAACGAAGTGATTATCAAAACCTGGCCAGCCGGCAAGGCAAACGCATTTCCGATACTGGCGTTTTTTTATATTTCCGGCGGGACTGACCCTAAACCGCTCGCCGATGCAAGATACAACCAACAAGACTTTTACAACTCCACACACCCCAATAGAACGATACCGATCATCCGTCTGGTGCCCGCGACCAGCGCTACTGGTACTACAACTTTCAGCTATGTCGAAGCCGATCAGGTGGTGAAACAATGAACAGATATCACGCAAAATACTGCCTGCTCGCATTGGCACTGACTGCCTCCTGGCTGCGCATGACTGAGGTGGCCGCTGCCGAAACCGCACCCTCCGCAGTGGATGGCGAAAGCGTGATCGTGATTGTCGAGCGCTGTAATCGCTACATCCAGAACGCCTACTGGTTTTACCGGGACTATCAATGGGTGCTCGCCATCTCGCCAACGCCCTGTGCCAGAAGAACGCAGTCACCTGGCACACCTTTCATCTGGAATGAACTGACGCGCGACTATTCCAATAGTCGCTATTGGCAGAACACTCATGGCATGCGTCACCAGCTGATTTGCCACATGGCGATCGCGCGGGACAAGCCGGAATGGAACCTGGAGCCTTGGCGCCCGGATGTCGGTTATGCCAGAACACTGGAAGCCAGATGTAATCACACCCAGCCGCTCCCCGAAAAAGCACCATGACACCTGAATGAAAGTTTGCCGATACAGTTGATCTGGAGCTGGCGTGAGGCGGAAAACCACCGGAAACTTCGGGCAGGCCAGGCTCCATTGAGCCCGGCATTGCCCGAGGAGTTCAAATGCGCACCATCGGCCTTATCGGCGGCATGAGCTGGGAGTCCAGCGCCGAGTACTATCGCCTGATCAACCAACAGGTTCGCGAGCGGCTCGGCCGGTTGCGCTCGGCGCAGTTGCTGATGTACAGCGTCGATTTCGGCCCGGTCGAACAGGCCCAGCACGCCGGGCGCTGGGACGATGCAGCGGCGATTCTGGTGGATGGCGCGCGCCGGCTCGAAGCTGGCGGCGCCGAGTGTGTGGTGCTGTGTACCAACACCATGCACAAGGTCGCCGAGCAGATTCAGGCGGCGATCAGCATTCCGTTCCTGCACATCGCCGAACCCGCCGCTCAGGCCGCACTGGAAATCGACGCGCGCACGGTCGGGTTGCTCGGCACCGCGTTCACCATGGAGCAGGACTTCCTCAAGCAGCGTCTGATCGCCCAAGGCCTGACCGTACTGGTGCCGGATGATGCCGAGCGCAAAGAGGTGCACCGGATCATCTACGACGAACTCTGCGTGGGCGTGATCAGCGGACAATCGCGAGAAATCTACCAAGGCGTCATCGAATCCCTGACCGCCCGTGGCGCCCAGGCGATCATCCTCGGCTGCACCGAAATCGGTCTGCTGATCAAACCCGAACACAGCGTCCTGCCCCTGCTCGACACCACCGAGTTGCATGCGCAGTCAGCAGTGGCGTTTGCACTGGGCGACTGACTCAGGGTTTCGACGAACCGCGCAGACGGGCCATGCTCAAGGTGTCGACCCACTGCCCGTCGCGCACCGCGTAATCACGCAACAGCCCTTCGGCCTCGAAACCGAACTTGCGGTAGAGGCCGATGGCTGCCTCGTTGTCGGCGTAGACCGTGAGTTCGACGCGGTGCAGATTCATCCAGTTATCGGCGACCTCCAGCGCCGCCGCCAACAACATCGATCCCACGCCTTTGCCCTGCCAGGCTACCGCGACTGCCATGCCGAAACTGCCGGCGTGAGCACGGCGCATCCTTGAATAGGCTTCCAGACCGAGATTTCCGATCACTACGCCTTGGTGCAGGGCAACCAGTTTCAGCGCGCGCTCGCTGTCGGCCTGCAGTCGCTGACGCCAGACCTCGATGGATTGAAACGGCATTTGCAGCACCTGCCGCGCAACGGCGGGGTCGTTGTAAAGCGCAGTGATGCCTTCGAGGTGGAATTCGTTGGAGCGTTCGAGATGGATCGTGGGGGTTGGCTCTGACATGGGATCGGTCCGTGATCAGCGTGTGGCTGGTCACTCTAAACCGCTGATCTGGAATCTGGCGAGAGGTAATGGAGGGAGCGAGCTTGCTCGCGAAGGCGTTGGCTCAGATTGAAGCGTCGACTGGCAGAGTGCATTCGCGAGCAGGCTCGCTCCCACATTTTAATCCGGCCCTGGCATAAACCCCGTGAGCACTGGAGATTACTGTGGGAGCGAGCCTGCTCGCGAAAGCGACCTCACAGCCAACACCTGCTTCCCGGCAAAAACGTCTACCGTGCTGTCGCCAATTTTTGCCCTTTTAAACGCCGCTGTTTAAAAGACACCTCCAGACACGCCTTCCAGGCTACAAATTCTTGCGCCATTGCCTACAGCTACGCCAGAATCCGCCGGCTTGTGCACCTTGGGGGCGGGTTCTATTGTGGTGCGGTCGCTGAATGTTCAGTGATCGGGTTT
>NZ_RCNX01000092.1:0-105660 GCF_004307595.1 Pseudomonas sp. Sample_23
ATGCAGGTCGCCTGATGCTCGCCACCGTCAGCCATTTCTGGCAGCCGTTCAGCGAATTCGTGTTCATGCGCCGCGCCCTGCTCGGTGGTCTGGTGCTGGCGTGCAGCACGGCGCCCTTGGGTGTTTTTTTGATTCTTAGACGTATGAGCTTGATCGGTGACGCCGTCGCGCACGGTATTCTCCCTGGTGCAGCGCTGGGATTCTGGTTTGCCGGTTTGAGTCTTCCCGCACTCACCCTCGGTGGCTTGGGAGCCGGTCTGAGCATGGCCGGACTCGCGGCTTGGATCACCCGGCGAACGGGGTTGCGAGAAGATGCCAGCCTCGCCGCGATCTATCCGATCTCACTGGCCAGCGGCGTTTTGATCCTTGGCATCGCCGGCAAGCGCCTCGACCTTCTGCACTTGCTGTTCGGCTCAGCGTTGGCCGTAGACGGGCCGACACTGACCGGCATGCTGTGGGTATCGGCGGTCAGCCTCATGGCGATGGCGGCGATCTACAAACCTCTGCTGCTGGACACACTGGACCCATTGTTCTTGCGCACGGTCAGTCGCCTCGGGCCGCTGGCTCATGGCGTGTTCCTGACTCTGGTCGTGCTGAATCTGGTGATCGGCTTTCAGGCCATCGGCGCACTGATGGTTGTCGGCCTGATGATGCTTCCGGCTGCTGCGTCGAGATTTTGGAGTCGCCGCCTACCGCTACTGATCGCCATCGCCGCGGTCATGGGCTGCGTGTCTGTGTGGCTCGGCTTGCTGCTGTCGTTCTACTACTCGCTGCCCAGCGGCCCGGCCATCGTGCTGGTCGCGGGGGTCGGCTATCTGCTGTCGGTGGTGTTCGGACCGGTTCACGGTTTGCTGCGCCGCCCGCCTTTGCTCACATCCCAATGAGGTGTTTCCCGATGCGCGCTCTACTCGTGCTGTTCAGCCTGATGCTGTCGATGTCCTTGTCAGCCGCCGAAAAACTGCCGGTGGTCACCAGCTTCAGCATCCTTGCCGACATGGTTCATCAGGTCGGCGGCGAGCACGTTGAGATCACCAACATGGTCGGCGCGGACGCCGATGCGCACACCTACGAGCCGACACCGGACGATGCCAAGGCGTTGCTCAAAGCCAAAGTGATCATCAAGAACGGCCTCGGTTTCGAACCTTGGCTGGATCGCCTGGTGACCAGCACCGACAGCAAGGCAACGGTGATCAGTGCCAGTCGCGGGGTGATTCCACGTTCGCTCGATGAAGATGGCGAAACCGTTCCGGATCCACACGCCTGGCACAATCTGGCGAACGCTGAGTTGTACGTCGCCAACATCACCAAGGCGCTGATCGCCGCCGACCCGGCCAACAAGGCTGACTACGAGCGCAACAGCCAGACCTACCTCAAGCAGATCTATGCCCTGCTCGCCGAAGCCAAAAACAAACTCGGCGCGCTGCCGCCGGGTAATCGCAAGATCGTCACCAGCCACGATGCCTTTGGCTATCTGGGTCAGGCCTATGGCATCGACTTTATCGCGCCACAGGGTTTATCCACCGAACGCGAACCCTCCGCCGCCGAAGTCGCTGCGCTGATCACGCAGATTCGCCAGGCCAAGGTCAAGGCGGTGTTCATGGAAAACATCAAGGACGCGCGTCTGCTCAAGCAGATCGCGGATGAAAGCGGCGCACACATCGGTGGCACGCTGTACTCGGATGCACTGGCTTCCACCGGGCCTGCGAGCACCTTTACCGGGCTGTTCGAATACAACCTCAATACGCTGTACAAGGCGTTGAGTCAGCCATGACTTGAGGTGCACTTCCGATCTAATCGCGAGCAGGCTCGCTCCCACAGTTGGAATGGCTTCCAACTGTGGGCGTCGCAGAGGGTTCAAGCGCGGGGTTTTACCGTGCCGCAATCCTGACCCAGCCACACGGCACGGGTTTCCAGACTACCCTTCTGGTTGATACCGATGGCGTTGAAGGTGCCATTGGCAACGGTGGTGAATTCGCGGTCACTGAGGAATGTCGCGACGCCGGTGCCTTGGGCTTTCGGGCAGCTGAAGCGGAATTTCCACTGGTTGCCGGTGCGCTCGGTGATCTGTTGCTTGCAGCCCGATTGCGGATCGGCCAGCGGGATGTCGTTGGTCGCGACCTGCTGCGGCGTCAGGCAAGCGCGGATCCCTTTGCCGCCGATGTTGATGCCGTTCTTCTCCAGCGCAGCGCGCTGCTGCGGGGTGATCTGGCCTTGAATCTGGCCAAGGATCGATTGCACATCCATGGCCTGATCATCGACCTTCAGATTGCTCGAAGACATTTCCCACAACCCCGGCTGCAGCATTTGCGCCTGCGCAACCACCGGCAATGCCAAACCCAGGCCCAGCGCCAAACCCAGCAGACGAACGTTCATCGAGTAACTCCTGATCAGTTGTGGCCGTTAGACGCCGGCCGATTGTGTCGGTTCATGCGCCGATTAAATAGAGACATTCGGCGCAGAACATGGTCTGTTAAGCATTGCATCTCACGGAGCAAGGCTGCCCCATGGATTTTGTCGGACCGCACATTTTCGGTTATCTGATCGCCCTGTTGCACACACTCGGTTCGATCGCGGCAATCCATGCGGTGCTCACCGTGCGCACAGCGCAAGGCTCGATCGCTTGGGCATTGTCGCTGATCTTTATTCCCTACCTCACGCTTATTCCATACCTGGTATTTGGTCGCAGCACCTTCGATGGCTACATCAAGGCGCGGCGCCAGGCCAACGAGCAGATGCGCCTGGCCATTTCCGAATTGAACTGGCGCCCGTGGGTGGAGGAAGCCTTGGCCGCTCGCGCTTCGAGTGCCTACGCCTCATTGCGCGCGATGCCGAAACTGGGGCGCATGCCGTGCCTGGCGAACAACGAGGTGCAACTGCTGGTGAACGGCACCGCGACCTTCGATGCGATTTTTCAGGCGATCGCACAAGCGAAGGAAGCAGTGCTGATCCAGTTCTTCATCATTCACGACGATCGGCTCGGCCAGCGCTTGCGTGATTTGCTGTTGAAGAAAGCCGCCGAAGGCGTATCAATTCATTTGCTCTACGACCGCATCGGCAGCCATGCCCTGCCCCATCATTACGTGCAGGCGCTGCGTGATGCCGGCGTCGAGGTCAAAGCCTTTGCCACGCGCAGCGGCTGGCTCAACCGCTTTCAGGTCAACTTCCGCAACCACCGCAAAATCGTTGTGGTCGATGGCGTAGTCGGCTTTGTCGGCGGGCATAACGTCGGCGATGAATACATGGGTGAGAAGCCACCATTGGCGCCGTGGCGTGACACCCACGTCAAAGTCCGCGGGCCGGTGGTGGCCTGCATGCAGGAATCGTTCGCCGAAGATTGGTTCTGGGCTGCTCGTACTCTGCCGCCGTTGATCCTTCCGGATACATACCCGGAGGATGGCGTGCTTTGCCAATTGCTTGCCAGCGGTCCGGCCGATGCTTATGAAACCTGCTCGCTGTTTTTCGTCGAAGCCATTCACGCAGCAACACAACGGGTCTGGATTACCAGCCCTTACTTCGTCCCGGACGAAGCCGTATTTGCCGCGCTAAGGCTGGCAGTGTTGCGCGGTGTTGATGTGCGCCTGCTGTTGCCGTCGCGGCCTGATCATCGCATCGTCTATGCCGCCTCCAGCCTGTATGCCTTCGAGGCGGTGCGTGCCGGCGTGCGGGTGTTCCGCTATCGACCGGGTTTTCTGCACCAGAAAGTGGTGTTGATCGACAGCGAGATCAGCGCCATCGGCAGCGCCAACCTGGATAATCGCTCGTTCCGCCTGAATTTCGAAGTGATGTTGCTGACCGTCGACAGCGAGTTCGCCGCCGCCGTGGAACACATGCTCAATGACGATTTCGCCCAGGCCGATGAAGTGGCCAAAGAAGAAAGCCGGGAGATCCACCGCCTGCAACAGGTCGGCATGCGGATCGCCCGGCTGATTTCGCCGATACTCTGAGCGCCCCGTTTCAGGGGTGGTAGATGTCGTCGCGGGTCCAGGGCAATTCGTGGCTGCCATCCGGATGCGCCTTCACGGCGAGGATCTGATGCAGATTGATCCAGCCCCGGGCAAAGGCGTACGCGCAACCGGCCAGATACAGACGCCAGATACGCAGTGCTTGCTCAGGCACCAG
The DNA here is from genome assembly GCF_004307595.1 of Pseudomonas sp. Sample_23. Lineage (NCBI taxonomy): Bacteria > Pseudomonadati > Pseudomonadota > Gammaproteobacteria > Pseudomonadales > Pseudomonadaceae > Pseudomonas > Pseudomonas sp. Sample_23. The sequence goes on from NZ_RCNX01000092.1 coordinate 4,120, forward strand.
TTTCGCCGCAGCTTCGAGGTTATCCTCCAGTCGCTCACTCCAGTGATCGAGCGTGCGCGCGTAGTGCAGGCGCAAGCTTTCGACATCGACGATTTCCAGCCCGGCTTCACTGATCTCGGCTGAGATCATCGCCAGATGCGGCAGCTCGCCGTTGGGGAACACGTATTTTTCGATAAAGTCGCCAGCGCCGCGTCCAACCGGGCGGCCATCGGTGTGCTTGGCGGTGATGCCGTGGTTCATCACCAGGCCGCCCTCCTTCACCGCGCCAAACAGCGTTGCGCAATACTCGGCGAGATTGGCATGACCAACGTGTTCGAACATGCCGACGCTGACAACCTTGTCGAAGCGGCCGTCCTGCGGCAGATCGCGATAGTCGAGCAATTGCAGTTCGACCTGATCTTCCAGACCCTCGGCCTTGACCCGCTCCTGCGCCAGCGCCAACTGTTCCTTGCTCAAAGTAATACCGAACACCTTTACGCCGAACTCTCGCGCCGCATACCGCGCCAGACCGCCCCAACCGCAGCCGACATCCAGCAAATACTCGCCCGGCTGCAAGCGCAGCTTGCGGCACAGATGGCGGAATTTGGCTTGCTGCGCCTGTTCGAGGGTTTCGCTACCGGTTTCGAAATAGGCACAGGAATACGCCATGTCGCTATCCAGCCAGAGCTGGTAGAACGCATTCGACAGGTCGTAGTGGTAGGAAATGGCCTTGGCGTCAGTGTCCTTGTCGTGATGCGCACGCACCGGCTGACTGCCTTCGTCTTCGTCGAGCAGCGCATTGCTCAATTCATCGCAAACCCGGATGACCTCGCTGATCGAGCCCTCCAGTTCCAGCTTGCCTTCGACGAACGCCGCACCCAGCGCATCCAGGCTTGGGTGGGTGAATTGAGTAACCATCTGCGGGTCCTTAACGACGATGGTTACACTGGGCGTCGGGCCCAGATTGAACTCATGGCCGTCCCAGAGTCGCAGGCGAAGCGGTAGCTGCAGATTCTGTAAGGCCGGTGGAAGTTGCGCGAGCATGGAAAATCCCCCCTTGTTTCAGACGTCTGATCTGAGGGTAGACCAACCTGGAAAAATAGCAGGCTATCGATTCGATCGGCCTTGTCTATCGTGATCGGCACTTCGGCTGAACGCCACAGACGACGCGCCTTACGATAGATGACTGCCTGGGCACACGGCGGTTCGATGAATTTTCTTTCATTTAGCCTGAGCGTCGAGCCTGAGCAATGGCTCCTGAAAGCGCAGCAAACGTCCGGCGTTGCCCAACACCAACAAGGTACTGAGGTTATGCAGCAGCGCCGCGATCATAGCCCCGGCCGCACCAAGCCAGCCGAACGCCGCGAAGACCACGATAGCCAGCGTCCAGCCGAGGCCGATGATCACATTGACCTGCAATGTACGCCGGCACTGACGACTCAAGCGCACGCAAGTACCGAGGCGACGCAGATCGCTGCCGATCAAGACAATGTCCGCCGACGCCAGGGCAATGTCGGCCCCGCCAGCGCCCATCGCCACGCCGACCACGCCGGCTTTGAGCGCGAGTGAATCGTTGATGCCGTCGCCTACTACCATCGGGCGGAAGCCGTAATCGATTTCCTTCAGTACGCGATTGAGTTTGTCCTCCGGAAGCGCTTGCGCTTGGACTTCGTTCAGCCCGACTTCCTGCGCCAACGTTCGCGCAACGCTCTGGCGATCCCCCGTCAGCAGGAGTTGGCGTCCCAGCCCCAATTCGCGTAACTCGTTCAAGGCAAAGCCCGCTTCCGGTTTGATGCTGTCGGCGAGCAAAAGCCAGGCGAGAAATTCACCGTTCAAAGCCAACCCGGCAATCGGCCCATCGTGCTCAGGAACAAGGATGGTTGTGATACCCAGTTGCGCGAACAACTCTGGACGACCGAGCGCAGCTTCGCCCTTCTCTGTCGTCGCCACTACGCCCAGGCCTTGGCGCTCATGGATGTTGGTCAGAGGCCAATAGGCTTCCTGATCGGCCATCCCGGCGAGTGCCCGGCTCACCGGATGACTGCTCGCCGCGCCGAGACTGGCGGCCAGTGTCTGCACTTCGGCGGTGTCCGCATTCAGGCTGTCGATCGACTGCAAACGCAAGGTGCCGTAAGTCAGCGTGCCGGTTTTGTCGACCACCAGCGAGGTCAGATCGGCGAGTTCTTCGAGGAACGCCGAGCTGCGAATCAGAATCCCGTGACGCGCGGCGACGGCGACACCGGCAATCGCCGTGGCCGGCGCCGACAGCACCAACGCACACGGACACGCCGCCACCAACACCGCGAGCATCGCCTGTGCATCATGGGTGACGAACCAGGTCACCGCCGCCAGCAGCAAGACCAGCACCATGTAGCTGCCGGCATAGCGTTCGAGCAATCGCGTGATCGGCGGTTTCGAGCGCTCGGCGTTTTGCATCAGGGCGATGACTTTGCCCAAGGTGGATTCGCCGCCGGTGCGGGTGACTTCGACGCGCAGCAATCCATCGAGGTTGATCGCGCCGCCGAATACCAGCATGCCGACGCCAGCTTCCACCGGTACCGACTCACCGGTAATCGATGCCGTATCGAGACTCGCTTGGCCGGACAACACCCGACCGTCCGCCGGCACCCGATCACCGGCCCGCACCTCGACAACATTGCCAGCGCTGAGCGTGCCGTTGTCCACTTCGATGATCGAACCGTCTGCTTGCAGCTTGCGCGCATGGCTGCGGGTCAACTGGCCAAGCGCATTAATTGCTTCCTGGGAACCGATGACGCTGCGCTCCTCGAGCACATGGCCAAAGATCATGATGATCGGCAACAACGCCGCCGTGAGCAGATCACCGGTCGCCCAGGCACCGAGCATGGCCAGCGCGATCAACTGATCGGTGATGCCGTGCAGGCTCGGGTAACGCAGGCTGTACCAAGCCGAACGCATCACCGGAACCGCTACCAGCAACGAGGCGAGACCGAGCAGCAACTGGCTGACACCGGTTTGCTCCGGGAGCATCCAGCGCCAGAGCAACCCCAGACCCAGCAATCCGAGCGCAAGCATCGCCAGGGTCAACTGACGCGCGGCGCGACGTTGTTCGGCCGAGGACAACAGGCCTGGAGCAGCGGTGGTCGCCCTCATTGACTGGCTCCTTGAATGATCAACCGGGAATCGTCTTTCGGATTGACGGTGGTGACCGACCCGGCCTGATCCAGGATCTTCGGTATGCGCTCGCGATACAGACGCAGGAGCATTTGCGGGTCGGCAGACGTCGCCAGACTCGAGACGGTTGCGGTATCGGTCGAGGCTTTTGCAAGACGCTCGCCTGCCTGCGCATGAGCCACCTGGAGCGTGCGGTCTGCCTGTTCGTTGGCGGACTGGGTAAGTTTCTCGGCATCGGTGCGCGCGTTAGCCACCGCTTTGTCAGCCTGCTGACTGGCGGTCAGAACCGCATTGAAGGCACTGACCGCTGGCTCCGGCAGACTTGATTGCACATCCACCCGCGACACCTCAATGCCAATACCCTGGCCGCTCGCCTTCAGTTCAGCGAGTCGCGCGTTGATGCCTTGCACCAGATCACCGCGCAATCGCTCACGGCGCTCGGCTGCCTGATTGTCGGCGCCGATCAATTCCGGGCGAGCGACCAGAATGGTGTCGAGATCTCGCGCGGCGGTCAGGGCCACGGCGCTGCGCGTCACCAGCCGATCGAGTGCTGGCAGCACATGTTCGCCCTGCAACACGAACGCATAGGGATCGGAGACTTGGTAAAACACTCGCACGTCCAGTTGCACTACGCCGGCATCGCCGGTCAATAAATAACCAGACCCGGCGAGTGCATCGCTCAATGGCGTGGCGAAGGACGCCACCCGGTCAGCCGTCAACGCCTCGTCACTGCGCAACAGATTTTCCACTCGGCGCTCGATCATCCGATCCGCCGCCGGCAACAGAACCACCTGTTCAAAGGGTTGCGGCCACGCCCATAACAACCCGGCATTCTGAACGCGATCAAGCGCGCCAAAGTGCAGCACCACGGCGCAGTTCTGCGGATCAATTTGCCGGACGTTCGAGAATGCCCATGCCAACGCCGCCAACACGGTGATCGCATACAGCGCGATGAAGGTCAGACGTCCGGCCTGGATCCACGGACTGTTCAACGCATGTGTTCCACGTGGAACTTCTTCGCTCATGGCTGCGATCCAGCTTTGTTGTCGAGCGTCGGTGGGCCGTCGACCAATACGCGGAAAGGTGCGGCATCGGTGCGCAGAATCAATTTGGTGTCCGGCGTGACGATGGTGCCGAGGGTATCGAGGGAGCGCAGCAGGTTATAGAGCTGCGGCGAGCTGGCGTAGGCGCGACCATAAATCTGCGCAGCCTCGACCCGTGACTGTGCTTCGATATCGGCGGCTTTCACCGTCGCATCGGCCTGGACGATTCGCGCATCGCGTTCGGCGGCAGAACGGATTTGCGCCGCTTCGCGTTTGCCAACAGCCGTGCGTTCGGTAGCAATGGTTTCACGCTCGGCGCGCATGCGGTCGACCGTGGCGCTGAGCGTGACCGATGGCAAAGTCAAACGCTCGATACCCACCTGCACAACGCGCACGCCATATGTAGCAAGCAACTGTTGATCGATCTGCTGACGCAACTGCGTTTCAAAATCGCCGATGCGCACTTGTTTGGCATCAGTGTTGACCAGATTCGCCAGATCGAAACTGCTGGCCGTGGTCTCCAGCGCTGAGCCGACAAAGGTTCGAATCTGCCGCGCCGCTTCGTCCGGCTGATTCTGCACGGCACGCATGAAACGCTGCACGTGTTCAGGATCACCCTGCACCTGCCACGCCACGTAGGCCTGAACGATGATGCGCAAACCGTCCTTGGTGCCGACGTCCTGCAAACCACTTGAGGTGGTACGTAGACGCAAGTCCACCGGAATCGCCGCTTCGAGCGGCGCAGGCCAGCGCCAGCTCAAACCGGGATCAAGCAATACCCGCGAAGGATTACCGAAACGGGTGATGACCGTGGCTTCACCGGAGCGCACTTGCACCAGACTTGCGGCGGCAATGGCAAACGCCACCAGCAACGCAGCCCAGCCCATACGCCGCCACGGAAATGGTCCGACTTCTGGCACCTCGCCGTGATGGTGGTGATGCCCATGATGATGGTGATGCCCGCCGTGGCCGTGGCCGTGGCCGTGGTCGTGGCCGCTGTGGTCGTGAACGTCATGAACAGGCGACTGGCTCAATGGGTGGCTCCTGGTTGAGCGGTGGTACGGGCGGGCGACGGATCAGTCGGCAGTGTGAAAGTACGCAGATCGATGGTTGGCGCATTTGCGCTCCCGCCAAGTCGATGATCGAGTATCAGCAACCTGGCTTTACTCAAGCCCTGACTGAGCTGGCTGAGATATTGCTCCAGCACGAAGGCCTGGCCAGCACTGGCGAAGGCTTTCTGTTCGGCGCTGAATTTCAGGTCTGCTGTTTGCGCAACGGCGTTGATCTCCCGCGCGTTTGCCGTTGCCTTATCCCGCGCCGTACTCGCCTGCAACTGCGCCTCGTTAGTGGCCTGCGCAGCCGCCCCGCGTTCGCGAGCGATCAACGCCTGCGCGCCGATCTGCGCCGCTTGCACACTGTGGTAGGCATTCGCCGCGCCGGCCGGTGGATGAATCGCTTCGACGACTGTGGAAAGGATCTCCACGCCACTGTTCAATCTGTTCAGATCGCTTTGCACTGCGCGACCGATTTCCCCAGCCAGTCCAGCCCTGTCGTCGCCGAGCAGACCGTCGAGGGTGCGCGAGGCAAAATCGTGAACCAGGATGCGGCTGGCGGTGCTGCGAATCAGTGTCGGTACATCGGCGCTGTTATAAGTCGCGGCGAGTGCCGCCTCGTCGTTCAAACCGATGCGATAAACGAAGCGCACGTCCATGTTGACGATTTGCAGGCCCTGTTGCGCGCCGCGGCTGCTGGCGATGACCTGGGATTTGTCGTTGACGTGGCTGGCGTCCCACAAACGGTTGGCGGTCAGCGGCGCCGGGCCTTCAGCGGAATCGGACTGCACGGCGATTGGCTTGTCGCCAACACTGGTTGCCAGTTCATGGACCACACCGTTTTCAACGGAGATCACACGCCCCAATGGCCAGGGCAAACCGGCATGCAAACCCGGGCCGAACACCTGTACCGGTTTACCGAAGCTCTCGTAGATGCCGCGACCGTGCAGAGGAATCTCATGTACGCCGGTCAGCAGCCAGCCGCTCAGGGCGACCACCGCCAGCACCGGCAACAAGGCCCGACGCATGTAACTGAAGGCCCAGATCTGCCGCAGATCGATGCCGAACCGATTGTGCATTTCATGCTGCAACGCCAGCCACGGCTGCGGCGGCCAGCGCAGCATATCGGCGATAAAACTACGCGCCAGCAGGGGCGGTTCCAGTTGTTCACGCCGCGGGCTGAAGACAGACAGTAACGCGCGCAGCAGCAGTTCGACGGCAACCAACATTGGCAGGACTGCGCTGAGCACCGCCACGCGTACCGGCCAGACTGCGCTTTCGCTGGCAAACAACAGACACAGCGCACCGATCAAGAGCGTGATGATCACCACCCGGGTCAGTTGCGCCAGCGCAGCCGCTTCCGGCCATTGCGCCGGCGGTTCCTGCGCCAGGTGCCGCTCCAGCACCAGCAGGGCAAACGCCAGCAACAACGCCAATGCCGCACCGATGCTCGCCGACAGCCCCAAGGCCGCCGCAGGCAACGTGAGATTCCACACCTGCTCAATACCAAGCAGAACCAGCAACGCCCAGCCGCCGAGCCACAACGTCGGCGCACCGATTTGTCCAAGCAGATGGCGGCCCTGCTGACTCAATCGCTCCAGCAGCCTTTCGTACCAGCCCTCGGCTGCAGCGCCCTCCTCCACAACGGTCGGTTGCGAAGCTGGCGGATGCATCACCCGCGCGCGCCAGTGCGTCACCCACCACGCCGATTGCAGACCGGCGACCAGCACCAGCAACGCCGCGCTCTGATTGACCAACAACGGCAACCACAGGGACTGCGGCGCAAACAGGCCGACGAAAAACGCCAGCACCCAGCCCAAACCGACCAATGCGCCGAGTCCATAAGCCAGCCGACGTAATTTGCGTGACTGCGCAGCTGCCTGCTGAAAGCGCGGCAGCCCGTTGACTGGCGTGGCGTCCAACTCAAGATCGACTTGCATAACACCCCGAAAATGTAGGCTCAGCGTTCATAGCGTTACGATATAACGCAAACTGTGAAATATTCGTACACAATTGCACTTATTCAAAGATGCCGCAGCTGTCGCTTGCCCTGAAGCCTTGACCGAAATGTCCGGCAAAGCTCATATTACGTACATAATTTTTATCGCGACTAATCTTGGCTATCCCCTTCGAGCAATCTGGAGCAAGCGCATGAGCAACTATGACGTAGTGATTCTGGGCGGCGGCCCCGGCGGTTATAACGCAGCGATCCGCGCCGGTCAGCTTGGGCTCAAGGCCGCTTGCGTCGAAGGACGTGCAACCCTCGGCGGCACCTGCCTGAATGTCGGCTGCATGCCGTCCAAAGCCTTGTTGCATGCGTCAGAGCTGTACGCCGCTGCGGTGGGCACGGAGTTCGCCAATCTCGGCATCGAGGTCAAACCGACGCTGAACCTTGCGCAGATGATGAAACAAAAAGACGAGAGCGTCGCCGGCCTGACCAAGGGCATCGAGTTTCTGTTTCGCAAGAACAAAGTCGACTGGATCAAGGGTTGGGGCCATATCGACGGCCCGGGCAAAGTGACGGTGACCGACGCTCAAGGCAACAAGAGCGAGCTCAGCGCCAAGGACATAATCATCGCCACCGGTTCCGAGCCCACTCCCCTGCCCGGCGTAGAGATCGACAACCAGCGCATCCTCGATTCCACCGGCGCGCTGTCATTGAGTGAAGTACCCAAACATCTGGTAGTGATTGGTGCCGGGGTGATCGGCCTGGAGCTGGGTTCGGTATGGCGCCGACTCGGCGCGCAGGTCACCGTGGTCGAATACCTTGATCGCATCTGCCCCGGCGTCGATGGCGAGGCCGGCAAGACCTTGCAGCGCGCGCTGAGCAAACAAGGCATTGCCTTCAAATTGAGTTCCAAGGTCACCAGCGCCACCAGTTCCGCCACAGGCGTGCAGCTGAGTGTCGAGCCTGCCGCTGGCGGCACGGCTGAACTGATCGAAGCCGATTATGTGCTGGTGGCCATCGGGCGCCGGCCGTACACCCAGGGCTTGGGGCTGGAGAACGTCGGCCTCAGTACCGACAAACGCGGCATGCTCGCCAACAAGCAACATCGCACCGAAGCCGCCGGGGTCTGGGTGATCGGCGACGTCACGTCCGGCCCGATGCTCGCGCACAAGGCTGAAGACGAAGCCATGGCCTGCGTCGAGCAGATCCACGGCAAGGCTGGCGAGGTCAATTACGCGCTGATCCCCAACGTCATCTACACCCAACCGGAGCTGGCCAGCGTCGGCCAGACCGAAGAACAGCTCAAGGCCGAGGGCCGTGCCTACAAGGTCGGCAAGTTTCCTTTCACCGCCAACAGCCGGGCGAAGATCAATCACGAAACAGAAGGCTTTGCCAAAGTCCTCGCCGACGAGCGCACGGACGAAGTGCTTGGCGTGCATCTGGTCGGGCCGAGCGTGAGCGAGATGATCGGCGAATTCTGTGTGGCGATGGAGTTCAGCGCCTCGGCCGAGGACATTGCCCTGACCTGCCATCCGCACCCGACGCGTTCGGAAGCGTTGCGTCAGGCAGCGATGAATGTCGAGGGGATGGCGACGCAGATGTAGGTTCCAAACCTTGCCGCCGTCTTCGCGAGCAGGCTCGCTCCCACTTTGGAATGCGTTCCCCCGTGGGAGCGAGCCTGCTCGCGAATGGCGCCACCCGGTCTACACCGGCAGATGCCCCAACGGCAAAGCCCCCGGCGCTTTCACCGTGTGAATGGCAAAGTTGCTGCGAATATCGCTCACACCCGGAAGCTTGAGCAGATGGCCGCTGACAAAGCGGTCATAAGCGCGCAAGTCAGGCACCACTACCTGCAACAAAAAGTCCGATTCGCCGGACACCAGAAACGCTGAGACCACCTCAGGCAACGCAGTGACGGCCGCATAAAAAGCCTCGGCGCGTTCTTCGTTGTGGCGCTCGACCTTGACCCCGACAAACACCGTCAGCCCCAGCCCGACTTCATCGCGATCCAGATTGGCCTGGTAGCCTCGAATCACCCCCGCCTCTTCCAGCATGCGCACCCGGCGCAGACACGGCGAAGCCGACAGGCCGATTTCTTCTGCCAGCTCGACATTGCTCAAACGCCCGTTGCGTTGCAGCGCGGCGAGAATCTTGCGGTCATAGGCGTCGAGTTTCATCTTTGGCAGATCCCGATAGTCTGACGGTTGAAAACCAGCAGGTTATGCCAAAGCTGCGAACAATTGAAGCCGACTACGCAAGCACCTGCCCTGCCCTCTCGCTCTAGACTGGCGCGAGCAAATCGACATCGAAAAGGGGTGTGATATGGCAAGTCTGTGGCTGTTTATTTTGACGCTGGCTGTGGTTCTGCTACTGCCGGGACCGGACATGATCCTGCTGTTGCAAACCGGTGCGCGGCAAGGTCGAGGTGCGGCGCTGGCCACCGCGCTGGGCCTGGCCATCGCCCGCGGCTGCCACGTGGCACTGGCGGCATTGGGGCTGGCGGCGCTGTTCAAAACGGCGCCGTGGACGTTTGACGTGGTGCGCATCGCCGGCGCGGCCTATCTGATGTGGATCGGCATCCAGTGTTTTCGCAGCTCGCTGGTGCCGAGCCTGCAAGCCCAAGAGCAGGTACCTGCTCCCGGCCAGCGGCGCGATGCGATCCGTCGCGGTTTGCTGACCAACCTGCTCAATCCCAAGGCGTTGCTGTTCTGCTCGGTACTGTTGCCACAGTTTATCGTCAGCGGCGGCGCGCCGGTGCTGACACAGTTCGCCGTGCTCGGCCTGGTGCTGGTCAGCGTCGGCCTGCTGTTCGACAGTGTTGTCGCCATGACCGGCGCGGCACTGGGCCGTTGGCTGCAACACAGTCCAACCGCCCAGCGCGCTCAGCAATGGCTGTTCGGCAGTCTGTTGATTGGCTTCGCCGTACGCCTGAGCTTCATTCAACAGGCCTAGCCTTTGCGCACCTTGCGCTGACGACGGGTGATCAGCAGTAGCGCAGCAACAGCGACCAGGATGACCGCGCCGATCTGCACCGGCCACTTGTACGGCCGCAGCGTCCCACGCACGGCATCGGTCACCTGGGTGACGTAGCGCTTGTCGGCATTCTCAAAATCCGGGTACGGGCATTGATTGCCGAAGTCTTGCGCCCACGGCACATAAGGACCTTCCTTGACGTAGCGCTGATACAGCGCACTCTGGTCTTCAAGGCTGCTGTTCCAGCCGGCGGCATTGCACAACACCGCAGCAAACGCCTGACTGGTGTGCGGCAAGTTATCGGCGGCGCGACTGGCCAGTGCCGTGGCGACAAAACGATAGTGATAACGCTGATCCGGTTGCGCGGCGCTGGCCTGCTGGCGCTGCACTTCCGCCGTGGAAATCAGCGGGCCGACATCCAGCTTCGTGCTCTCCAGCGCGTAATTGCCGCCGAAGGTGGCGTAATCAGGGGCCATCTCATAACCGAGGATGTCCATGCCCCACTCCCGGGCCGTCCATGCGGCGTTGTATAACGCACTGGCGCGTTTGCTCGGCCACCACGCCGACTCGGCCTTGAGCCGTTGCTCGCCATAGAGCCGGGCCTTGTGCTGCAGATCGTCACTGGCGAAATAACCGACCGCTTCCTCGTAACGCCCCTCACGCAGCAAGCGTCGACCGAGCAGATTGCGCAGATTGGCGGCCACCGACAGCGGCACATAGTTGTCGCGCTCCTGCTGCGTCAATGGCGGCGGCGCCGGCACATTCTCATCGACGTACTGCTTGAGCTCATCGACCGTCAGCACCCGCTCGGCAACGGTGGCGGCATCGAACCAGTAAAGGCTGTTGCTGCGATACAGCTGCACGAACGCTTGCAGGTATTCGCCGCGTTGCAGCGCCAGGATCGCGCTTTCGCCCTCGACCCGGCATTTTGGCTGCACCGTTTCAAACGCCCAGTCCGGCGTGCGGCGATAGCCCCAGTCTTCATTCTGTGGAAAGGCCTGGGCGGCTTTGGCGTAGGCGGCGGCAGCGGCAGTCGTGTCGCCGTCACGCACTGCCAGTTTTGCCCGCAGCCACCAGGCCAGTCCGCCGTCCTCGGCGTTTACCAGAAAGGCCTTGGCAGACGCGTAGTCGCCCTGTTGATAACTCATCGCCGCCAGTCGATCGGCATTGTCGAGGCTGCCACGGGTGCTGTTTTGCAGGAGTGTGACGAGTTTCTTTTCATTCGGCGGCTGCTCACCGAAAGACCAGCCCTGACGGCTGACCAGCGATGCCGTGACCAGTTGCTGCACTGCTGGCTGCTGCAGCAGTTTGGCCAACTGAGATTCCGGCAACTCGGCCAGTTCGTTCATCAGTTGCTTGAGCGAGGTGTAGCCGACGGCCGAACCGTGCAGGTTCTGTGCTTCGTACAGTTCGATGGCGCCGCTCCAGTCGCCCGCGCTGCGCAACGCCCGCGCCTCTTCACCGAGGCTGGCAACGCCCAGTTCCAACGGATCGCTGAAGCCGTCGATGCTCAGTTGCCGGGCCTGCCGGAAGGCATCGCGCGCTTCTTCCAGCGCTTCGATGCGATCGTGCGCCTCGTTGCTCATGGCGAAGGCGATGCGCCCGAGGGAATACGCCGCCCACGTGCTGCGCAAAGGACGCTGGTCCGCCGGCAGCGCCAGCACCTTGTTGAAATACTCCGTGGCCAATTGATGGTCGCCGGTGGCAAAGGCCACCGCGCCGGCGACGTACAAGCGGATTTCCACCGGCAGACTGGCGCCCTGTTCCTCGGCCTGACGTGCATCGCTGAGCCCGCGAAGGCGCTTGACCACAGCGTATTGCTCGACGCTCAGGCCCACCTGCTCAGCCTGTTCGCGCGCCAGTTCTGACGCGTTGTCTTCGGCATAATCGTTGGGGTTGTGGGTCGCCGCTGTGACATTTTTCAGCCCGGCAATGGTTTTACCGAGGCGACTGACTTCGAAGCTGAAACTGCCTTCGGGCAGATCGGCGAGGGTCTGCGCGCGGTTGTCGAGCAGGCGCATCGGGAAGTCCGGGCCGCAGGCCAGCGCCGAACCCAGCGGCAGGCTGAGGCTCAGGCAAAGCAGATGGCGGGGCCAGTTACGGGTCAACATGCGAACCTCCTTGATCAATATGTGCACAACGCGCCCAACCGACAGCGCGCTGTCCGCCCGCCGGCAAGCGGCCGTCACGCAGGCGGGTGAAGGTAAGCAGATTGGCACTTTGTTGCAACGAGTAACCGATGAGCGCATCGGCGCCTGCACAATCCCGCGCCTTTAGGGTGATTTGCGCGGGCCACGGGCTGTCGAGATTGCCGCGGTTATCGAGCTGGATGTCATAGAGTCCGCCCTGCTCTTTGAATGACAGGCGCAACTGACCGTTCAACACATCGCCGCGAGCCACGGCGCGCAAAGTAGTCAGGCTCCAGGCGCGACGATCGTTGGCCAGCGGCAGGCGAAACCAGATCAAACCGGTCAGATGCTCAGGCGGATCCTCGCGCAAAGTCTTGGCCAATTGGCTGAGTTGCTGCGGATCGGCGAGCAACTCCCGGCGCTGCCCGCCGCGCTCCAGTTGCACTTCGCTTTCCACTACCGGCGCGCCACCGTCATCGCTCAACAGCGCAACGCCGTAGGCCGGCAGCGCCAGATAGAACGGTTTGTCGCTGACATGTGCCCAGGCCTTGGCCCACTTCAACGCCTGCCTGGCGTCGAAAAGACCCAGTCGCGGATCGCTCACGGCGTGGACTTGCAGCACGCTGCTGTCGACGCTTCGCAACAGCGCCGGCAACTGCGCGCTATCGAGCCAGGCCGGTAGCGCGGTGATGCTCAAAGGCAACGATGGCGGCAAGACCGCACGCAAGTGTTTGAGGAATTCAGCGTACACGGGCAGCCGTGCATTGCCGGCATCGTGGTCGATTTCGATACCGTTCAGCGTGAGGCCTTGCGCTTGCCAATCGGCAATGACCTGCAGAATCTGCTCGGTGACCTGCTGCTGGTCCAGCGACTGCAACTGGCCATCGAGGCGAATCACTGCGATCAGAGCGCGACCATCAGCTTTCAACAACGCCGGATCAACCCGCGCCCTGCTCCACCGCTCGCCGGGAAAGGCCTGCAACGCCAGCACGCGCAGGGTGGAGAAATCATGGCGACTGTCGCGCAATGCCGGCTCATGCGCAGGTGTCCATTGGCGTTGCCAGACGTAGAGCTGCTGGTCGAGGGCCGGTGCGGCGTGTTGCTCGCAACCTGCCAGCAAGACGCTAAGGATCAGACCCGCAATAAACCGCATACCTTGAAAAATCCCTGAAACCACAGGGCTGCAAGGTTACACAAAACATGGCGTGAGCGAGTCGATCGTGCTGAACTCCCAGGCAAAGACCGGCAAGGTCGCGACTGTTCATGTTCAACGACCTCAGCGACACTAGCCTTGAATATGCATACGCTCATGCCAGTGCACTGGTGTTTCCATCGTTCGTCGAAGGCTTCGGTTTACCATTGGTGGAAGCCATGCAGCGAGGCTTGCCGGCTATGGGGAGCGATATAGCAGTGTTTCGTGAAATCGGCGGAGATTTTATGGCGTACTTTGACTTGCAGGACCCGCAAAGTCTCGCCAATCTGATTTGCTGCTTCCAGCGCAGCGGGCAATTTCCAGCTGTCCGCGACGTTGTCGATTGGCAATGGATTAGCTGGCGTGAAGCCAGCCTGCAACTAGTCGAACGCAGCGTACACCATTTGTTGGAAGTGCCTGAGGCGCTTCCCATGCAGTACGCATCTTGCCCTTGACGCAACGGTTCAACAGCGACTGCGCACCGGGATGCGCCATTCACCCCATTCCTGCAGATTTTGCTTGCCCGCTCAGCATTGCTGAACAACCTGTCTGGCGCGGCCTCCAGAGTGCGGCTGCGCAAATCAGACTGCGGTTTGCAACCCGGCCACCGTACGCGGCATCGCGACAAAACCCGGCAACGCTTCGATCCGTGCCAGCCAGGCGCGAACGTTGGTGTAGTCGTCCAGCGAGACATTGCCCTCCGGCGCATGGGCGATGTAGCTGTAGGCAGACACGTCAGCGATGGTCGGCTCTTCGCCCGCCAGATACGCCGTTTTGCCCAACTCCAGTTCCATGACCTTGAGCAGGTTGTGCGCACGGCCAATGACTTCCTCGGCATTCAGTTGCGCACCAAACACCGTGATCAGGCGTGCCGCCGCCGGGCCAAAGGCAATCGGTCCCGCCGCTGCCGACAACCAGCGCTGCACATGCGCTGCGCCCACCGGATCGGTCGGTAGCCAGCGTCCGTTGCCATATTTCTGCGCCAGATAAACCAGAATCGCATTGGAATCGGCTAACACCACGCCATTGTCATCAATCGCCGGCACTTGGCCGAAGCTGTTGATCGCCAGGTACTGCGGCTGCTTGTGCTCACCCTTGGCCAGATCGACGAAGATCAGCTCGGTCGGCAGTTGCAGCAGCGACAGCATCAACTCGACACGGTGGGCGTGGCCGGAACGGGGGAAGTTGTAGAGTTTGATCGCTTGCATGGTCGACTCCGCTGGAAAGTGACGTCGCTACGGGGATGAGCGCGCCGATGGAGTCATCATCTATGGGTTGCCGGAACAACAGAATAACCAGCCGCTGCAATCGATTATTTCATCTCGTGCAATAACGCCGCAGCGCTCAAGGCCGGATGCTCGCGCAGCGCCTTCACGGCGAAGTCGACAAAACTGCGGATCCGCGCCGGTGCCTTGCGCCCGCCCTGATACACCACATGAATCGGCAACGGCGGCAATTCAAACTCGGCGAGGACGATTTCCAGCTCGCCCGCTGCGACCTTGTCCGCTACTTGATAGGACAGTACTCGCGTCAGGCCCAGGCCTTTTCGCGCGGCGGTGATCGCCGACTGATTGGCCGTGACGGTCAGGCGCGGTTCGGTGCGCACACTGAGTGCTTCACCGCCGTCGAGAAACGGCCAGTTGCGTTGCTGACCGATCGCCGATGTCGCCACCACCGGCAACCCGGCCAAGGCCTGCGGATGCTCCGGGCGGCCATGTTTAGCCAGAAACCCCGGCGAAGCGCAGATTACCCGCCGCACTTCCCCGACGCGAATCGCATGCTGATTGCTGTCCGGCAGGTCACCGATGCGCACCGCGACATCAATGCCCTCCTCGACCATGTTGACGACCCGGTCCAGCAACAGCGCGTTGATCGACACATCCGGGTAACGACAGAGGTAATCGGCCATCACCGGCGTGACGAACAGATCGCCGAACAGCACCGGCGCAGTAATCGTCAACTGCCCGCGCGGCAAGGCATGGCTGCCTGCCGCCGAATCCTCGGCCTCCTGCA
Organism: Pseudomonas sp. Sample_23; assembly: GCF_004307595.1. Classification (NCBI taxonomy): domain Bacteria; kingdom Pseudomonadati; phylum Pseudomonadota; class Gammaproteobacteria; order Pseudomonadales; family Pseudomonadaceae; genus Pseudomonas; species Pseudomonas sp. Sample_23. The sequence continues at coordinate 19,602 of NZ_RCNX01000092.1, forward strand.
CCTCGGCAAGAATCCGCCGGCAGTCATCGCAGTAACGTTGCCCGGCTTCGGTGAGATGCACGGTGCGCGTGGTACGCACCAGCAACTGCGTACCGATATGCTGCTCCAGCGCCGCCACCGCCCGGGTGACGCTCGCCGCCGACAGACCCAGACGCCGCGACGCCGCCGAAAAGCCTTGCTCTTGGGCGACGACAACGAAGATCTGCATTTCCTGAAAGCGGTCCATGGGATTCCTCGGCGGCGGATACGACAATCGCAGCCGAGGCTGCGATTGGGGAAGCGTAGATCATCTGTGGATAACTTATTCCACGGTCACCGATTTCGCCAAGTTGCGCGGTTGATCAACGTCGGTGCCCTTGAGCACGGCGACGTAGTACGACAACAGTTGCAACGGGATCGTATAAAGGATCGGCGAGAGAATGTCGTGGATGTGCGGCATTTGCACCACGTGGGTACCTTCGCCGTTGGTCATCGCAGCCTTCTCATCCGCGAACACGATCAACTCGCCGCCGCGAGCGCGAACTTCCTGCAGGTTGGATTTGAGCTTCTCCAGCAACTCGTTGTTCGGCGCGACGGTCACCACCGGCATGTCGTTATCCACAAGTGCCAGCGGCCCGTGTTTGAGCTCGCCGGCCGGGTAGGCTTCGGCATGGATGTAGGAGATTTCCTTGAGTTTCAAGGCACCTTCCATCGCGACCGGGAATTGCGCGCCACGGCCGAGGAACAGGGTGTGGTTTTTCTCGGCGAACAGCTCGGCGATTTTTTCCACGGTGCTGTCCATCGCCAGCGCTTCGCCGAGACGGGTCGGCAGGCGACGCAGTTCTTCGACGAGTGTGGCTTCGACGCCATTAGCCAGAGTGCCGCGCACCTGACCCAGCGACAGGGTCAGCAGCAACAGACCGACCAGTTGCGTGGTGAAGGCTTTGGTCGAGGCCACGCCGATTTCGCGGCCGGCCTGGGTTAACAGGGTCAGGTCGGATTCACGCACCAGCGAGCTGATACCGACGTTGCAGATCGCCAGGCTGGCGAGGAAGCCCAGCTCCTTGGCATTGCGCAGCGCCGCAAGGGTGTCAGCGGTTTCACCGGACTGCGAGATGGTCACGAACAGCGTGTCTGGCTGCACTACCACTTTGCGATAACGGAATTCGCTGGCGACTTCGACCTGGCACGGAATACCGGCCAGCTCTTCGAGCCAGTAACGCGCGACCATGCCGGCGTGATAACTGGTGCCGCAGGCGACGATCTGCACATTGCGCACTTTGGCGAACAGCTCGGCAGCTTGTGGACCGAAGGCCTCAACCAGCACTTGATTGTTGCCTAGCCGACCTTCGAGGGTGCGCTGGACCACGGCCGGCTGCTCGTGGATTTCCTTGAGCATGTAATGGCGGAATTCGCCCTTGTCGGCGGCTTCGGCACCGTCGGTGTACTGCACGGTCTGGCGCTCGACAGCGTTGCCGTTCACGTCCCAGATCTGCACGCTGTCGCGACGGATTTCAGCGATATCGCCTTCTTCCAAGTACATGAAGCGATCAGTGACCTGACGCAGAGCGAGTTGGTCGGAAGCGAGGAAGTTCTCGCCCAGGCCCAGGCCGATCACCAATGGACTGCCACTGCGCGCGGCGACCAGACGATCCGGTTGCTGTGCGTTGATCACTGCCAGACCGTAGGCACCGTGCAGCTCCTTGACGGTCGCTTTGAGCGCGGCAGTCAGGTCCAGTTGTTCCTTGAGATTGTGGGTCAGCAGGTGGGCGATGACTTCGGTGTCGGTGTCCGAGCTGAACGCATAGCCCAGCGCTTTCAGCTGTTCGCGCAGGGCTTCGTGGTTCTCGATGATGCCGTTGTGCACCACCGCAATGTCACCGGAAAAATGCGGGTGGGCATTGCGCTCGCACGGCGCGCCATGGGTAGCCCAACGGGTGTGGGCGATACCGAGACGGCCGGCCAGCGGGTGTTCGGCCAGCGCGGTTTCCAGTTCGCTGACCTTGCCCGGACGGCGCATGCGTTCCAGGGTCTGGTCGTTGGTATAAACCGCCACACCGGCGCTGTCATAGCCGCGGTATTCGAGGCGCTTCAGGCCTTCGAGAAGGATGGCGGTGATATTACGTTCAGCTACTGCGCCGACAATGCCACACATGGTTATTTCTCCTGACTGACAGCCGCACAGATCAAAGTGATCCCACGGGCCTGAAGCTGATCGCGTGCCTCGACGGGCAGGCGATCATCGGTAATGAGGGTATGGATGCTGCTCCAGGGCAGCTCCAGGTTGGGAATCTTGCGACCGATCTTGTCGGCCTCGACCATGACGATCACTTCTCGCGCAACGTCGGCCATCACCCGGCTGAGGCCGAGCAGTTCATTGAAGGTGGTGGTGCCGCGCACCAGATCGATACCGTCAGCGCCGATGAACAGTTGATCGAAGTCGTAAGAGCGTAGTACCTGCTCGGCGACCTGGCCCTGAAAGGATTCCGAGTGCGGATCCCAAGTGCCGCCGGTCATCAGCAGCACTGGCTCGTGTTCCAGTTCGCTCAAGGCATTGGCGACATGCAGCGAGTTGGTCATCACCACCAGACCCGGTTGCTGGCCCAGTTCGGGAATCATCGCGGCGGTGGTGCTGCCACTGTCGATGATGATGCGCGCGTGCTCGCGGATGCGTTTGACCGCCGCGCGGGCGATCGCCTGCTTGTACTTGGAAATACTCTGCGCCGTTTCTGCGAACAGCTCTTGCGGCATGGTGATCGCCCCGCCGTAACGACGCAGCAACAGACCATGGGTTTCCAGCGCCGCGAGATCCTTGCGAATCGTAACTTCGGAAGTTTCGAAACGCTTGGCCAGCTCGTCGACACTGACTTCGCCCTGCTCATTGAGCAAGGCGAGAATGTTATGGCGACGTTGAGGAGTATTGCGCTTGGACATGGCAGCTTAAGTTTCGATTCGAAAGATAACGCAAGCAATGAAACTCTATCGAAAGGTTGCCGTCAAGACGCGGGGAGAAAAATTCAGAAAGATTGAAACGACTGTGGGAGCGAGCCCGCTCGCGAAAGGGAGTCTCGGCCACTGAAGACGTGACTGACAAACCGCATTCGCGAACAGGCTCGCTCCCACAGGAGGTTGTGGATAAATCAGGATTTTTTGATTTTTTCCGGCCGCTTCCAGCCGTCGATGTTCTTCTGACGGGCTCGGCCAACCGCCAACTGAGCGTTATCCACATTTTGCGTGATGGTCGAGCCGGCAGCAGTAGTTGCACCATTGGAAATATCCACAGGCGCGACCAGCGAGTTGTTGGAGCCGATGAAAACGTCAGCGCCCAACACGGTTTTCCACTTGTTCGCGCCATCGTAGTTGCAGGTGATGGTGCCGGCGCCGATGTTGGTGCGTGCGCCGATTTCGGCATCGCCCAGATAGGTCAGATGGCCAGCCTTGGCACCCTCGCCCATGTGGGCGTTTTTCAGCTCAACGAAGTTACCGACATGGGCGCGCGCTTCGAGCACAGTGCCCGGGCGCAAACGCGCGAAGGGACCGGCGTCGCTGCCTTCACCGAGAATGGCACCTTCGATATGACTGTTGGCCTTGATTACCACGCCTTTGCGCAGGGTACTGTCCTTGATCACGCAGTTCGGGCCGATCTGTACGTCGTCTTCAATGATCACCTTGCCTTCCAGGATCACGTTGATGTCGATCAGCACATCGCGGCCTACGCTGACTTCGCCACGCACATCGAAACGCGCCGGGTCACGCAGGGTCACGCCCTGAGCCATCAGGCGACGGCCGGCGCGCAACTGGTAATGACGCTCCAGTTCAGAGAGCTGCTTGCGATCATTGGCGCCCTGCACTTCCATCGGGTCGTGCGGCTGTTCGGTGGCAACCACCAGACCATCGCTGACCGCCATTTCGATCACGTCGGTGAGGTAGTACTCGCCCTGCGCATTGTTGTTCGACAGGCGGCTCATCCAGTCCGCCAGACGATCGGCCGGCACAGCGAGGATGCCGGTGTTGCCTTCGGTGATCGCACGTTGCGCTTCGCTGGCGTCTTTGTGCTCGACGATTGCCGCGACCTTGCCGTCAGCATCACGCACGATGCGGCCGTAACCGGTCGGGTCATCCAGCTCGACAGTGAGCAAACCCATCTGGCCCGGCACGACATGCTTGAGCAGACGTTGCAGGGTTTCCACTTCAATCAGCGGCACATCGCCGTAAAGAATCAGCACAGTGTCGGCATCAATGAACGGCACCGCCTGGGCGGTGGCATGGCCAGTGCCCAGCTGCTTGTCCTGCAACACGAAATTCAGGTCATCAGCTGCCAGACGCTCACGCACCACATCGGCACCGTGACCGATCACCACGTGAATGCGCTGTGGATCAAGTTGCCGAGCGCTGTGGATAACATGGCCGAGCATGGAGTTGCCGGCAATCGGGTGCAGCACTTTGGGCAGCGCCGAGCGCATGCGAGTGCCTTGACCGGCCGCGAGGATAACGATTTCGAGAGACATGACTGGCTACCAATCCTGGGTGGTCAGCAACTGCGACCGGTTTGTGGGAATTCGGAAAAGAAAAAAGGGTAGCCGAGGCTACCCTTTTTTATCAATCGCACAATAAGCGGCTGACGGATTAACCGCCAAACTTCTTGCGGATCTGCTGGACGGTGCGCAGCTGGGCTGCAGCCTCGGCCAGACGTGTGGCAGCGGCGCCGTAATCGAAGTCCGCGCCTTTTTCGTTCAGGGCATTCTCGGCAGCCTTGAGAGCTGCCTGAGCCTGAGCTTCATCCAGGTCGGCGGCACGTTGCACGGTATCGGCAAGTACCTTGACCATGTTCGGCTGAACCTCGAGGAAACCACCGGAGATGTAGAACACCTCGGCTTCCCCGCCTTGCTTGATCAGGCGGATCGGACCCGGCTTGAGATTAGTGATCAGCGGCGCGTGACCCAGAGCGATACCAAGATCACCCAGTGCACCGTGCGCAATCACCATCTCGACCAGGCCGGAAAAGATTTCCCCTTCCGCGCTGACGATATCGCAATGGACTGTCATAGCCATCTGATTGCCTCAACCTAAATTAGCGCCCGTTGCCGGGCGCCGGGATTACAGTTTCTTGGCTTTCTCGATCGCTTCTTCGATGCCGCCAACCATGTAGAACGCTTGTTCTGGCAGGTGGTCGTAGTCACCGTTGAGGATGCCTTTGAAGCCAGCAATGGTGTCTTTCAGGGAAACGTATTTACCCGAAGCACCGGTGAAGACTTCAGCCACGAAGAACGGCTGCGACAAGAAGCGCTGGATCTTACGAGCACGGTTAACCAACTGTTTGTCGGCTTCCGACAGCTCGTCCATACCCAGGATCGCGATGATGTCTTTCAGCTCTTTGTAACGCTGCAGAACGTACTGAACGCCGCGAGCGGTGTCGTAGTGGTCCTGACCGATCACGTTCGGGTCCAGCTGACGCGAAGTCGAATCCAGTGGATCTACCGCTGGGTAGATACCCAGGGAAGCGATGTCACGGGACAGAACGACGGTGGCGTCCAAGTGGGCGAAGGTGGTCGCTGGCGACGGGTCGGTCAAGTCGTCCGCAGGTACGTATACCGCTTGGATCGAGGTGATCGAACCTTCCTTGGTCGAAGTGATACGTTCCTGCAGAACGCCCATCTCTTCAGCCAGGGTCGGCTGGTAACCTACTGCCGAAGGCATACGGCCCAGCAGTGCGGATACTTCAGTACCGGCCAGGGTGTAACGATAGATGTTGTCGACGAACAGCAGAACGTCGTTACCTTCGTCACGGAACTTCTCGGCCATGGTCAGGCCGGTCAGTGCTACGCGCAGACGGTTTCCCGGCGGCTCGTTCATCTGACCGTAAACCAGCGCCACTTTGTCCAGAACGTTGGAGTCCTTCATCTCGTGGTAGAAGTCGTTACCCTCACGAGTACGCTCACCCACACCGGCGAACACGGAATAACCGCTGTGCTCGATGGCGATGTTACGGATCAGTTCCATCATGTTTACGGTTTTGCCTACACCGGCACCACCGAATAGACCGACTTTACCGCCCTTGGCGAACGGGCAGACCAGGTCGATAACCTTGATGCCGGTTTCCAGCAGGTCGTTGCCGCCTGCTTGCTCGGCGAACGAAGGTGCTGCGCGGTGAATGCCCCAGCGCTCTTCGGTGTCGATCGGGCCAGCTTCGTCGATCGGGTTACCGAGGACGTCCATGATCCGGCCCAGGGTCGCTTTACCGACCGGTACGGAGATGGCTGCGCCAGAGTCGGTGACTTCCAGACCGCGCTTCAAGCCCTCGGTGGAACCCATCGCAATGGTACGCACCACGCCGTCGCCCAGCTGCTGCTGAACTTCCAGGGTGGTTGCGGCCGCGCTTTGTACAGTCAGCGCGTTGTAGATGCTCGGTACGCTGTCGCGTGGAAATTCCACGTCGATAACGGCGCCGATGATTTGAACGATACGTCCGCTACTCATAGCTGGATCCTCTGAATATTTGAACCGTTAAACCGCGGCAGCGCCGCCGACGATTTCCGAGATCTCTTGGGTGATCGCAGCCTGACGCGCCTTGTTGTAGATCAGCTGCAAATCGCTGATCAAATCACCGGCGTTGTCGGTAGCGTTCTTCATCGCGATCATCCGCGCAGCCTGTTCAGCCGCGTTGTTCTCGACCACCGCCTGGTAGACCTGCGACTCGACGTAACGGACCATCAAGCCGTCAAGCAGCTCTTTGGCGTCCGGTTCGTAGAGATAGTCCCAGTGGTGCTTGAGATCCTGATCCGGGGTTGCCACCAGTGGAATCAACTGCTCCACGGTAGGCTGTTGCGTCATGGTGTTGATGAACTTGTTGGACACCACGGACAGGCGGTCGATACGGCCGTCCAGGTAGGCATCCAGCATCACCTTGACGCTGCCGATCAGATCATTGATCGACGGCTCTTCACCCAGGTGGCTGATAGCTGCAACGACGTTACCGCCGAAGTTGCGGAAAAAGGCCGCACCCTTGCTACCGACTACACACAGATCAATCTCGACGCCGTTTTCGCGGTTTACCGCCATGTCCTTGACCAGGGCCTTGAACAGGTTGGTGTTCAAGCCGCCGCACAGACCACGGTCACTGCTCACGACGACATAACCGACGCGCTTGATTTCGCGGTCGATCATGAACGGGTGGCGGTATTCCGGGTTGGCGTTGGCCAGATGCCCAATTACCTGGCGGATACGCTCCGCATAAGGACGGCTAGCAGCCATGCGCATTTGTGCCTTGCGCATTTTGCTGACCGCCACTTTTTCCATGGCGCTGGTAATCTTTTGCGTGCTTTTGATGCTCGCAATTTTACTGCGAATCTCTTTTGCGCCTGCCATGTAACACCTATCAGGTTAGCAAGCGGGAGCCTCGCGGCTCCCGCTGCGGCTTACCAGGTTTGGGTGGCCTTGAACTTCTCGATACCGGCTTTCATGCCAGCGTCGATTTCGTCATTGAAGTCACCTTTAACGTTGATCTTGGCCATCAAATCGGCGTGATCGCGGTTGAAGAAAGCGATCAGCGCTTGTTCGAAGCTGCCGACCTTGGCGATTTCAATGTCAGTCAGGAACCCACGCTCAGCGGCATACAGCGACAGCGCCATGTCAGCGATCGACATTGGTGCGTATTGCTTCTGCTTCATCAGCTCGGTAACGCGCTGACCATGCTCAAGTTGCTTGCGGGTCGCTTCGTCCAGGTCAGAAGCGAACTGGGCGAATGCCGCCAGTTCACGGTACTGAGCCAGAGCGGTACGGATACCACCGGAGAGCTTCTTGATGATCTTGGTCTGAGCGGCACCACCCACACGGGATACCGAAACACCGGCGTTCACTGCAGGGCGGATGCCCGAGTTGAACATGGCCGATTCCAGGAAGATCTGACCGTCGGTGATGGAAATCACGTTGGTCGGAACGAACGCGGAAACGTCGCCAGCCTGGGTTTCGATGATCGGCAGTGCGGTCAGGGAACCGGTTTTGCCGGTCACTGCGCCGTTGGTGAACTTCTCTACGTATTCTTCCGAAACGCGGGATGCGCGCTCCAGCAGACGGGAGTGGAGATAGAACACGTCGCCTGGGTAAGCTTCACGGCCTGGTGGACGGCGCAGCAGCAGGGAGATCTGGCGGTAAGCCACTGCCTGCTTGGACAGATCGTCATAAACGATCAGCGCGTCTTCACCGCGGTCGCGGAAGAATTCACCCATGGTGCAACCGGAGTACGGTGCCAGGAATTGCAGCGCAGGAGATTCCGAAGCACTGGCAGCCACGATGATCGTGTTGGCCAGGGCGCCGTTTTCTTCCAGCTTGCGAACCACGTTGGCGATGGTCGATTGCTTCTGACCGATGGCTACGTAGACGCAGAAAATGCCGCTGTCTTTCTGGTTGATGATCGCGTCGATCGCCAGAGCGGTTTTACCGATCTGACGGTCACCGATGATCAGCTCACGCTGGCCACGGCCGACAGGGATCATGGCATCGACAGCCTTGTAGCCAGTCTGTACAGGCTGGTCTACCGACTTACGCCAGATCACGCCTGGAGCAACTTTCTCGACCGCGTCGGTCTCGGTGTTGCCCAGTGGACCTTTGCCGTCAACAGGGTTACCCAGAGCATCGACTACGCGGCCCAGCAATTCCTTACCAACAGGAACTTCGAGGATGCGGCCGGTGCACTTGGCGCTCATGCCTTCAGCCAGCGACTGGTAGGAGCCCAATACCACGGCACCTACGGAGTCCTGCTCCAGGTTGAGGGCCATACCGTAGACGCCGCCCGGAAACTCGATCATCTCGCCGTACATGACGTCGGCCAGACCGTGAATCCGCACGATGCCGTCAGATACGCTGACGACAGTGCCTTCGTTACGGGCTTGGGAGGTCACATCGAGCTTGTCGATGCGGCCCTTGATAATTTCACTTATTTCGGAAGGATTGAGTTGCTGCATTGCTCTGCTGCCCCTTCAAACTCAAGATTTCAATGCTTCGGCAAGTTTCGCGATTTTGCCGCGAATCGAGCCATCGATAACCAGGTCGCCGGCGCGGATCACGACACCACCAATCAAGGCAGCGTCCTCCGCAACTTGCAGGCGCACTTCCCGGTTGAGTCGTGCACTGAGAACCTTGGCGAGTTTGTCTTGCTGTTCTTGGTTCAATGCAAATGCACTGGTTACTTCAACGTCTACCGATTTCTCTTGTTCGGCCTTGTACAGGTCGAACAGAGCGGCGATCTCCGGCAGAAGCAGGAGACGGTCGTTTTCGGCAACGACGTTGATGAAATTGCGTGCCTTTTCATCAAACTTGTCGCCGCACACGTCAATGAACGTGGCGGCCTTTTCTGCGCTCGTCAGTCGCGGGGCCTTGAGCACGCGCTGCAGGGTGTCGTCTTGCGACACCGCTGCTGCCAGGCCGAGCATGGCTGACCAATTGGCCAGTTGCTGGTGGGCCTGAGCGTGCTCGAAGGCCGCCTTAGCGTAAGGTCGGGCCAACGTGGTCAGTTCTGCCATGATCGCCCTCGCTTAGATTTCAGCAGCCAGTTGGTTAACCAGCTCTGCGTGCGCGTTTTGATCGATTGTGGCACCCAGGATCTTCTCGGCGCCGCCGACAGCCAGCAAGCCCACTTGGGCACGCAGCTTGTCTTTGACGCTGTTCAGTTCCTGTTCGATCTCGGCTTGAGCCTGAACCTTCACACGGTCAGCGTCGATACGGGCTTTTTCAACAGCCTCTTCGACGATCTGGTTACCGCGTTTCTTGGCTTGCTCGATGATTTCAGCTGCCTGAGCTTTCGCTTCGCGCAGTTGCTGACCCGCTTTCTCTTGGGCCAACTCCAGGTCGCGAGCTGCACGGCTGGCAGCGTCCAGACCATCAGCGATCTTCTTTTGACGTTCGTGCAGAGCAGCGATGACCGGAGGCCATACATACTTCATGCAGAACAGTACAAAAATCAGGAACGCAACGGACTGGCCAATCAGGGTCGCATTAATGTTCACGCCAACACCTCGCAGTTACGTTGTCCATCACACCAAATTACCCGGAAGATCCGAGTAATCAGCCAGCGATCTGACCAACGAACGGGTTCGCAAAGGTGAAGAACAGAGCGATACCAACACCGATCATGGTTACGGCGTCGAGCAGACCGGCAACGATGAACATTTTCACTTGCAGCATTGGAACCATTTCTGGCTGACGCGCTGCGCCTTCCAGGAACTTGCCGCCCAGCAGGCCGAAACCAATTGCGGTACCCAGTGCGCCCAGGCCGATCAACAGTGCAACAGCGATAGCGGTTAGACCAACTACAGTTTCCATCTTTCCTCCCGACTTTTACGTCGTATGGTTTAGGTTTTTTAGATTAAAGCGGTAAAACAAATCGTTTCAGCTGCCCCGCAAGGAGCTCCCTCCCGTTTGACCGGGAGGAACATCAGACTAGTCGAGACTGGTCTTAATGGTTTTCTTCGTGCGCCATCGACAGGTAGACGATGGTCAGCATCATGAAGATGAACGCCTGCAGGGTGATGATCAGGATGTGGAATACAGCCCACGCCCACTGCAGAACAACGCCCAGGCCGCTGAGCCAGAGCAGGCCGCTGCCGAACATCACAGCGATCAGAATGAACACCAGCTCGCCGGCATACATGTTGCCGAACAGACGCAGAGCCAGAGAGATCGGCTTGGCGATCAGGGTGACGAATTCCAGCAGGAAGTTCACCGGGATCAGCAGGGCCTGAACGAAGATGTTCTTGCTGCCGAACGGGTGCAGGGTCAGTTCGCCGATGAAGCCGCCGATGCCCTTGACCTTGATGCTGTAGAAAATGATCAGTGCGAACACCGAGAACGCCATGCCCAGAGTCGCGTTCGGGTCGGTAGTCGACACGGCGCGGAACGGGATGTGGGCATCGCCGGAGATCAGGATGGCCAGCTGAGGAATCCAGTCGACCGGTACCAGGTCGACGGCGTTCATCAGGAACACCCAGACGAAGATGGTCAGCGCCAGCGGTGCAATCACCGGGCTACGGCCATGGAAGCTGTCTTTCACGCTGCCATCGACGAATTCGACCAATACTTCAACGAAGTTCTGCAAGGCACCCGGCTGACCCGACGTCGCTTTCTTCGCCGCCATGCGGAAAAGAAGAACGAAGATCAGACCCAGCGCGACCGACCAGCCGAGGGTATCGACGTGGAAAGCCCAGAAGCCCATTTCCTTGGCCTCTGCTGCGGTGTGGGCAAAGCCCCAGCCGCCGTTGGGTAGCTGACCGAAAGTCAGGTTCTGCAAGTGGTGCTGGATATAGCCCGAAGCGGTTGTCTCTGCCATGGTTGCCTCAAACGCCCTAAGGTCTCGAAAGTCTTGTTCTCATCAGCAGGGGAGCGAACCAGCTGACCGACTGCGTCAGCACGAACACGCCGAATACTGCGATCGGCGCCAGTGGCTTCACACCTGCGAACACCAGTGCAAACAGCACTGCCGTCAAAATAAGTTTGCCTGCCTCGCCGGCATAAAAAGACCGGACGATGGACTGGGCTGCTCGGGCGCCGGAAAACCGAAATGCCCTGTGAGCGAAATAAACATTGGGCAGCAAGGCTATCAGGCCTCCGCAAAGTCCCGAGTATCCGGCAACGACTCCATGCCATTGCCAGAGCGCCAAAGCGGCAATGAGCAGAATGACAAATTGAGCCATCAACACCGGAAAAACCGCCAGGCGATGGAAAGGCAAGCGGTTTGGCGTGCGGGTTTCCATCACAGTTGCTCTCCAATGGTCGGCTGCCGAAATTCAATAACTTGGCATAATTTGTGCCGACAAAATGCGCGCAGAGTATAGGGGCGGTTCTGCCCCTATTCAACTGTCAGGTAGTGATTTCCGACTGCGCGCTACATGAGGAAATGTTTCAGCGGATGTGTGCGAGCACACCTTGAAGCTCGTCGAGCGAGTTATAACCAATCACCAATTGGCCTTTGCCCTTCTTGCCATGGCGAATCTGCACCGCAGAGCCTAGGCGCTCGGCCAAACGCTGCTCGAGGCGAGCGATGTCCGGGTCGGGTTTGGCAGCTTCCACAGGCTCCGGTTTGCCACTCAACCACTGGCGAACCAGTGCCTCGGTTTGGCGCACAGTCAGCCCTCGTGCGACAACATGTCGCGCCCCTTCGACCTGCTGATTGTCCGGCAGACCGAGCAAGGCACGCGCGTGACCCATTTCCAGGTCACCGTGCGACAGCATCGTCTTGATCACTTCAGGCAGTGCAATAAGTCGCAACAGGTTAGCCACAGTCACCCGCGACTTACCCACAGCCTCGGCGACCTGCTGCTGAGTCAGCTGGAATTCCTGCTGCAAGCGCTGCAAGGCGACGGCTTCTTCGATCGGATTGAGGTCTTCACGCTGGATGTTCTCGATCAGCGCAATCGCAATGGCGGTTTCATCTGGCACATCGCGAACCATCGCCGGGATGGTTTCCTGCCCGGCCTGCTGACTGGCGCGCCAGCGGCGTTCACCGGCAATGATCTCAAACCGACCGCCGCCAATCGGGCGTACCACGATCGGCTGCATCACGCCCTGAGCCTTGATCGACTGCGCCAGCTCTTCCAGGGCCTGCGGGTCCATGTCACGGCGCGGCTGATATTTGCCGCGCTGCAGCAGGTCCAGCGGCAGGTGTTGCAGTTCGCGGGTGTCGGCCTGCGCGGCTTGTTCTTCCAGCGCGCTGACCGTCGGACCACTCAGCAGTGCATCCAGTCCACGTCCGAGACCTCGTTTCTTGACGGCCATGGGGATTCCTTAAGTTGGCTGAGCAGCAGCAATGCGTGAATTTTTGCGCTGACGACGAACCATCTCGCCCGCCAGAGCCAGATAGGCCAGAGCGCCACGCGATTGCTTGTCGTAAGCCAGCGCCGGCATGCCGTAGCTCGGTGCTTCGGCCAAGCGAATGTTGCGCGGGATCACCGTGTCGTACAGCTGATCGCCGAAGTGTTCCTTGAGCTGCGCCGAAACATCGTTCATCAGGCTCAGGCGCGGGTCGTACATGGTCCGCAGCAGGCCTTCGACTTTCAGGTTCGGATTGAGCAGTTCAGCGATGCGCTTGATGTTATCCACAAGGTCGCTCAAACCTTCCAGCGCAAAGTATTCGCACTGCATGGGGATAATCACCCCGTCAGCGGCGACCAGTGCGTTGAGCGTGAGCATCGACAGCGACGGTGGGCAGTCGATCAGAATGTAGTCGTAGTTGTCACGGATCGGCGCCAGCGCACTGCGCAGACGGCTTTCCTTCATCTGCATTTCCAGCAGCACCACTTCGGCCGCGGTCAGATCGCGGTTGGCCGGCAGCAGTTGATAACCGCCGTGCTCGGAGAAGTGCATCGCCTGGCCGAGGTCGCATTCACCGATCAGCAGATCGTAGACCGAGTTTTCCAGACCATGTTTATCCACACCGCTACCCATGGTGGCGTTGCCCTGTGGATCGAGATCGATCAACAGCACCCGGCGCTTGGTCGCGACCAGGGATGCTGCGAGGTTGATGCAGGTGGTGGTCTTGCCCACACCACCCTTCTGGTTCGCTATCGCGAATACCTTAGCCATTCTTGCTTGTGTTCCCAATCATGCCGTGCGGCGCAGTATCAGCAGATGGCGTTGGCCTTGGCAACCGGGGACGGCCAGGGCGTGTTCGCTATCGAGTTTGAAATCTGCCGGCAATGCTACCAGCTCATCGGCCGGATGAACGCCCTTCATTGCCAGCCAGCGTGTATCGGCATCGCCCAAGTGGCGAGTCCAGTTGGTGAAGTTTTCCATGCTGCTGAATGCCCGGGAAATGATCCCGTTGAATGGCTGCGCAGGCTGGAAGGCTTCTACGCGACTGTGGATAACTTGCAGGTTATCCAGCTTCAGCTCCAGTTTGACCTGAGTCAGGAAGCGGGTTTTCTTGCCGTTGCTGTCCAGACAGGTCACTTGCGAGTCCGGATAAAGGATTGCCAGCGGAATACCAGGCATGCCACCGCCACTGCCGACATCGAGCCAGCGACCGTTTTCGATGAACGACATCACGCTGAGACTGTCGAGCAAGTGCCGCGAAACCATTTCGTCTGGATCGCGCACGGCGGTCAGGTTGTAGGCCTGGTTCCATTTGATCAACAGGGCCAGATAACCCAGCAGCAATGCGTGCTGGGTTTCTGTGAGATTGACACCGAGCTCGCGGGCTCCTGTGGATAACTCTTCGGCATGTTGCGAAGTGACCTTGGCACTCAAGCGCTTTGCTCCAACTGACGGCCCGCGCCGCGTTTTTTCAAATGAATCATCAACAGCGAAATCGCTGCCGGGGTCACGCCCGGGATCCGCGAAGCCTGGCCCAGAGTCTCGGGACGTGTGGCGCCGAGCTTGCTCTGGATCTCCTTGGACAGACCCGAGATGTTGGTGTAATCGATATCCACAGGCAATTTCGTGTCTTCGCTGGCGCGCAGACGGGCGATTTCGTCCTGTTGGCGGTCGATGTAACCGGCGTACTTGGTCTTGATCTCGACCTGCTCGGCGACCTGTGGATCTTCGGCGCCCTGCCCGGTCACTTCGACCAGACCGGCGTAATCGATTTCCGGACGGCTCAACAGGTTGAGCAGGTTGTACTCGTGAGTCAGCGGTGTGCCGAATTTCTCGGCAATCGCATCGCCCTGCGGGGTATTCGGTCGAACCCAAGTGCTTTTCAGGCGCTGCTCTTCCAGTTCGATGCTTTCGCGCTTCTTGCAGAAGGCCGCCCAGCGCGCGTCATCGACCAGACCGAGCTCGCGACCTTTTTCGGTAAGACGCAGGTCGGCGTTGTCTTCGCGCAGAATCAGGCGGTACTCGGCTCGCGACGTGAACATGCGGTACGGCTCTTGAGTACCGAGGGTGATCAGGTCGTCGACCAGAACGCCGATGTACGCTTCATCGCGGCGCGGACACCAGGCTTCTTTGCCCTTCGCGCGCAGTGCAGCGTTGGCCCCGGCGAGCAGACCTTGAGCGCCAGCTTCTTCGTAACCGGTGGTGCCGTTGATCTGCCCGGCGAAAAACAGACCGCCGATGACTTTGGTTTCCAGGCTGTACTTCAGGTCGCGCGGATCGAAGTAGTCGTACTCGATCGCATAACCCGGACGCACGATGTGTGCGTTTTCCATGCCGCGGATCGATTGCACGATCTGCAATTGCACGTCGAACGGCAGGCTTGTGGATATCCCGTTCGGATACAGCTCATGGGTGGTCAGACCTTCCGGTTCGATGAACACCTGATGGCTTTCCTTGTCGGCAAAGCGATGAATCTTGTCTTCGATCGACGGGCAATAACGCGGGCCGACGCCTTCGATTTCACCGGCAGCGGAATACATCGGCGAACGATCGAGGTTCGCCGCGATGATTTCGTGGGTGCGGGCATTGGTATGGGTGATCCAGCAGCTGACCTGACGGGGATGCTGTTCCTTGTTGCCCATGAACGACATCACCGGGATCGGAGTGTCACCCGGCTGCTCGGTCATCACCGAGAAATCCACAGATTTCCCATCAATACGCGGCGGTGTACCGGTTTTCAGGCGCCCGACACGCAATGGCAACTCACGCAGACGGTGGGCCAGAGCAATCGACGGTGGATCACCGGCGCGACCGCCGGAGAAATTCTGCAAACCGATGTGGATAAGTCCGCCGAGGAAGGTACCGGTGGTCAACACCACGGAATCGGCGAAGAAACGCAGCCCCATCTGTGTAACCACACCACGGACTTGCTCCTGCTCGACGATCAGGTCGTCAGCAGCCTGTTGAAATATCCACAGGTTCGGCTGGTTTTCCAGGATTTCGCGTACAGCTGCCTTGTAGAGAATCCGGTCGGCTTGCGCACGGGTCGCCCGTACGGCCGGACCCTTGCGGCTGTTCAACACGCGAAACTGGATGCCGCCCTTATCGGTAGCCATGGCCATCGCGCCGCCTAGGGCATCGATTTCCTTGACCAGATGGCTTTTGCCGATGCCACCGATGGCCGGGTTGCAACTCATGGCGCCGAGGGTTTCCACGTTATGCGTCAGCAACAGGGTTTTTGCCCCCATGCGAGCTGACGCCAGTGCTGCCTCGGTACCGGCATGACCGCCGCCGATGACGATCACTTCAAAACGGGAAGGGAAATCCACCACGCACCTCGTGCCTGCTTAAGTAGGTCATTCAGGAAATAGTTGAGCTCAGGTTTCTGGACCTGGTCGGCAAGTATAGGGACTTCGCCCTTTCTAAAGAACCCTTTGCACAAAATTTAACCAGCTGTGGAGAACTCGAGGTTAAAAGAATAAAAAAGAGAGAAATTTATAAAACCTTTGTTTTTATGTTTATTCTTACTGAACCACCTTTCTGTGGATACATCGCTACAGGCCTTGTTTTTTAAAATGTACAGAGATCCAAAACTCTGTGCTCATGTGGCAATGAGGCCATTGGATAACCGGTTTAAGCCTGTGGATGAAAGGGGTGGTTATCCACAGCGTGGGTTATCTCCAGTTTTGAGGCCCTGTTATCAACTGCCCTCAGTGGCAGTTATTCACAGGGCTTAGTCCACAAAAATTTGATGGACGAAGAGGTACCAGGCAGCCGAAAACCGCTCAGGGAGAAAAAATCAGCCCGGCACTCTTGGAGGATTTTAGAAAAGAGGGAAGCAGACAGGTCGCGAATGGACCTGTCTGTGAATAGCAGGAGGGTTATTTGCCGATGCAGAAGCTGGAGAAAATCCTTCCGAGCAAATCATCAGAGCTGAACGCCCCGGTAATTTCACCCAGGGAATGCTGAGCCTGGCGCAGATCTTCGGCGAGCAATTCGCCTGCCCCGGCCAGGGTCAGTTGCGCGCGGCCATGTTCCAGTGCCGCGCTGGCGTGACGCAGTGCTTCCAGATGCCGGCGACGTGCGCTGAAGCTGCTTTCCGAAGTCTGCTCGTAACCCATGCACGCCTTGAGGTGGTCCCGCAGCAGATCGAGGCCTTCGGCGGACTTGGCGCTGAGACTGATGGTCACGTGGCCGTCGTCACTGGTCTCCAGAGAAACCGCATCACCGGTCAGATCGGCTTTGTTGCGGATAAGGGTGACCTTCGCCGGGTCCGGTCGAGACTCGAGAAATTCTGGCCATAAGGCAAAAGGATCCAGTGCCTCTGGTGCGGTCGCATCGACCACCAGTAAAACCCGATCCGCTTCACCAATGGCTTTCAAGGCCCGTTCAACACCGATTTTTTCCACACGATCATCGGTGTCACGCAGGCCTGCGGTATCGACAACGTGCAACGGCATACCGTCGATGTGGATATGTTCGCGCAGGATATCCCGCGTGGTGCCGGCAATCTCGGTAACGATGGCAGCCTCGCGACCGGCCAAGGCATTCAACAGGCTGGATTTACCGGCATTCGGCCGGCCTGCGATGACGACGGTCATGCCATCACGCAATAACGCGCCCTGCCCCGCTTCGCGCAATACTGTGGATAACTCATCGCGTACTTTGTCGAGCATGCTCAGCACATGGCCGTCGGCGAGAAAGTCGATTTCCTCTTCCG
This sequence comes from Pseudomonas sp. Sample_23, assembly GCF_004307595.1. Taxonomy (NCBI): domain Bacteria; kingdom Pseudomonadati; phylum Pseudomonadota; class Gammaproteobacteria; order Pseudomonadales; family Pseudomonadaceae; genus Pseudomonas; species Pseudomonas sp. Sample_23. The sequence continues at coordinate 37,102 of NZ_RCNX01000092.1, forward strand.
GGAAGTCGATGGCGGCTTCGACGTAGATACGCAAGCCGATCAGTTGCTCGGTCAGGTTATGCACACGCTGGGAAAACGCACCCTGCAATGAACGCAGCGCATTGCGCGCAGCCTGGGCAGAACTGGCTTCGATCAAATCGGCGATTGCCTCGGCCTGGGCCAGATCGAGTTTGTCATTGAGGAAGGCGCGCTCGCTGAATTCCCCAGGACGGGCCAGACGACAACCCAGTTCCAGGCAGCGCTTGAGCAACATGTCCAGCACGATCGGGCCGCCGTGGCCTTGGAGTTCCAGCACGTCTTCGCCGGTGAACGAGTTCGGCCCCGGGAAATACAAAGCCAGACCTTCATCCAGCACTTGCCGGTCGTCACTGAAAAACGGCCCGTAATGGGCGTAACGCGGTTTCAGCTCGCGGCCGCTGATGGCTTTTGCCGCCATGCTGGCCAACGGCCCGGAAATACGGACGATGCCCACACCGCCGCGCCCTTGAGCGGTGGCGACAGCGGCGATGGTTTCACGGGGTGTGCTCATAAAGCGGCATCCAGACAAAAGTGGCAGATAGCAAAACGCCCCACTAGGGGGCGTTTTGAGTGGTGTTATCCACAGTGCAAGTTACGCCTCGGCTTTTTTCGTCGCCGCTTCGATCTTACGCGTGATGTACCACTGTTGTGCAATCGACAGGCAGTTGTTCACAACCCAGTACAGCACCAGACCCGCCGGGAACCACAGGAAGAAGAAGGTGAAGATGATTGGCATCATTTTCATGACCTTCGCCTGCATCGGATCCGGAGGCGTCGGGTTCAGCTGCTGCTGGATGAACATGGTTGCGCCCATGATGATCGGCAGAATGAAGAACGGATCCTTGATCGACAGGTCAGTGATCCACAGCATGAACGGCGCCTGACGCATTTCCACGCTTTCCAGCAGAACCCAGTACAGCGACAGGAAGACCGGCATCTGCACGAGGATTGGCAAGCAGCCGCCCAGTGGATTGATCTTCTCTTTCTTGTACAGCTCCATCATGGCTTGCGACATTTTCTGCCGGTCATCGCCATGTTGCTCTTTCAGCGCAGCCAGTTTCGGAGCCACGGCACGCATGCGCGCCATCGATTTGTAGCTGGCGGCCGACAGCGGGAAGAAAATCCCTTTGATCAGCATGGTCAGGAAGATGATCGACCAGCCCCAGTTACCGACAATGGCGTGGATGTGTTGCAGCAGCCAGAAGATTGGCTGGGCAATGAACCACAGAATGCCGTAGTCGACGGTCAGTTCCAGACCTGGGGACAACTCTTTCAGCACAGCCTGGCTTTTCGGACCGGCGTACAGCACAGCGCTGGTTTCAACTTTCGCACCTGGAGCAGCGGTTAGAGTAGGACCGGTGTAACCGATGATGTAGTTGCCTTTGCTGTCTTTACGGGTCTGGACGATATTGTTTTCGCCCTTGGCCGGAATCCACGCGGTCACGAAGTAGTGCTGCAGCCAGGCTACCCAACCACCGGTGACGGTTTCCTTGAGCTGCGCCTTGTCCATGTCCTTCATCGACACTTTCTTGTACGGCTCGGAACTTGTCCACAGGGCAGCGCCCAGGTAAGTCGCGGTGCCAGTAGCAGTGGTCGACGAAGGATCAGCGCTGGCATCGCGCTTCAACTGGGCAAACATTGCGCCGTTCCAGGGCTGAGCGCTCTGGTTATCCACAATGTAGGAGACAGCGACGTCGTACAGGCCACGTTTCAGGGTGAAACGCTTGATGTAGTTGACGCCGTCCTTGCTGAGTTTCAGGTCAACAACGAGTTGATCCTGACCGTCAGCCAGTTGGTAAACCTTCTTCTCCGAGGAATAAACCGGACGACCGGCCGGGTTTGCATCCGGGCCGTTGGTACCGATCAGACCGCTTTGCGCCAGATATACACGTTCGCCGCCGTTATCGAACAGCTGGAACGGAACGTCAGGACGATCCTGACGACGTGGATACAAAGGCAGAGTCAGTTGCGCAACGTCGCCACCCTGCGGATCGATCGCCAGATCGAGCACATCGGTCTTGACCTGAATCAGATCCTTGCTGGCGGCGACCGGCGTTTCGGCAGGTGCGCTGGTATCGCTGGCGGCGCGCGGAATATCGTCACTGGCGGCATTTGTGCCAGTGGCGGTGTCCGGCAAACCGGATGTAGTCGTACTGGAAGCAACATTCTGAGTCGGCAGGGCAGCCTGGCCATAATCCTGGTTCCATTTAAGAACCATGACGTAGGACACGATTGCCAGGGCGACGATCAGGATCGTGCGTTTGATATCCATGATTACTCGGCCATCGAAGAAGAACGGGAGGTAGGGACAGGTGGAACCGGGTCATAACCACCGGGATTCCACGGATGACAGCGACCTAAACGACGAAAGGTCAGCCAGCCACCGCGCAGAAGGCCATGATTTTCAATGGCTTCATACGCGTAGCAGGAACAACTGGGGTAGAAGCGACAGTGGCTGGCCATTAAAGGACTAATGGCATAGCGATAAAACTGGATCGGAACGAGGGCCAGTTTACGCATCGGTACTGTCTACCCCTACAGTTTCGGTTTTGACTGCCGGAACGGGCTTGTTGCGTGCCAGACGCTTCCAGAGTTTGCCGAAATGCTGAATCAATTCGGGGTTTTCTACATCACCCAAACCTTTACGCGCGACGATAACGATGTCCCAGCCGACCAGTGAATCCTGGTGCAGACGGAACGATTCGCGCATCAGACGTTTGAGGCGATTGCGCTCAACGGAGAGCTTTACGCTCTTTTTCCCGATAACCAGCCCGAGACGGGGGTGATCAAGATCGTTGTTGCGTGCAAGGAGCAGGAGATTTTTCCCCGGAACCTTGCCGGTAGGGGAGTCAAAGACTGCCTTGAAATGCCGGGGGGTAAGCAGACGCTTTTCCCGACTGAAGTCCTGACTCACCTCCAGTACCGGATTATCAAACTGCCAGACGCGCACGACCTTTGGCGCGACGACGCGACAGGACTGCGCGGCCGTTCTTGGTAGCCATGCGAGCACGGAAACCGTGGGTACGAGCGCGTTTGATAGTGCTTGGTTGGAAAGTACGTTTCATGTCGTGTTACCTGGTTCGTCCACAACGGGCCGGAATGGCCCCCGTTTTAAGAGACCGGGGATTCTAGAGAAAGCAAGCCTTCAGGTCAATTTCCAACCAGCGTTTCCTTATAAATAGATCCGGGCAGGTTTTTAGCTTGAACGCCTGTCAGCCAGATATAGAAATAAAGAAGGGAATTATTTAAAGCTTTTCTGTAAAGCTTGTAAAAGCTAGGCACGCCATCTTCTGTGGATAACTGCCATGAAGCCTCATTCCACGGGATGTACAGAGAATGACAACTACAGTGGAAAACCGTGTTCAGCCTGTGCTGCGCTATCGGATAAGCTGTGTGTGGAATGGCCTGTTATCCACAGGCTGGTTCTCCACCGGGTTTAGCCCCCAGTTGTCCAGTGCCCTCAGAGGCATTTATCCACAGGGCTTATTCACATGCCGTTGGTCGCCTTTTAATGCGTTAACGCGTTGATAAATGATGGTGACGAACCTACCTGCATGTGGATAAGTGAATCGCTCGCCGCTACAATGGCCGCTTGTTTTTGCCTCACCGGCTTTCAACTTAGGGGATATCCGTGTCAGTGGAACTTTGGCAGCAGTGCGTGGAGCTTTTGCGCGAAGAGCTGCCTGCCCAACAATTCAACACCTGGATCCGTCCACTACAGGTCGAAGCCGAAGGCGACGAGTTGCGCGTTTACGCACCGAATCGTTTCGTGTTGGACTGGGTCAACGAAAAGTACCTGGGCCGCGTCCTTGAACTGCTGGATGAGCACGGCAATGGCTCGACGCCAGCGCTGTCCTTGTTAATAGGCAGCAAACGCAGCTCGGCACCTCGCGCCGCACCCAATGCACCACTGGCGGCCGCGCAGGTTGCTCAGGCGCAGGCCAATAATGTGCCAGCGAGCAATCCGGCACCGACGCCAGCCCCTGCTCCGGCCAAGCGTTCCACACAAAAAGCCGCTGAAGTCAGTGAAGAGCCTTCCCGCGACAGCTTCGACCCGATGGCGGGCGCTGCTTCGCAGCAGGCCCCGGTTCGCGCCGAGCAGCGCACCGTGCAGGTAGAAGGTGCGCTCAAGCACACCAGTTACCTGAATCGCACGTTCACCTTCGAAAACTTCGTTGAAGGTAAATCCAACCAGCTCGCCCGTGCGGCGGCCTGGCAGGTGGCGGACAATCCCAAGCACGGTTACAACCCGCTCTTCCTTTATGGTGGCGTCGGCCTGGGTAAAACCCACTTGATGCACGCGGTGGGCAACCATCTATTAAAGAAGAATCCGAATGCCAAGGTCGTGTACCTGCATTCCGAGCGCTTTGTGGCCGACATGGTCAAGGCGTTGCAACTGAACGCCATCAACGAATTCAAGCGTTTCTACCGGTCGGTGGACGCCTTGCTGATCGACGATATTCAGTTCTTCGCTCGCAAGGAGCGTTCCCAGGAAGAGTTTTTCCACACCTTCAACGCGTTGCTTGAAGGTGGTCAGCAGGTCATTCTCACCAGTGACCGCTACCCGAAAGAAATCGAAGGCCTTGAAGAACGCCTCAAATCCCGCTTCGGCTGGGGCCTGACCGTGGCTGTCGAGCCGCCGGAGCTGGAAACCCGTGTAGCGATTCTGATGAAGAAGGCGGATCAGGCCAAGGTCGATCTGCCGCACGACGCCGCATTCTTTATCGCCCAGCGCATCCGCTCCAACGTCCGTGAGCTGGAAGGTGCGCTGAAACGCGTGATCGCCCACTCGCACTTCATGGGCCGCGACATCACCATCGAGCTGATCCGCGAATCCCTGAAAGACTTGCTGGCGTTGCAGGACAAACTGGTCTCTGTGGATAACATTCAGCGCACCGTCGCCGAGTATTACAAGATCAAGATTTCCGACCTGCTGTCCAAGCGCCGTTCGCGCTCGGTGGCTCGTCCGCGTCAGGTCGCCATGGCGTTGTCCAAGGAACTGACCAACCACAGCCTGCCGGAAATCGGCGATGTGTTTGGCGGCCGCGACCACACCACCGTGTTGCACGCCTGCCGCAAGATCAACGAACTTAAGGAATCCGACGCGGACATCCGCGAGGACTACAAGAACCTGCTGCGTACACTGACCACTTGATGAACACCAGCGCAGCTTATTAAGGCAAGGGACTAGACCATGCATTTCACCATTCAACGCGAAGCCCTGTTGAAACCCCTGCAACTGGTCGCAGGCGTCGTCGAGCGCCGACAGACCTTGCCGGTACTGTCCAACGTGCTGTTGGTCGTCGAAGGCCAGCAACTGTCGCTGACCGGTACCGACCTGGAAGTCGAGCTGGTCGGTCGTGTGCAACTCGAAGAGCCGGCCGAAACGGGCTCGATCACCGTGCCGGCGCGCAAACTGATGGACATCTGCAAGAGCCTGCCCAACGACGCGCTCATCGACATCAAGGTCGACGAGCAGAAGCTGGTGGTGAAGGCCGGCCGTAGCCGCTTCACCCTGTCGACCCTGCCGGCCAACGACTTCCCGACTGTTGAAGAAGGCCCGGGCTCGCTGACGTGCAGCCTGGAGCAGAGCAAACTGCGTCGCTTGATCGAACGCACCAGCTTCGCCATGGCCCAGCAGGACGTGCGTTACTACCTCAACGGCATGCTGCTGGAAGTTTCCGCTGGTGTGATCCGCGCCGTGGCCACCGACGGACACCGTCTGGCGATGTGCTCGATGCAGGCCGATATCGGTCAGCCGGATCGTCATCAGGTGATCGTGCCGCGCAAAGGTATCCTCGAACTGGCGCGTCTGCTCACCGAGCCGGACGGCAATGTCAGCATCGTCCTTGGTCAGCATCACATCCGCGCCACCACGGGCGAGTTCACTTTCACCTCGAAACTGGTCGACGGTAAATTCCCCGATTACGAGCGCGTCCTGCCGAAAGGTGGCGACAAACTGGTACTCGGCGATCGTCAGGCATTGCGTGAAGCCTTCAGCCGTACGGCGATTCTGTCCAACGAGAAGTACCGCGGTATCCGTCTGCAACTGGCCAGCGGTCAGTTGAAGATCCAGGCCAACAACCCGGAGCAGGAAGAAGCGGAAGAAGAAGTGGGCGTTGAGTACAACGGCGGCTCGCTGGAGATCGGTTTCAACGTCAGCTACCTGCTCGACGTGCTGGGCGTGATGACCACCGAGCAGGTTCGCCTGATCCTGTCCGACTCCAACAGCAGTGCGCTGGTGCAAGAGTCCGACAATGACGACTCGGCTTACGTTGTCATGCCGATGCGTCTGTAATCAGCTGATCCTGAATGTCGTTAAGTCGTGTTTCGGTCACCGCGGTGCGCAATCTGCACCCGGTGACCTTCTCCCCCTCCCCCCGCATCAATATTCTTTACGGCGCCAACGGCAGCGGCAAAACCAGTGTTCTGGAAGCCATTCATCTGCTGGGGCTTGCCCGTTCGTTTCGCAGCACGCGGCTGTTGCCGGTCATTCAGTACGAACAGCTCGCCTGTACCGTATTTGGTCAGGTTGAGCTGGCTGAAGGCGGACACAGTGCGCTGGGGATTTCTCGCGACCGTCAGGGCGAGTTCCAGATTCGCATCGATGGCCAGAACGCCCGTAGCGCTGCGCAGCTGGCGGAGATCCTGCCGTTGCAGTTGATCAACCCGGACAGCTTCCGTCTGCTGGAAGGCGCGCCGAAGATTCGCCGCCAGTTTCTCGACTGGGGTGTGTTCCACGTTGAACCGCGTTTCATGGCCACTTGGCAGCGTTTGCAGAAGGCGCTGCGCCAGAGAAACTCCTGGCTGCGGCATGGTACACTTGACGCCGTTTCACAAGCGGTTTGGGACAGGGAACTGTGCCAGGCCAGCGCTGAAATCGATGAATACCGCCGCGCTTACATCACAGCCTTGAAACCGGTCTTCGAACAGACCTTGAGCGAACTGGTTGAGCTCGAGGGTTTGACGCTCAGCTATTACCGAGGCTGGGACAAGGACCGCGAATTGAGCGCCGTACTCGCCGGTTCCGTTCAACGGGACCAGCAGATGGGGCACACCCAGGCCGGACCGCAACGAGCTGATTTGCGTCTCAGATTGGGCGCACACAATGCCGCGGACATCCTGTCCCGGGGTCAGCAGAAGCTTGTGGTCTGTGCACTACGGATTGCCCAAGGGCACCTGGTCAGTCAGGCCCGTCGCGGACAGTGTATTTATCTGGTGGATGACTTGCCGTCCGAGCTGGACGAGAGCCACCGTCGCGCGCTGTGCCGCTTGCTGGAAGACTTACGCTGCCAGGTGTTCATCACCTGTGTAGATCACGAATTACTGAGGGAAGGCTGGCAGACGGAAACGCCAGTCGCTTTGTTCCACGTGGAACAGGGCCGTATCACCCAGACCCACGACCATCGGGAGTGAAGGCATTGAGCGAAGAAAATACGTACGACTCAACGAGCATTAAAGTGCTGAAAGGCCTGGATGCCGTACGCAAACGTCCCGGTATGTACATTGGTGACACCGACGATGGCAGCGGTCTGCACCACATGGTGTTCGAGGTGGTCGACAATTCGATCGACGAAGCCCTCGCCGGCCATTGCGACGACATCAGCATCATCATCCACCCGGACGAGTCCATCACCGTTAAAGACAACGGTCGTGGCATCCCGGTAGACGTGCATAAAGAGGAAGGCGTTTCCGCCGCTGAGGTCATCATGACCGTCCTCCACGCTGGCGGTAAGTTCGACGACAACTCCTACAAGGTTTCCGGCGGTCTGCACGGTGTAGGTGTGTCGGTAGTGAACGCACTGTCCGAAGAACTGGTCCTGACTGTTCGCCGCAGTGGCAAGATCTGGGAACAGACCTACGTCCACGGTGTGCCTCAGGCACCGATGGCCATCGTTGGCGACAGCGAAACCACCGGCACCCAGATCCACTTCAAGGCTTCCAGCGAAACCTTCAAGAACATTCACTTCAGCTGGGACATTCTGGCCAAGCGCATTCGTGAACTGTCCTTCCTCAACTCCGGTGTCGGCATCGTCCTCAAGGACGAGCGCAGCGGCAAGGAAGAGCTGTTCAAGTATGAAGGTGGCCTGCGTGCGTTCGTTGAATACCTGAACACCAACAAGACTGCGGTCAACCAGGTGTTCCACTTCAACATTCAGCGTGAAGACGGCATCGGCGTAGAAATCGCCCTGCAGTGGAACGACAGCTTCAACGAGAACCTGTTGTGCTTCACCAACAACATCCCGCAGCGCGATGGCGGCACCCACCTGGTGGGCTTCCGTTCGGCACTGACGCGTAACCTGAACAACTACATCGAGCAGGAAGGTCTGGCGAAGAAGCACAAAGTCGCCACCACCGGCGACGACGCCCGTGAAGGCCTGACCGCGATCATCTCGGTGAAAGTGCCGGATCCGAAGTTCAGCTCGCAGACCAAAGACAAGCTGGTGTCTTCCGAAGTGAAGACTGCGGTCGAGCAGGAGATGGGCAAATACTTCTCCGACTTCCTCCTGGAGAACCCGAACGAAGCCAAGCTGGTAGTCGGCAAGATGATCGACGCCGCCCGTGCCCGTGAAGCCGCGCGCAAGGCCCGTGAGATGACCCGCCGCAAAGGCGCGCTGGACATCGCCGGCCTGCCGGGCAAGCTCGCCGACTGCCAGGAAAAAGATCCGGCGCTGTCCGAACTGTACCTGGTGGAAGGTGACTCCGCGGGCGGTTCTGCCAAGCAGGGACGTAACCGCAAGACCCAGGCGATCCTGCCGTTGAAGGGCAAGATCCTCAACGTCGAGAAAGCGCGTTTCGACAAGATGATCTCTTCCCAGGAAGTGGGCACGCTGATCACCGCGCTGGGCTGCGGCATCGGTCGCGAAGAGTACAACATCGACAAGCTGCGCTATCACAACATCATCATCATGACCGATGCTGACGTCGACGGTTCGCACATCCGCACCCTGCTGCTGACCTTCTTCTTCCGTCAGTTGCCCGAGCTGATCGAGCGTGGCTATATCTACATCGCCCAGCCACCGCTGTACAAGGTCAAGAAAGGCAAGCAAGAGCAATACATCAAAGACGACGACGCCATGGAAGAGTACATGACGCAGTCGGCGCTTGAAGACGCAAGCCTGCACCTGAACGAAGAAGCCCCGGGCATTTCCGGTGAAGCGCTGGAACGTCTGGTCAACGACTTCCGCATGGTCATGAAGACGCTCAAGCGCCTGTCGCGCCTGTACCCACAGGAGCTGACCGAGCACTTCATCTATCTGCCGGCCGTCAGCCTCGAAACTCTGGGCGACCACGCAGCGATGCAAGAGTGGCTGGCCCAGTATGAAGTTCGCCTGCGCACCAACGAGAAGTCCGGCCTGGTCTACAAGGCCAGCCTGCGCGAAGACCGTGAACGTGGCGTCTGGCTGCCAGAGGTCGAACTGATCTCCCACGGCCTGTCGAACTACGTCACCTTCAACCGCGACTTCTTCGGCAGCAACGACTACAAAACCGTGGTCACCCTGGGCGCGCAACTGAGCACCCTGCTCGACGAAGGCGCGTACATCCAGCGTGGCGAGCGCAAGAAAGCCGTTACCGAGTTCAAGGAAGCCCTCGACTGGCTGATGGCCGAAAGCACCAAGCGCCACACCATCCAGCGCTACAAAGGTCTGGGCGAAATGAACCCGGATCAGCTGTGGGAAACCACCATGGACCCAAGCGTGCGGCGCATGCTGAAGGTCACCATCGAAGACGCCATCGGCGCAGACCAGATCTTCAACACCCTGATGGGTGATGCGGTCGAACCTCGCCGGGACTTCATCGAGAGCAATGCACTGGCGGTTTCCAACCTGGATTTCTGATCCTGATTGCTACCCGCTCATGAAAAACCCCGGCCAATGCCGGGGTTTTTTTGGCCTCACTCATTCCCAGTGCCGACACTCTCCAACCGATACCCATACCCATAAATAGTCAGCAACTGCCAACCCCGATCCGCTGTCAGCCCGAGCTTGTTGCGCAATCGGTAGATATGCGTGTCGAGCGGCCGCGAGGAAGTCGTCTCTTCGTTCGGCCAGAAGCGCTCGTACAGATAATCCCGCGACAACGGTCGACCCAGGTTGCTGAACAGACACCGCGCCAGGCGGTATTCGCGTTCGGTCATGAGGATCGGTTTGCCTTCACGGGTGACGGTCAGTTCGGCGTCGTCGAAAGTCAGATCATGGAACGTCTGTACTTCGCCCGCCGCGCTGCGCGGTTGGCTATGCCGACGCAATACCGCTGCCACCCTCGCCTTCAACTCATTCGGGCGAAACGGCTTGCTGACATAATCGTCGGCCCCGGCATTCAAGGCTTGAACGATATCGCTCTCGCCGTCGCGGCTGGTGAGCATGATCGCTGCCGGTGGCGCGTCCATGTGTTCGCGGGTCCAGCGCAGCAGTGCCAGGCCCGTGAGATCAGGAAGTTGCCAATCGAGAATCAACAGGTCGAAGGTTTCCCGGCGCAACTGGCGCAACAAGTCTTCGCCGCGCTCGAAGCTGTGCAGTGACCACGGCTGTTCGCCCGCTTCGGCCATTTGCTCCAGGGTTTGCTCGACCCGGCGCAGTTCGGCGGGTTCGTCGTCCAGAATGGCAACGCGCATCGGCGGTGTTCCTTATCGCTGGGGCTGGGATGTCGACAATAGCGACTCCCCGGCCGCGATGAAAGAAGCAGCCCGTCGTTGGTCGACGTCCGCTATGATTCTTCGGGTCTACGCCTCAGACCTGAGACCTATGAAACCATTCCCACTGCCCTGCCCTGTGCCTCATGCATAACACTCAACGCCGACGTGAAAGTCGTGAGCCGAGCCAGGTCCAGCGTCTGTTCCGCCGGCTGGTGCGCGAGTGGTTGTGGATAAGTCTAGTGCTGTTGCCGCTGACTGCCTTGTTGTCTTATCGCGCCCAGATCAATCTGCACAATCCGTCGCCAGCGCCCGGCGCGCTGTTGTCCGTGGCGATGGTCGCCGGTGTGCTGGGATTATTGCTGTGGCGGCCGCGTTGGGCGCTGTGGGTCACCTTGATCGGCATGGCCTGTGCGCTGATAGCCAGCGCCCTCCTGGCCGAAGTCCGCTACTGGTGGTCGCCAACGCCAGCAGCCCTGGGGATGTTGTTCGGTTACCTGATCTGGAACTGGCGACGCCTGAGCGTGGTGCTGACCTACTTCGGCTGGGAGCTGGCACGTCTGGACAGCGAACCGAAAGTCTTCCCTGAACGCCGCCGGACCCGCTTCACCGGTGCCGACCGTTTGCAGGGCCAGATCATGGCGCTCGAACAAGCGATGAGCCGCACCCGCGACACCCGGAGGTTCATTGCCGATGGCCTGGAATACCTGCCGGTGGCGACGCTGATCAGTGATCCGCTGGGCAAGATTCTGCTGGGCAATCGCAAGGCGCGCGAACTGTTCGAAGATTCGCTGGTGGGCGATGACGTACTCGAGCAACTGGCGCGGCTCGGCTATCCGGAATTATCCACAGCGCCGCGACCGCCGCTGGCCACCCTGCCGCTGCTGGAATTTCGCGATCACAAGGAACGCAGTCTGCGCCTGGAAAGAGCGGCGCTGCTGCCGGTCGACGGCGACACGCCGATCGGTTGGCTGCTCAGCCTGACGGACTTGAGTGCCGAGCGTGCGGCCGAGGAGCAGCGCGGCGTCCTGCTGCGTTTTCTTTCTCATGACCTGCGCGCGCCCCATTCGGCGATCCTCGCCCTGCTGGATGTGCATCGTCATCAGGCCGGCGCTGATGCGCCGTTATTCGAGCAGATTGAGCGTCAGGTGCGCCGCGCACTGGATCTGACCGATGGTTTCGTCTTGTTGGCGCGGGCTGAGTCCGAGACCTACCAGTTCCGCCCGACATTATTCGCGATGCTGGTATTGGACGTCCTCGATCAGGCCCTGCCCATCGCCCAGCAGAAACGCATCGAGATGCTCAACGAAGTTGATGAGGAATGTCAGGAGCGGCTGATTCTGGCCGATCAGGGATTGCTGACTCGCGCCCTGTTCAATCTGCTGGAAAACGCGATCAAGTACAGCCCGGCAGACAGCACGGTGCAACTGACGGTCAGCTGTGATGGGCAGTGGCTGCGCTGCGAATTGTCCGATCAGGGCAAGGGCATTGCCGCCGATGAATTGCCTGACCTGTTCAGCCAGTATCGGCGTTTCTCCTCCGCCCAGGGCATCGACGGTGTGGGCCTGGGTCTGTCGATGGTCAAAGCCGTGATTGATCATCATGGCGGCACAATCGAGTGTCGCAGCGTGGTCGACGCGGGAACCACATTCCGCATCGATTTGCCGCTGATTTCTGAATGAAAAAGAGGCACAAAAAAACCGGCTATAACGACCGGTTTTTTTACATCCGAATAAAACTTATGCACGGATTTCGTTCAACTTATCGATTTAAAAATATCGATGAAAATCAATAAGTTACAAAACGATCACGGACTTTTGAAGCAAAAGCGTACACAGGTTATCCACAAAATTCAGACAGCCAGTTGATCACTCGCGGCCGGTGCCTGTGGCGCCGGTGGCAGCGAGCCCATATCGCGCTGGGTCTTCTCGTTCCACGCCTGCACACGGTCATTGAGATCAGCGATGGCGCGCGGCCCGCTGCCTTCGGCATACATCGGTTCGCCAATGACCACGGTGATCACTCCGGCCTGTTTGCCCCAGCCGATTTTTGGCCAGAATTTGCCGGCATTGTGTGCAATCGGCAGCACCGGAAGCGCCGCATTCACCGCCAACGCGCTGCCACTGCGGGAGAACTTCCCAACGGTGCCGTAGGGGACTCGTGTGCCTTCGGGAAAGATCAGCACCCAGACGTTGTCCTTGAGCAGCTCGTCGCCTTTGGCCGCAACTTGTTTGAGCGCTGCCTTCGGGTTGTCGCGGTCGATGGCGATCGGGCGCAGCATGGCCATGGCCCAGCCGAAGAACGGCACGTAAAGCAATTCGCGCTTGAGTACTTGGCTCAATGGCGAGAAATAAGCGGAGAGAAAGAACGTCTCCCATGTGCTCTGGTGGTTCGATTGAATCACGCAGGGCCGGTCCGGCACGTTCTCCGCGCCTTTGATTTCGTAGCGGATGCCAAGGAACACCTTGGTCAGCCACAGGGCGCAACGGCACCAGTACACGTTGATGAAACGATAGCGCGCCTTGAAGGACAGAAACGGCGCGATAAAAAAGCTCAGGCTGCACCACAGCAACGCTGTTGTGCCCAGCAGCAGGTAGAAAAGAAAGATTCTGAAGGCCCGCAGTATCGACATGGCGACGGTTACCGTTACGGGGCAATGCCCGACTGTTCAAGCGCACTCCCGAGCAATCCCTGGCCAGGAAATTCAGAAGTACTCTAGTTGTGGATAAGTTCTGCGGCAATCGCCGCCAGATCGTCAAAAATCAGGGTGCCAACCGGCAAGGTTTTGCCCTGAGTCTTTTCGCCTTTCCCGGTCTTCACCAAAACTGGCTGTGAATCGACGGCTTTGGCGGCCTCCAGGTCACCAAGGCTGTCGCCGACGAACCAGACGTTGGTCAACGGCACCGTGTAATGCTCGGCAATGGCTTTCAGCATTCCCGGTTTCGGTTTGCGGCAATCGCAACCTTCGTCCGGGCCATGCGGGCAATACACGATCAAACCGACTTCACCGCCCTGCTCCGCGACCAGCTCGCGCAGGCGCGCGTGCATGGCCTCGAGGGTGGCGAGGTCGTAATAGCCGCGAGCAATGCCCGACTGGTTGGTGGCCACCGCCACCGTCCAGCCGGCCTTGCTCAACTGCGCGATCGCTTCGATCGAGCCGGGCAGCGGAATCCACTCCTCCACCGACTTGATGTAGGCATCGGAGTCGTAATTGATCACGCCGTCACGATCGAGAATCAGCAGTTTCAACAGCAATCCCTCAACCCAGCAGCGAAATGTCGGCAACACCGAGGAACAGGCCACGCAGGCGCGCCAGCAGCGCGTAACGGTTGGCCCGCACATTGGCATCGTCGGCATTGACCATCACCGCGTCGAAGAACGCGTCGACCGGCTCGCGCAGTGCCGCCAGGCGTGCCAGCGATTCGTTGTACTGACGCGCCGCGGCCATTGGCTGCACCGCTTGATCCGCTTGCTGGATTGCCGAATACAGCGAGAACTCGTTGGCGTTGTCGAAATACTTGGCTTCGACCACGGTCGGTACCGAGCCTTCGACTTTGCTCAACAGGTTCGACACACGCTTGTTCACCGCCGCCAGCGCTGCCGCTTCCGGCAGTTTGCGGAAGGCCTGCACCGCCTGCACACGCTGGTCGAAGTCCAGCGCCGAACCCGGCTTCAGTGCACGTACCGACAGGTAGGTGGCGACGTCGACGCCTTCGTCTTCATAACGCGCACGCAGGCGGTCGAAGATGAATTCCAGCACGGCTTCGTTGAGGCCGGCAGCCTTGACCTTGCCGCCGAACGCATTCACCGCGAAGGCCACGGCGTCGTTCAGGTCCAGATCCAGTTGTTTCTCGATCAGGATCCGCAGCACGCCCAGTGCCGCACGGCGCAGGGCATACGGGTCTTTACTGCCGGTTGGCAGCATGCCGATACCGAAGATGCCGACCAGAGTGTCGAGCTTGTCGGCGATGGCGACAGCTGCACCGGTCAGGGTCGCCGGCAATTCAGCCCCGGCACCGCGTGGCATGTACTGCTCGTTCAGTGCCAGCGCGACATCCTGTGGCTCGCCGTCATTGAGGGCGTAGTAGTAACCGGCGACACCTTGCATCTCCGGGAACTCGCCGACCATTTCGGTGGCCAGGTCACACTTCGACAGCAGGCCCGCACGGGCAGCCCACGAGGCGTTGCCGCCGATGCGCGCGGCGATGTACGCGGCCAGTTTCGATACGCGCTCGGCCTTGTCGTAGACGCTGCCAAGTTTTTCCTGGAACACCACGTTCTGCAGGCGCAGGTTGAAGTCTTCGAGTTTCTGCTTCTTGTCCTGCTTGAAGAAGAACTCGGCGTCGGTCAGGCGTGGGCGCACCACTTTCTCGTTACCGGCGATGATCTGCTGCGGGTCTTTGCTTTCGATGTTGGCCACGGTAATGAAACGTGGCAGCAACTTGCCGTCGGCATCCAGCAGGCAGAAGTACTTCTGGTTGTCCTGCATGGTGGTGATCAGCGCTTCCTGCGGCACGTCGAGGAAGCGTTCCTCGAACGAGCACACCAGCGGCACCGGCCATTCGACCAGCGCGGTCACTTCGTCGAGCAGCGCCGGCGGTACGATCGCCGTGCCTTCCTGACGGGTGGCCAACTCTTCGGTGCGCTTGCTGATGATCTCGCGACGCTCGTTGGCATCGGCCAATACGTAAGCGGCACGCAGGTCGGCGAGGTAGCTCGACGGCGAACCGATGCGTACGGCTTGCGGATGGTGGAAGCGGTGACCACGGGATTCACGGCCAGCCTTCTGCGCGAGGATCGTGCAATCGATGACCTGGTCACCGAGCAGCATCACCAGCCATTGGGTCGGACGCACGAATTCTTCCTTGCGCGCACCCCAACGCATGCGTTTCGGGATCGGCAGGTCGTTCAGCGAATCTTCGACGATGGTCGGCAGCAGGCTTGCAGTCGGCTTGCCGGCGATGTTCTGGCTGTAGCGCAGTTTCGGACCACTCTGGTCGATTTCGCTCAGCTCGACGCCGCACTTCTTGGCGAAGCCCAGGGCGGCTTGAGTCGGATTGCCATCAGCGTCGAACGCGGCCTGACGTGGCGGGCCATCGAGGTTGATGCTGCGATCCGGCTGCTGAGTGGCCAGCGCAGTGATCAGCACGGCCAGACGACGTGGCGCGGCATACACGGTTTTGCTTTCGTAGCTCAGGCCGGCGGCTTGCAGGCCCTTGTCGATACCGGCGAGGAACGCATCAGCCAAAGTGTTCAGGGCTTTGGGTGGCAGTTCTTCGGTGCCCAGTTCAACCAGAAAATCTTGCGCACTCATTGTGCAGCCTCCAGCTTGGCCAGTACTTCGTCACGCAGGTCCGGGGTCGCCATCGGGAAGCCCAGCTTGGCGCGGGCCAGCAGGTAGGCTTGCGCAACGGAACGCGCCAGGGTGCGTACGCGCAGAATGTATTGCTGACGCGCGGTCACCGAGATCGCCCGGCGCGCATCCAGCAGGTTGAAGGTGTGCGACGCCTTCAGCACCATTTCGTAGCTCGGCAACGGCAGCGGCTGGTCGAGTTCGATCAGGCGCTTGGCTTCGCTTTCATAGAAGTCGAACAACTCGAACAGTTTGTCGACGTTGGCGTGTTCGAAGTTGTAGGTGGACTGCTCCACTTCGTTCTGGTGGAACACATCGCCATAGGTGACTTTGCCGAACGGGCCGTCAGCCCAGACGAGGTCGTAGACCGAATCGACGCCTTGCAGGTACATCGCCAGACGCTCGAGACCGTAGGTGATCTCGCCGGTCACCGGGTAGCACTCGATGCCGCCCGCTTGCTGGAAGTAGGTGAACTGGGTGACTTCCATGCCATTGAGCCAGACTTCCCAGCCCAGACCCCAGGCGCCGAGGGTCGGCGATTCCCAGTTGTCTTCGACGAAGCGGATGTCGTGCACCAGCGGGTCGAGGCCGACATGCTTGAGCGAGCCCAGGTACAGTTCCTGGAAGTTGTCCGGGTTCGGCTTCAGGACTACCTGGAACTGGTAGTAGTGCTGCAGACGGTTCGGGTTTTCGCCGTAACGGCCGTCAGTCGGACGGCGGCTTGGCTGCACGTACGCGGCGTTCCAGGTTTCCGGGCCGATGGCGCGCAGGAAGGTCGCGGTGTGGAAAGTGCCGGCGCCTACTTCCATATCGTAGGGCTGAAGTACCACACAACCTTGCTCGGCCCAGTATTGCTGGAGCGCGAGGATCAAGTCTTGGAAGGTACGCACGGCTGGCGTAGGCTGGCTCACGAAATTCACCTGTTTCTTGGGCTGCGATTTAAAGAGCGGGAGTATACCCGATTCGTTGCTGCGCACGCCCCCTGGAGCCTTATGCCACGCTGCTTTTGGTGTACCGAAGATCCGCTGTACATGGCTTATCACGATCAGGAGTGGGGCACGCCGCTGCGCGATGCGCAGGGTTTGTTCGAGTTGCTTTTGCTCGAAGGGTTCCAGGCCGGGTTGTCGTGGATCACTGTGCTGCGCAAACGCGAGCGTTACCGTCAGGTGCTGTTCGGCTTCGATGTGCAGCGCGTGGCGCAGATGAGTGACGCCGAAATCGACGAGCTGATGCTCGACCCGGGCATCATCCGCAATCGCCTGAAACTCAACGCCGCGCGGCGCAATGCCCAGGCGTGGCTGGCGCTGGAGGATCCGGTGGCATTGCTCTGGTCGTTCGTGGGCGACCAACCGATCATCAATCATTTCAAGGATCGCAGCGAAGTCCCGGCGATCACCCCCGAAGCGCTGGCAATGAGCAAAGCGCTGAAAAAAGCCGGCTTCACTTTCGTCGGCCCGACCATTTGCTACGCGCTGATGCAGGCCTCGGGCATGGTCATGGACCACACCCAGGATTGCGACCGCTACGCGCAGCTCGCCAACGCCGGTTAGAATGCCCGCCTCGCGCACAGCACAAAGATCAGGAGTGACCTGTGGAAAAGTTTAAAGGCGCCTTGCTGGTAGGCGCTCTGCGGCTGTTTGCCCTGCTGCCATGGCGAGCCGTGCAGGCCGTGGGTTCGGCGATCGGCTGGATCATGTGGAAAACCCCCAACCGTTCCCGCGACGTGGTGCGGATCAACCTCGCCAAGTGTTTTCCCCAGATGGATGCGGCCGAACGTGAGCGTCTGGTCGGGCAAAGTCTGAAAGACATCGGCAAGTCGCTGACCGAAAGCGCCTGCGCGTGGATCTGGCCGGCGCAGCGCTCGATCGATCTGGTTCGCGAAGTTGAAGGCCTCGATGTGCTCAAGGAGGCGCTGGCCTCGGGCAAAGGCGTGGTCGGCATCACCAGCCACCTCGGCAACTGGGAAGTGCTCAACCACTTCTATTGCAGCCAGTGCAAACCGATCATTTTCTACCGTCCGCCGAAGCTCAAGGCAGTGGATGAATTGCTGCGCAAACAGCGCGTGCAACTGGGCAACAAGGTCGCAGCGTCGACCAAGGAAGGCATTCTCAGCGTCATCAAGGAAGTGCGCAAGGGCGGTGCCGTGGGCATTCCCGCCGACCCGGAACCGGCCGAATCCGCCGGGATTTTCGTGCCGTTCTTCGCCACACAGGCGCTGACCAGCAAATTTGTGCCGAACATGTTGGCCGGCGGCAAAGCGGTCGGTGTGTTCCTGCATGCGCTGCGCCTGCCTGACGGCTCGGGCTACAAAGTCATTCTCGAAGCCGCGCCAGAAGCCATGTACAGCACCGATACCGCAGAGTCCTGCGCAGCCATGAGCAAAGTGGTCGAGCGTTACGTCGCGGCGTATCCGAGCCAGTACATGTGGAGCATGAAACGCTTCAAGAAGCGTCCGCCGGGCGAGGCGCGCTGGTACTGAGCAACTTCGATGGGGTGACGGTTGATGCAGACGGGCTCGCCTTGCTCAATCGGTAGCTCAAGGCGCCTGCCGCTCGAGCTTTTTCAGGAATACCGTCATCTCCTTCTCGGCCTGTTTGTCACCGTGGGCGCGGGCCGCTTCCAGGCCCTGTTCCCAGGCCTGGCGCGCAGCGGCGTGATCGTCTAGCGCCAGCTGCGCCTTGCCCAGCAGCTTCCACGCCGCCGAGTATTTCGGATCGAACGCGACACAACGCTGAAAATGCTCGGCAGCCTTGGCGTTTTCGCCCAAGTCCAGATAACCCTTGCCCAGACCGAAGCGCAGCAGGGCGTTATCCACACCCTTGGCGAGCATTTTTTCCAGGGATTCGAGCATTTTTTGCAACCTCGTTTGAGTGATCGTTCCCACGCTCCGCGTGGGAATGCCTCAATGGACGCTCTGCGTCCGCTTATGGGGCGCAGAGCGTCCCGGGCTGCATTCCCACGCGGAGCGTGGGAACGATCAACCTCAGAAAAAGCTCAACCCCACATGAAACAGCTTCTCCACATCGCGAATATGCTTTTTATCCACAAGGAACAAAATCACGTGGTCGCCCGCTTCGATCACCGTGTCGTCGTGGGCGATGATCACTTTCTCGTTGCGGATCACCGCGCCGATGGTGGTGCCGGGCGGCAGGCCGATCTTCTCGATCGGCTTGCCGATGACCTTGCTCGATTTGGCATCACCGTGGGCAATCGCCTCGATCGCTTCCGCCGCGCCGCGGCGCAGTGAGTGCACGCTGACGATATCGCCTCGACGCACATGGGCGAGCAAAGTGCCGATGGTCGCCAGTTGCGGGCTGATGGCGATGTCGATGTCGCCGCCCTGGATCAGGTCGACGTAGGCCGGGTTGTTGATGATCGTCATGACCTTCTTCGCCCCCAGCCGTTTGGCCAGCAGCGACGACATGATGTTGGCTTCGTCATCGTTGGTCAGAGCGAGGAAGATATCGGCGTCGGCGATGTTCTCTTCCAGCAGCAGATCGCGGTCCGAGGCACTGCCTTGCAAGACCACGGTGCTGTCGAGGGTGTCGGAGAGGTAGCGGCAGCGCGCCGGGCTCATCTCGATGATCTTCACCTGATAACGGCTTTCGATGGCCTCGGCCAGGCGCTCGCCGATCTGTCCGCCACCGGCGATGACGATGCGTTTGTAGGTTTCGTCGAGGCGGCGCATTTCGCTCATCACCGCGCGAATGTCTTCGCGGGCGGCGATGAAGAACACTTCGTCATCGGCTTCGATCACCGTGTCGCCCTGAGGCAGGATCGGCCGGTCACGGCGGAAGATCGCCGCCACGCGGGTTTCGACGTTCGGCATGTGCTCGCGCAACTGGCGCAGTTGCTGACCGACCAGCGGCCCGCCGTAATAAGCGCGCACCGCCACCAGTTGCGCCGCGCCTTCGGCGAAGTCGATCACCTGCAATGCGCCGGGATGCTGGATCAGGCGTTTGATGTAATTGGTCACGACCTGCTCGGGACTGATCAGCACGTCGACCGGAATCGCTTCGTTCTGGAACAGCTGTTCCTCGCGATTGAGATACGACGCTTCGCGCACCCGGGCGATTTTGGTCGGCGTGTGGAACAGCGTGTGCGCGACTTGGCAGGCGACCATGTTGGTCTCGTCGCTGTTGGTCACCGCGACCAGCATGTCGGCGTCGTCGGCACCGGCCTGGCGCAGCACCGACGGCAGTGAGCCCCGGCCCTGCACGGTGCGGATGTCGAGGCGGTCGCCGAGGTCGCGCAGGCGCTCGCCATCGGTATCGACCACAGTGATGTCGTTGGCCTCGCTGGCCAGATGTTCGGCCAGCGAACCGCCGACCTGTCCCGCACCGAGGATGATGATTTTCATCCAGTCACTCCATGAATCCGTTTAGCCGCGCGCGGCGGCGATCTTGATCAGCTTGGCGTAGTAGAAGCCGTCATGCCCGCCCTGCTGGGCCAGCAACTGGCGACCATGGGGCTGCTTGATGCCGGCCGCGGTGGCCAGATCCAGTTCCCGCGCGCCGGGGGTGCGCTCGAGGAACGCGGCGATGACTTCGGTGTTCTCGGTCGGCAGCGTCGAGCACGTGGCGTAGAGCAGGATGCCGCCGACTTCGAGGGTTTTCCACATGGCGTCGAGCAGTTCGCCTTGCAGTTGTGCGAGCGCGACGATGTCGTCGGGCTGGCGGGTCAGCTTGATGTCCGGATGGCGGCGGATCACCCCGGTGGCCGAGCATGGCGCATCGAGGAGGATGCGCTGGAACGGTTTGCCGTCCCACCATTTGTCGATATCGCGACCGTCGGCGGCGATCAGTTCAGCGTCGAGGCCGAGGCGCTCGAGGTTTTCCTTCACCCGCACCAGACGCTTGGCTTCCAGATCCACCGCTACCACGCCAGCGAGCGCCGGTTCGGCTTCGAGGATGTGGCAGGTCTTGCCGCCAGGGGCGCAGCAGGCGTCGAGCACCCGCTGCCCCGGCGCCAGATCAAGCAGGTCGGCAGCCAGTTGCGCGGCTTCGTCCTGCACGCTGATCCAGCCTTCGGCGAAACCCGGCAGGCTGCGCACGTCGGCAGCGGCTTCGAGGACGATGCCGTCGCGGCTGTAAACGCACGGCGTCGCGGCAATCCCGGCAGCGCCCAGCAGTGGGAGATAAGCGTCGCGGCTGTGATGGCGACGGTTGACCCGCAGGATCATCGGCGGATGCGCGTTGTTTGCTGCGCAGATCGCTTCCCACTGCTCGGGCCAAAATGCCTTCAGGGATTTTTGCAGCCAGCGCGGGTGGGCCGTGCGCACCACCGGATCGCGTTCCAGCTCAGCGAAGATCGTCTCGCTTTCGCGCTGGGCAGTGCGCAGCACCGCGTTGAGCAGACCTTTGGCCCAAGGCTTTTTCAGCTTGTCGGCACAACCGACGGTTTCGCCGATGGCGGCGTGGGCCGGCACGCGGGTGTAGAGCAATTGGTACAGACCAACCAGCAGCAACGCCTCGACATCAGCGTCGGCGGCCTTGAACGGTTTCTGCAGGAGTTTTTCCGCCAGTGCCGACAGGCGTGGCTGCCAGCGCGCGGTGCCGAAGGCCAGGTCCTGAGTGAAACCGCGATCGCGATCCTCGACCTTGTCCAGTTGCGTCGGCAGGGAGCTGTTCAGCGAGGCTTTGCCGCTGAGTACGGCAGCGAGTGCCTTGGCGGCGGCCAGACGCGGATTCATTGCGAGTCCACCGCTGCGCCGAGGACGCTGCCGACGGCGAATTTCTCGCGGCGGCTGTTGAACAGGTCGCTGAAGTTCAGCGCCTTGCCGCCGGGCAATTGCAGGCGGGTCAGACAGAGCGCTTGTGCACCGCAGGCGACAATAAGGCCGTCCTTGCTGGCGCTGAGGATTTCACCCGGAGCGCCAGTGCCGTCGGCCACGGTGGCGGCCAGCACTTTCAACGCTTCGCCATTGAGCGTGCTGTGGGTGATCGGCCACGGGTTGAAGGCGCGGACCAGACGTTCCAGCTCCACCGCCGGACGGTTCCAGTCGATGCGTGCTTCGTCTTTGTTGAGTTTGTGCGCGTAGGTTGCGAGCTCGTCGTTCTGCACCTCACCTTGCAGGGTGCCGGCAGCCAGACCGGCAATCGCCTGCACCACAGCTGGCGGCCCCATCTCGGCGAGGCGATCATGCAGGGTGCCGCCAGTGTCATCGGCGCTGATCGGGGTGACGACCTTGAGCAGCATCGGCCCGGTGTCGAGACCGGCTTCCATGCGCATCACTGTTACACCGCTTTCGGCGTCGCCGTGTTCGACCGCGCGCTGAATCGGCGCCGCACCGCGCCAGCGCGGGAGCAATGATGCATGGCTGTTGATGCAACCCAGACGCGGAATATCCAGCACCGCTTGCGGCAGGATCAAACCGTAAGCGACCACCACCATCAGATCCGGCTTCAGCGCGGCCAGCTCCGCCTGGGCGTCGGCATTGCGCAAGGTCGGCGGCTGCAATACCTGGATATTATTTTCCAGGGCCAGTTGTTTGACCGGGCTCGGCATCAGTTTTTGCCCACGGCCGGCCGGGCGATCCGGCTGGGTGTAGACCGCGACGATCTCGTACGGGCTGCTCAGCAGGGCCTTGAGGTGTTCGGCGGCGAATTCCGGGGTACCGGCAAAAACAATGCGCAGTGGCTCAGTCATGAAAGGCGTCTCATAAAAAGAAAAAGGCTTGCCGCAGCAAGCCTTTGAAGAGGGGCATCAAGCGTTCTGGCGGTGCAGCTTTTCCAGCTTCTTCTTGATCCGGTCGCGTTTGAGCGTGGACAGGTAATCGACGAACAATTTGCCGTTGAGGTGGTCGCATTCGTGCTGGATGCACACCGCGAGCAGGCCTTCGGCGATCAGCTCATAGGGCTTGCCGTCGCGGTCCAGCGCCTTGATTTTGACCTTTTGCGGGCGGTCGACGTTTTCGTAGAAGCCCGGTACCGAGAGGCAGCCTTCCTGATACTGGTCCATCTCGTCGGTCAGCGGTTCGAACTCGGGGTTGATGAACACCCGTGGCTCGGTGCGGTCTTCGGACAGGTCCATCACGACGATACGTTTGTGCACGTTGACCTGGGTCGCGGCGAGGCCGATGCCCGGCGCTTCATACATTGTTTCAAACATGTCGTCGACCAACTGACGCACTTCGTCGTCCACTACAGCCACTGGTTTGGCGATAGTGCGCAGACGCGGGTCCGGAAATTCGAGGATGTTTAAAATGGCCATAGGCTTCGCTTGCTGCACACGTTGAGTAAAGTCGGGTCGATGGCCTGGCGGGTCCGAAGATGCAGGCTACCGTTGTGAAGCGTAGCTTCTGAAAAACAGAAGCGAGCCACGGGGGCTCTGACGATTCACGCGAATGCACATGATAAAGGGATTCACTGCATGAGGAAAACACTACTCGCCCTGCTGCTTCTGGCTTCGGCTGGCGCGTCGCAAGGGCAAGTGCAACTCAGGGATGGTTTTCCACAGCAATACACGGTGGTTTCCGGAGACACGCTCTGGGACATTTCCGGCAAATACCTGCGCGAGCCCTGGCAGTGGCCACAACTGTGGCGGGCCAATCCGCAGATCGAAAACCCCAACCTGATCTATCCCGGCGACACACTGACCCTCAGCTACGTCAACGGCCAGCCGCAACTGACCGTCCATCGTGGCGAGTCGCGCGGCACCATCAAACTCTCGCCACGGATTCGCACCAGCCCGGTGGCTGAGGCGATTCCGAGCATTCCGCTGAAATCGATCAACAGCTTTCTGCTGAGCAACCGTATCGTCGACAAGGCCGAAGACTTCGACAAGGCCCCGTACATCGTCGCCGGCGATGCCGAACGGGTGCTCAGCGGTACAGGCGATCGCATCTTCGCGCGCGGCCATTTCGATCCGGAGCAGCCGGTGTACGGCATCTTCCGCCAGGGCAAGGTCTACACCGATCCGCAGACCAAGGAATTCCTCGGCATCAACGCCGACGATATCGGCGGCGGCGAGGTTGTTGCCACCGAAGGCGACGTCGCCACCCTCGCCCTGCAACGCACCACCCAGGAAGTGCGCCTCGGTGACCGCTTGTTCGGCGGTGAAGAACGTTCGATCAATTCGACTTTCATGCCCAGCGCGCCGAAGCGTTCCATCGACGGGCTGATCATTGACGTGCCACGCGGCGTTACGCAGATCGGCGTGATGGACGTGGTTACCCTGAACAAAGGCAAACGTGACGGTCTGGCCGAAGGCAATGTTCTGGCGGTGATGAAAACCGGCGAAACCGTGCGCGACCGGATCACCGGCCAGCCGCTGAAAATTCCCGATGAACGCGCCGGCCTGCTGATGGTGTTCCGCACCTACGACAAACTCAGTTACGGCCTGGTCCTCAATGCTTCACGCTCGCTGGCGGTGCTCGACAAGGTGCGAAATCCGTAAGCGTGCTTAACAAGTTACCAACAGAGTTATCCACAGCTTGTTCCGAATGGTTCGGAGCATAGAACGATCAAGGATGATCCATTCATGTTGTCTGTCAGTACGGCCATTTCCCCGGCGGAACTGGAAGCGCGTCTGCGCCTGCACCGCATGCCGGATATCGGCCCCAAGCGTTTTGCCAAATTGCTCGAAGCCTTCGGCTCGGCGTCGAAAGCCCTCAGCGCGCCGGCCAGTGCCTGGCGCTCACTGGGGTTGCCGGCGGCCTGCGCCGAAGCACGGCGTTGTCCAGCGGTGCGCGACGGCGCCAGCCACGCAATGCGCTGGCTAGAGCGTCCCGATCAACATTTGCTGATGTGGGATCAAGCGGATTACCCAGCGTTGCTGGCGCAAATTGCCGATCCGCCGCCGCTGTTATTCGTCGCGGGCGATCCGTCGATTCTGGAAAAACCGCAACTGGCGATGGTCGGCAGCCGCCGCGCTTCGCGCCCGGGCATGGATACAGCGGCGGCGTTTTCCCGCAGTCTGGCCGGGGCCGGTTTTGTCATCAACAGTGGTCTGGCGCTGGGCATCGATGCCGCTGCCCATCAGGCAGCACTCGACGTTGGTGGCTTGACCGTGGGTGTGCTTGGGACGGGCCTGGAAAATTTTTATCCACAACGCAATAAACGCCTGGCCGAGGCGATGATTGGCTCGGGCAGCGCGGTGCTTTCCGAGTTTCCGTTGGACGCCGGGCCGAGCCCGAGCAACTTCCCCCGGCGCAACCGCATTATCAGCGGGTTGTCCCTTGGCGTGCTGGTGGTCGAGGCCAGCGTTGCCAGCGGTTCGTTGATCACCGCGCGGCTGGCAGCCGAACAGGGCCGCGAGGTTTATGCCATTCCGGGCTCGATCCATCACCCCGGCGCGCGCGGTTGTCACCAATTGATTCGCGACGGGGCGGTGCTGGTGGAGACTATCGAACACATCCTCGAAGCCCTGCGCGGCTGGCAGCAGCCGTTGTTATCCACAGCGGCGGTGCAGGCCGATCACCCGTTGCTGGCGCTGCTGCACGCGGCGCCGCACACCAGCGAGGCCTTGGCCGCGAGTTGTGGCTGGGCGTTGCCGAAAGTGCTGGCAACGTTGACCGAGCTGGAAATCGAAGGCCGTGCGGTATGCGAAAACGGTCGCTGGCTGGCGCGGTCGAGCTAGGTTTTACGAGGAAGATCGGTAAACTGCGCGAAACCTGTTTGTGGGAGAGTTTTTTCATGGTCAACAGTTGGCGTGTGCAACAAGCCGCGCGTGAAGTTCGCGCCGGCGCGGTGATTGCCTATCCAACCGAAGCCGTCTGGGGGCTGGGTTGCGACCCGTGGAATGAAGACGCGGTGGACCGCTTGCTGGCGATCAAGAATCGCTCGGTGAGCAAAGGGCTGATCCTGGTCGCCGACAACATCCGCCAGTTCGATTTCCTCTTCGAGGACTTCCCTCAGGACTGGATCGACCGCATGGCCAGTACCTGGCCGGGGCCGAACACCTGGCTGGTGCCGCACCAGAACCTGTTGCCGGAATGGGTCACAGGCGTGCATGACACCGTGGCGCTGCGGGTCAGCGATCACCCCCAGGTGCGCGACCTGTGCTCGCTGGTCGGGCCATTGATTTCCACATCGGCCAACCCCCAGGGGCGACCGCCGGCGCGCACGCGTTTGCGCATCGAGCAGTATTTCCGTGGTCAGGTCGATCTGGTGCTGGGCGGCAGCCTTGGCGGGCGCAAGAATCCCAGCGTGATCCGCGACCTGGCCACCGGTAACGTCGTTCGTCCTGACTGACGCCATTCTTTTTATTTTTTTGCGGACTCCTCGGCGTCGACGAGGAGTTCTGCGCATGCCCGCACTTTATTCCTGCATTCGTTCAAAACTTATCCGTTGCCATTGTTCTTTCATGCGTCAGACGAATCTTTGAGTCTGAAATATCTGTAAGTTTTCCCACGTGATTCTCAGAACGCGTGCAGTGGCGAGATTTCCAAAAGCATCCATTCTTTCAATGTGCTTGAAGCAACTTCGAAATATTAATGGCTGCGGAGAAGTAATGGATATTACCGATTTACACCTCAAGGATTATCTGCAGGGCTTTCAGGAGACACTCAAGAATCAACAGGCCGACTATCGTGTGGCCATTGTCGAGGCAGGATCGGATGCCGGGGAATTTGAACGCTTCATCAATCGACAGTTTCGCCTGCGATTGCAGCATTACATGCTCACCTCCAGAGCCCGGGCGCTGGAAACTCGACTGGCGATCACCTCACGCAGCACGCACTTCTTGTTGTATCAGCGTGATCAGCTTATTGCGGTGCTGCGGGCAACTCCGGCGCCCTTCGAATGGGCTTCACTGGCGCAGCATCATGTGTCTCCCACTGTGGCATTGGCGCGCCACGTCGAGTTCAGCCGTCTGATCACCCATTCCCAGCAGCACCGGCCGGTGTCGGTCAATGGTCTGCTTGCCACCGCTGCGGAATGGGCGATTGATCGCGGATATCAGGGAGTCACGGCCTTGTGCAGATCGCCACAGCGGCAAATGTATCAGCGCTTCGGCCTGACACCGATCGCTTCGCAGGCAATGCATATCGAGCAGCGTGCCCGGGGCGATTATTGGCTGTTGTCTGCCGAGTGGCGACAAATCCTGATGGCCCTGGATCAGCCTGTGAACATGAACGCGCATCAGCCGGAGTATCGTGATGTTTTTAACCGTCAGTATTGATCCGCCAGTGATTGAAGAGTGGGCTGAGAAATGGCTCGTATATGAATCGAAGAAGTTGCGCAGGAAGTTCGCCGGTCGTAGACCAGCGGCGAAGAAACTTCACCGTAAGATGTACTTGATATAGCCGCAAGATACTCGGCGAACTCATGGAAGAGTTCACCGAGTATCAACTTGAAGCGTTATGGCAGCAGAATCGTGGAACCGGTCGTGCGCCGTGCCGACAGTTCGGTTTGTGCTTTCGCCGCATCCGCCAGTGCATGGCGCTGGCTGATGTCGACCTTCAGTTTGCCACTGATGATCATCTCGAACAGCTCGTCGGCCATGCGCTGCAGGTTCTCGGCGTTGTTGGCGTAGGTCGCCAGCGTAGGCCGGGTGACGTACAACGAGCCCTTCGCGGCAAGAATGCCCAGATTGACGCCGTCGACTGCGCCCGAAGCATTGCCGAAACTCACGACCAGGCCACGTGGTGCGACGCTGTCCAGGGATGTGAGCCAAGTGTCCTTGCCGACGCCGTCATACACCACCGGGACTTTCTTGCCGTCAGTCAGCGCCAGCACGCGCTCGGCAACGTTTTCATGGCTGTAGTCGATGGTCGCCCAGGCGCCGTTGGCTTTGGCCAGCTCGGCTTTCTCCTTCGAGCTGACGGTGCCGATCAGCTTCACGCCCAGCGCTTTGGCCCATTGGCAGGCCAGCGAGCCGACGCCACCAGCTGCGGCGTGGAACAGAATGGTTTCGCCGCCCTGCACTTGGTACGTCTGGCGCAGCAGGTATTGCACGGTCAGGCCCTTGAGCATGACGCCGGCGGCAGTTTCGAAACTGATTTCATCGGGCAGGTGAACGAGATTGTCCTGCGGCAGCACATGCAGCTGGCTGTAGGCGCCGAGCGGGCCGCTGCCGTATGCCACGCGATCGCCGACCTTGAACCGGGTGACGTCGCTGCCCACCGCTTCGACCGTGCCGGCGCCTTCCGATCCCAGGCCGGACGGCAACGCGGGCGGCGCATAGAGGCCGCTGCGGTAATAGGTGTCGATGAAGTTCAGGCCGATTGCCTGGTTGGCCACGCGCACCTGATTCGGCCCGGGGGCAGCGGGTTCGTAGTCAACATATTCGAGCACTTCGGGACCGCCGTGGGCGCGGAACTGGATACGCTTTGCCATCTGCCTGCTCTCCTTGGGTCGTTGCTAAGCCCTCTATCCAACTCCCCTGCTTGATCTTCGTCAACTGCGGCGCGCCGGTCTGCGATGGTATGCTACGCGCCCATTTGCGCCGCCCGCCTGCCGGGGCGCCGCCCGATTCAAGGTGAAGCCATGACGACCCGCACCGACGCCGTAAAGGCCTATCTGCTCGATCTGCAAGACCGCATCTGCGCTGCACTGGAAACCGAAGACGGCGGCAAATGCTTCGTCGAAGACGCCTGGACCCGGCCGGCGGGCGGTGGCGGGCGCACCCGCGTGCTGGAAAACGGCACGTTGATTGAAAAGGGCGGGGTCAACTTTTCCCACGTGTTCGGCAGCGGTCTGCCGCCGTCGGCCAGTGCCCATCGGCCGGAACTGGCCGGGCGTGGTTTCGAGGCGCTCGGCGTGTCGCTGGTGATTCACCCGCACAACCCGCATGTGCCGACCTCCCACGCCAACGTGCGTTTTTTCATTGCTGAAAAAGAAGGCGAAGAACCGGTCTGGTGGTTCGGCGGCGGTTTCGACCTGACCCCGTACTACGGCGTTGAAGAAGACTGCATTCATTGGCACCGCGTCGCCGAGCAAGCCTGTGCGCCGTTCGGTGCGGACGTCTATCCGCGTTACAAAGCCTGGTGCGACACCTATTTCCATATCAAGCATCGTCATGAGCCACGTGGCATTGGCGGTCTGTTCTTCGACGATCTGAACGAGTGGGATTTCGACACCAGTTTCGCCTTCATGCGCACCATCGGCGATGCCTACATCGAGGCCTACCTGCCGATCGTGCAGCGGCGCAAGAATGACGCGTTCACCGCTCAGCAGCGCGAATTCCAGGAATTCCGTCGTGGCCGCTACGTCGAATTCAATCTGGTTTACGACCGTGGCACGCTGTTCGGCTTGCAGTCGGGTGGCCGTACCGAATCGATTCTGATGTCGCTGCCGCCGCAAGTGCGCTGGGGTTATGACTGGAAGGCCGAGCCGGGCAGCGCAGAAGCGCGTCTGACCGAGTATTTCCTGCAGGATCGTGACTGGCTGGCCGAGGCCTGAGGACGGGTGATGGATCGTTACGTTGTTTTTGGTAACCCGATCGGCCACAGCAAGTCGCCGATGATTCACCAGTTGTTCGCCGAACAGACCGGCCAACGCCTCGATTACAGCACGCTGCTGGCGCCGCTGGATGATTTTCCCGGCTGCGCCACGGCGTTCTTTCGCGAAGGCCGCGGCGCCAATGTGACGGTGCCGTTCAAGGAAGACGCTTACCGTCTGGCCAACAGCCTGACCGCCCGCGCGCAGCGGGCCGGTGCGGTGAACACCTTGAGCAAACTGGACGACGGTTCGCTGCTCGGCGACAACACCGATGGCGCCGGCCTGGTCCGTGATCTGACGGTCAATGCCGGCTTCAGCCTGACCGGCAAGCGCATCCTTTTGCTCGGCGCCGGCGGCGCGGTGCGCGGTGCGCTGGAGCCGTTGCTGGCAGAGAAACCGGCCTCGGTGATCATCGCCAATCGCACGGTGAACAAGGCTGAGCTGCTGGCGGAATTGTTCGGCGATCTGGGGCCGGTGTCGGCCAGTGGTTTCGACTGGCTGCGCGAGCCGGTGGACGTGATCATCAACGCCACTTCCGCGAGCCTGACCGGCGACGTTCCGCCGATCGCGCCAAGTCTGATCGAGCCGGGCCAGACCCTGTGCTACGACATGATGTACGGCAAGGAGCCGACCGCGTTCTGTCGCTGGGCCACTGAGCACGGCGCGGCGCTGGCGATGGATGGTCTGGGCATGCTTGCCGAACAGGCGGCCGAGGCATTCTGGCTGTGGCGCGGCGTACGCCCGGATACCGCGCCGGTACTCGCCGAGCTGCGCCGCCAACTGGCCCTTTAACTTTTGCTCCCACATTGAAATGCGATCAATGTGGGAGCGAGCCTGCTCGCGAATCGCATCACCACCAATGTCAGCTCAATCCTCAAACCTGATCGGGCACTTCTCCGCCCCCTCCAGCTTCCTCAGTTCCTCCACCACTGGCGGCCGCGCCCGGCGCAAGGTCAGGCTGCGACCCTGGCCCAGCAGCCGTCGCGCTTCCTGATGCAGCATCTCTACCCCTGAATAATCGATGAAGTTGATCTGCTGTGCCTCGATTACCACCCGCGCGCCATGCAGGCGTTGCAGGCGCACCTGCAGGTAATGGCTGGCGCCGAAAAAGATCGAACCGCCCACCCGCAGCACATCGTCGTCACCGTCGCGCCAATGCTGCACCCGTGGTTGCGAGGTGCGCTTGAGGTAAAAGAACAACGACGCCAGCACCCCGGCGTAAATCGCCGTCTGCAATTCCAGCAGCAAGGTCGCGAGACAGGTCAGGGCCATCACCACGAACTCGGCACGGCTGACTCGCAGCAAAGCGCGAATGCCCCGGTGATCGACCAGACCCCAGGCAATCAACAGGATGCTGCCGGCCATGGCGGGGATCGGAATATGCGCGATCAGCCCCGCGCCGAACACCGCGAACAGCGCCACCCATATCGCCGAAAACACTCCGGCCAGTGGCGAGCAGGCACCCGCCTCGTAACTCAGACCTGAGCGGGTAAACGATCCGGCGGACAGCGACCCGGAAAAGAACGCACCGACAATGTTCGACAGACCCTGTGCGCGGACTTCCTGATTGGCGTCGAGCAACTGTTGCGAGCGCGCCGATATCGAACGGGCGATCGACAGACTGGTGACCAGCCCGAGCATGCCCACCGCCACGGCGCTTGGCAGCAGGCGCAGGATCACCTCCAGATCCAGCGGCAAGGCGCTCAGCGGCGGCAGGCGTCCGACGAAAGCGCTGACCAGATGCACATGACCGAACATTCCTGGCCAGATCCACACCAGCAGACTGGCCAGCACCAGCGTGAGCAACAGCGTCGGCCAGCGCGGCAGGAGTTTTTTCAGGGCCACGCCGACGATTACCGTGGCGACGCCGAGTATCAGCGAAGGCTTATCCACAGCCCCCAGATGTCGCAGCAGATCCATCAGGCTGGCGAGCGCTGTGGTGTTGGCCGGCAAATCCAGCCCGAGCAGATTGGGCAATTGCCCAATGGCGATCACCACGGCGGCACCGAGGGTGAAGCCGAGCACTACCGAATGCGAAACGAAATTCACCAGCGCGCCGAAGCGCAGCAAACCGAGCAGCCACTGGAAAATCCCCGCAAGGAACGTCAGCAGCAGGATCAGGGTGATGTAGTCCTCGGACGCAGGCACGGCGAGCGGGCTGACGCTGGCGTACAGCACAATCGAAATCGCTGCCGTCGGGCCGCAGATCAAATGCCATGAGGAACCCCACAGGCACGCGATCAATACCGGGATGATCGCCGCATACAGCCCGTATTCCGGTGGCAGCCCGGCAATCAGCGCGTAGGCAATCGACTGGGGTAAGGCGAGAATCGCACCGCTGAGGCCGACGATCAGGTCCCGCCCGACGCTGGCGCGGGTTTGCCGTGGCAACCAGCTCAGGAAAGGAAAAAGTGAATGGCGGCTGGGGAAGGCCATGGGTCCTCGCGGTTGGGGTTTTGTTCAAGGTTATCAGGGTGTCAGGTGTAAAAGCCCTCACCCTAGCCCTCTCCCTGAGGGAGAGGGGACTGACCGAGCTGTTTGTTGAAGATTCACCGACCTGCGATTTCGGCGTTGAACGCAAGTCTTGATTCAACAGCGATCGGCTCCCTTTCCCCCTCGCCCCCTTGGGGGAGAGGGCTGGGGTGAGGGGGCAAAAATCTCCAGCCGAACGCTATTCCAGCAACCCTGAGATCAAAGCTTGGCCTTCACCTCCGCCAGCGCATCCTTGCCATCCAGCGTCTTCACGCCGTCGAGCCACGTGTCCAGCACCGCCGGATTGGCTTTGATCCACGCCTTCGCCGCTTCGGCATTGCTGACCTTCTTGTTCACCACCTCGGCCATGATGCTGTTCTCCATGTCCTGAGTGAACGACAGATTGGTCAGCAACTTGCCCACATTCGGGCAGGCCTCGGCGTAGCCCTTACGGGTCAGGGTGAAAACGTTGCCAGTGTCGCCGAAGTATTTTTCGCCGCCCTTGAGGTAACGCATTTTCAGCTGCACGTTCATCGGGTGCGGGGTCCAGCCGAGGAAGGTGACGAATTTCTGTTTCTTCACCGCCCGCGACACTTCGGCGAGCATCGCCTGTTCGCTGGACTCGATCAGCTTCCACTGGCCCATGTTGAAGTCGTTCTTCTTGATGATTTCCTGCAGCGAAATGTTCGCCGGCGCGCCTGATCCGATGCCGTAGATTTTCTTGTCGAACTTGTCGGCGAATTTGTTCAGGTCGGCAAAATCATGCACACCCGCCTCCCAGACATAGTCGGGGACGGCGAGGGTGAATTCGGTGCCTTCGAGGTTTTTCGCCAATTGCGTCACATCACCGGTGGCGACGAACTTGTCATAGAAGCCCTGCTGCGCCGGCATCCAGTTGCCGAGGAACACGTCCACCTGGCCATCCTTCAAGCCGCCAAAGGTGATCGGCACCGCGAGGGTGTCGACTTTGGCCTTGTAGCCCATGCCGTCGAGCAGAAATCCGGTGATGGCATTGGTCGCGGCGATGTCGCTCCAGCCCGGATCGGCCATCTTCACGGTTTCGCAACTTTGCTCGGCGAAGGCCGAGGTGCTGCTCAATGCGATCAGGCCAACGGTGACAGCTGTGGATAACTTGCGCATGGACTTCCCCTTAACGTTATTGGTTTTGGCAGGGTTGTGGATAACGGGCCTTGCGCTCCAGATCATCAAGGTCGATGTGGTTGCGCATGTACTGCTGACTGGCATCGACCAGTGGCTGGTGATCCCAGCTCTTCAGCTTGCCGATGGTTAACGCATCGGCGACGAAACGGCGTCGGCGCTGGCTGGCCAGTACGTCCCGATGGATCGACGGAATGTCCCACTTGGCCCGCGCTTCCGCGAGAAAGTCTTCGAACAGCTGACGATGTTGCGGCGATTGGCTCAGTTCCTCTTCTTCGCGCGGATCGTTATCCACATCGAAGAGTAGGCACGGGTCGCTTTCGCTGTAGATAAATTTGTAGGCGCCGCGGCGGATCATCATCAGCGGGCTGACAGTGCCTTCGGCCATGTATTCGCCGAACACCTCGTCATGCCCGCCCTGCCCTTGCAGGTGCGGCAGCAACGAACGACCGTCCAGTGGCAAGCCGGGCTCCAGCGTGCCACCGGCCAGATCCACGAAGGTCGGCAGCAGGTCGGCGGTGGATACGGCGGCACTGACCCGGCCGGCCTCGAATTGTCCCGGTGCGCTGATCAGCAGCGGCACCCGCGCGGCCATCTCGAACCAGTGCATTTTGTACCAGAGGCCTTTCTCACCGAGCATGTCGCCGTGGTCACCGGAGAAGACGATGATGGTGTCATCGAGCAACCCGGTTTCCTCGAGGGTTTGCAGCAGTTTGCCGACATTGGCATCGATATAGCTGCAAGCACCGAAGTAGGCGCGACGGGCATCGCGGATCTTATCCACAGGCAGCGGCTTGTCCCACAGGTCGTAAACCTTGAGCAGACGTTGCGAGTGCGGATCGAGTTCGTCCTGGTTCAAGGCTGTAGGCAACGGAATATCAGCATCGTCATACAGATCCCAGAAAGCCTTGGGAATCGTGTACGGATCGTGCGGGTGGGTCATCGACACAGTCAGGCAGAACGGCTGATCGCCGTCCTCGCGGATGTGATCGAACAGGTATTGCTGCGCCTTGAACACCACCTCTTCGTCGAAATCCAGCTGATTGGTGCGCACGCACGGCCCGGCCTGCAATACCGAAGACATGTTGTGATACCAGCTCGGCCTTACGTCCGGCTCGTCCCAGTTCACCGCCCAACCGTAATCGGCCGGGTAGATGTCGCTGGTCAAGCGTTCTTCATAACCGTGCAACTGATCCGGCCCGCAGAAATGCATCTTGCCCGACAGCGCGGTGCGGTAGCCGAGACGCCGCAGGTAATGCGCGTAAGTCGGAATGTCGGCAGAGAAATCAGCGGCGTTGTCGTAGGCGCCGATCTTGCTCGGCAACTGGCCACTGACCAGGGTGAAGCGCGACGGCGCGCACAGCGGGCTGTTGCAATAGGCAGCATCGAACACCACGCCTTGGGCGGCGAGGCGGGACAGATTCGGCAGTTTGATCGGCGATGGGCCGTAGAACGGCAACATTGGCGCGGCCATTTGATCGGCCATGATGAAAAGAATGTTCTTGCGCTTCATGTGATCGCGGCATTCCATGTTGAATATTTATGCGAGAGTGCTGCGATCGAGCATGGATTCCATGCCTGTTCCGGTAAAGCCCGCGCTGGACAATGACTAGGATAAGTACAGCTTATGTATGACGCCCTCGGTGACCTCTCCCTCGATCTGCTGCGCGCTTTTGAAGCGGCGGCCCGCCATCGCAGTTTTACCGCTGCTGCGGTGGAGCTTGGCACCACGCAGCCTGCGATCAGCCAGCAAATGAAACGTCTGGAAGAGCAGCTCGGTACGCGCCTGTTCGACCGGATTTACCGGGGTATCGAGTTGACAGAGGTTGGCGCCCTGCTGTTCGAGCAAGTTACCCTCGGTTTGCAGAATATCGACGCAGGATTGAGCGCAATCAGCACTCAGCAGCAACATGAAGTGCTGCAAGTGGCCACGGATTTCGCTTTCGCCGCTTATTGGCTGATGCCGCGCCTGCATCGCTTCCATGAGGCCAATCCGCATATCGATGTCAGCCTGGTCACCAGCGAGCGCAACCACAACATGCTGCGCACCGACATCGACGTGGCGATCCTGTTTGGCGATGGTCGATTCAAGCAGGGCGAGAGCCACTGGCTGTTCAGCGAAGAGGTGTTCCCGGTGTGCAGTCCGCTGCTGCTAAAGGGGCGTTCATTGCCGCTGCCCGCGCAGGCACTGCTGGAATTTCCGCTGTTGCATCTGCGTGGGGAAAACAGCAGCAACTGGTTCGACTGGAGTGGCTTGTTTCGTCAATTGGGCCTGACTACGCCGCCAGCGCCGGGGCAATTGCGCTTCGACAATTACACCTTGCTGATTCAGGCGGCGATTGGCGGACAAGGCGTGGCGATTGGCTGGCGGCACCTTGTGGATAACTTGCTGGTGCAGGGTTTGCTGTGCCGGCCGCTGGCGGAAACCACGCTGTCGCGCCTTGGCTATTACGTTGTGCTGCCGCAACGCAAACGTCGGGGTGCGTTGATTCAGGAATTTGTTGATTGGTTAATGGCGGAACAGGCCAGCAGTGCCGAATCGCTTAACGGTCTGGCCCTGCCCTCAATTGCGGTGTGAAGAGCAAAAGATCGTCCGATCTTTTACGAATCAGAAGCCGCCACAAAATTCACATGCTGCCCCACATGCAGGTTCAACCGCAGCTCATCGGCGATGCCCACCGCGACACGGTTCAATCGCTCCAGCGGTTCGGCCAGTCCCGGTTCGAGATTGCCGCCGACCTGACTGAAGTGCTCGATGGTCAACCCGGCCACGCCATGCGGCGCATTGACCAAGGTCCAGCGCAGTGAGCTGCTTTGTACCGCCTCGAGGATTTCTTCGGCAGCGTGACGTTGCAGACGCTCGTCATTGTCAGGCTCGTCGAGCACACCGAAGTTGCCGACCAGAAACAGGCGCGGCACGCTGGCCAGTTGCAAACCTTCGACCAGCGCGTCGACTGCCAGCACTTGTTCCACCGGCCCCAGCGTCACCGAGCGCTCAACGTGGTCGCTGCTGAACGGCAACCCCGGAGCGTCCAGCAGGCAGATCACCGCCGAGCTGCCGGCGACGCTCTGATTGACCCGCTCGGCATCGAACAGATCGCCGGTTTTGGTGCGCAACCCCGGACGCGGCGCGAGTGCGGTGAGATCGTCGAGAATGGCGATGACTTCGTGTTGGCGACGCAGCAATTCAGCCATCAATGCACCGCCCAAGCTGGCCATGGCACCATAAAGCACCACTTTGACCACTGGGGTCTCGGCATTTTTCATGGCTGTTTTCCTTATAGTTGTCCTATATGACCTGTGACGGTGGAAACAGCCAAGGGTTCGAACCGATTGAGAGGCAACACGATGCAAGGGATCAAGGGCTATCACGCCCATGTCTATTTCGACGCGCAAACCATCGACCAGGCGCGGGCCTTGTGCGAACAGGCCGCGCAGTTGTTTGCGCTGAAAATGGGCCGCGTGCACGAACGCCCGGTGGGGCCGCACCCCGACTGGAGCTGCCAACTGGCTTTCGGTCCCGAGCTGATCGGCGAGGTGCTGCCATGGCTGGCGCTCAACCGCAAGGGCCTGGTGGTATTCCTGCATCCGGACACGGGCGATGACTTGCTCGACCACACCGAACACGCGATCTGGATGGGCGCGGTGCGGCCGTTGGATCTGTCGATTTTTTAACCAGATGCTGACGCTGAACTGATAACGGATATGTCCAGACTGCCAGCCAGCGCTGACTGTCCGTTTATCCGCATCGCTACCAACCCCGTATTCATTGGCTGTCGTTGCATCCGACCGCCGGTTGATCATTCATTGATCGCTTTCGCTCGCGAAAGGTAGCTGAAAGCTTCCCCGATTAGGATCGCCCCACTCCCGGCAACAGACCGGTTGGCCCAAGCCCTGTGTTTGTTCCACAGGCCCGGCCCAATTAACAACAACAATGGTGATTCTGATGTCTTCTGCAACCCGCCGTTTCTCCCGCTTCCTGCTGGTCACTCCGCCCGTACGCCTCGCGCCTGCCGTTCTGCGCTGATCCCGCCCGATCCGCTCATTCCATTAGCCGCGCTACGCCTGGAGTATTCCCATGCTGACTTTCCTTGGCTTCGCCATGGTCATCACGTTCATGTTCCTGATCATGACCAAGCGCCTGTCCGCGCTGATCGCCCTGATCATCATCCCGATCCTGTTCGCGCTGTTCGGTGGTTTCGCGCCGAAGATCGGCCCGATGATGCTTGAAGGCATCACCAAACTGGCGCCGACCGGCGTGATGTTGATGTTCGCCATTCTGTATTTCGCCTTGATGATCGACTCCGGCCTGTTCGACCCGGCCGTGCGCAAGATTCTCAAACTGGTCAAGGGCGACCCGTTGAAAGTTTCGGTCGGCACCGCCGTTCTGGCGCTCGTCGTTTCCCTCGATGGTGACGGCGCGACCACTTACATGATCTGTGTGGCCGCCATGCTGCCGCTGTACAGCCGCATCGGCATGAGCCCGCGGATCATGGCCGGTCTGATCATCCTCGCCGGTGGCGTGATGAACATGACCCCGTGGGGCGGCCCGACCGCCCGCGCGGCGAGTGCCCTGCATGTCGACCCGTCGGACATTTTCGTACCGATGATCCCGGCCATGGCCGCCGGTGTCGTGGCGATCCTCGTGATTGCCTACTTCTACGGCAAGCGTGAGCGTGCCCGCCTCGGTGAACTGCACCTGGTCGGCGATGAGATCGATCACAGTGAAATCAGCGTCTCGCAATTCCCTGACGCACGCCGTCCGAAGCTGATCTGGTTCAACGCCGCACTGACTTTCGGCCTGATGTGCACGCTGATCGGCGGTCTGTTGCCGCTGCCGGTGCTGTTCATGGTGGCGTTCAGTATCGCCATGATCGTCAACTACCCATGCCTGCAAATGCAGAAAGATCGTGTCGCGGCGCATTCCGGCAGCGTGCTGGCAGTGGTCGGGCTGATCTTTGCGGCGGGTATCTTCACCGGTATCCTGTCGGGCACCGGCATGGTCGATGCGATGTCGAAGAGCCTGTTGGCGGTGATTCCGGATTTCCTCGGCCCGTACCTGGCGGTGATCACGGCACTGGTGAGCATGCCGTTCACCTTCTTCATGTCCAACGATGCGTTCTATTACGGTGTATTGCCGGTGCTGACCGAAGCGGCCAGCCACTATGGGATCACTGCGGTGGAAATGGCCCGTGCCTCGATCGTCGGCCAGCCCGTCCACTTGCTGAGCCCGTTGGTGCCGTCGACCTATCTGTTGGTGGCGCTGGCCGGTATCGATTTCGGTGATCACCAGCGTTTCACCCTGAAATGGGCGATCCTGGTGTGCATCTGCATTCTGATTGCTGCACTGCTGTTGGGGACTTTCCCGATGTTCAGCACTCTATAAGCCCAAGACTCACCGTTACGGGTCCTGGCTTCGCGGTTTGAAGCCCGGACCTTTTTCGGTTCAACATTTGCTCAAAGGAATACACATGGATTGGCTGACCAACCCCGAAATCTGGGTTGCCTTCTTTACCCTGACCGCCCTGGAAATCGTCCTCGGTATCGATAACATCATCATGATTTCGATCCTGGTCAGCCGCATGCCCAAGCACATGCAGGCGCGCACGCGGATCTTCGGTCTTGGCCTGGCCATGGTCACCCGGATCCTGTTGCTGCTTTCGATCACCTGGGTCATGCGCCTCACTGCCGATCTTTTCGAAGTGTTCGGCCAGGGCATCTCCGGTCGCGACCTGATCCTGTTCTTCGGTGGCCTGTTCCTGTTGTGGAAAAGCTCGCAGGAGATGTACCACGCGCTGGAAGGCGAAGACGAAAGCGACGACGCGCCATCGGGCAAGGGCGGCAACTTCCTCTACACCATCATCCAGATCGCGATCATCGATATCGTCTTCTCGCTGGACTCGGTGATCACTGCCGTCGGCATGGTCTCCCACGTTCCGGTCATGGTCGCGGCGATCGTCGTGGCGGTGCTGGTGATGATGCTGGCCTCGGGCAAGATCAGCGAATTCATCGACAAGCACCCGTCGCTGAAAATGCTCGCCCTGTCC
This sequence comes from Pseudomonas sp. Sample_23, assembly GCF_004307595.1. Taxonomy (NCBI): domain Bacteria; kingdom Pseudomonadati; phylum Pseudomonadota; class Gammaproteobacteria; order Pseudomonadales; family Pseudomonadaceae; genus Pseudomonas; species Pseudomonas sp. Sample_23. The sequence continues at coordinate 76,165 of NZ_RCNX01000092.1, forward strand.
TTCCTGCTGGTGGTCGGTACCGTGCTGATCGCCGAATCGTTCGACGTGCACGTGCCAAAAGGCTACGTCTACTTCGCCATGGCGTTCTCGCTGGCGGTTGAGGCTATCAACATCAAACTGCGCGGCGCGATGGCCAAGAAGAGACAGCAACAGGATCCGGTGAAACTGCGCAAGGATGTGCCGGGCCAATAATCCGGTAGTCCCGGCAGCACGCTACACCCCTGTGGGAGCGAGCCTGCTCGCGAAGATGGAGTGCCAGTCGACAACAATGTTGGCTGGCCCACCGCTTTCGCGAGCAGGCTCGCTCCCACAGTTGTTTTGGGCAACAGAGGGGAAACGTGTCGGATTCGGTGAGTGGATGCATTTGTTTTGATGACACTTTTGTTTCAATCCACGCTTTAGCTGTGCAATGCTGGCGCCGAGACCGTTCGCCAACTACAGCTTAAGTATCAAGAACGTAGAAACCGCGCGGTGCCGTCCACTTGCCCCTCTGGGGCGCTGCTACTACAGGGGGTCTGCATGCTCACCCTGCTCAATCTGTTGTCCGCCGTCGCCCTGTTGATCTGGGGCACGCACATCGTCCGAACCGGCATCCTGCGGGTTTACGGCACCAATCTGCGACATGTCATCGGCCAGAACATGTCGAAGAAATGGCTGGCGTTCATCGCCGGTATTCTCGTCACTGCCATGGTGCAGAGCAGCAACGCCACGGCGATGCTGGTCACTTCGTTTGTCGGTCAGGGCCTGATGGCGCTGACCCCGGCGCTGGCGACCATGCTGGGCGCCGATGTCGGTACCGCTTTGATGGCGCGGGTGCTGACCCTCGATCTGTCGTGGCTGTCGCCGCTGCTGATCTTCCTCGGGGTGATTTTCTTTCTGTCGCGCAAACAGACGCGGCTCGGGCAGATGGGCCGGGTGTCGATTGGTCTCGGGCTGATCATTCTCGCCCTGCAATTGATCGTCGAGGCCGCTGCGCCGATCACTCATGCGCAAGGGGTGAAAGTGATTTTCGCCTCGCTGACCGGCGACATTCTTCTCGACGCCCTGGTCGGCGCGCTGTTCGCGATGATTTCCTACTCCAGCCTCGCCGCCGTGCTGCTCACCGCTACATTGGCCGGTGCTGCGGTGATCAGCCTGCCGGTGGCGATCGGTCTGGTGATCGGCGCCAACATCGGCAGCGGCATCCTTGCCTTCATGAGCACCAGCATGCAGAACGCCGCCGGCCGCCAGGTTGCGCTGGGCAGTCTGTTGTACAAATTGATCGGTTTGCTGCTGATCATCCCGGTGCTCGACCCGCTGGTGCACTGGATCGACAGCCTTGATTTCAGCCCGCAGGAAATGGTCATCGGCTTCCACCTGCTCTACAACACCGCGCGCTGCCTGATCCTGCTGCCCAGCGTCGGGCCGATGGCGCGGCTCTGTGCTTGGCTGTTGCCGGAGCGGCCGGAGGTCAACGGCACCGCCAAGCCGCGCCATCTCGACCCGACCGCGCTGGTCACGCCGAGCCTGGCGCTGGCCAACGCCGCGCGGGAAACCCTGCGCATGGGCGATCTGCTCGACAACATGCTCGATGCCTCCCTTGATGTGCTGCGCGGCAAGCAGACTGCCGTCACTCAGGAAATGCGCCGCCTGACCGACGACGTCGAGGCCCTGTACAGCGCGATCAAGCTGTATCTGGCGCAGATGCCCCGCGAGGATCTCGGCGAGCACGACAGTCGGCGCTGGGCCGAGATCATCGAACTGGCGATCAACCTCAAACTCGCCGCCGACCTGATCGAGCGCATGCTGCGCAAGATTCAGCAGCAGAAGACTTCGCAGCGCCGTTCGTTTTCCGAAGAAGGCCTGGAAGATCTTGCCGGGCTGCAACAGCAACTGATCGCCAACCTGCGCCTGGGCCTGTCGGTGTTTCTCAGCGGCGACCGCGAAAGCGCGCGGCAGTTGTTGCGGGAGAAACGCCGCTTTCGTGCGCAGGAACGGCGTCTGGCCCATGCGCATGTCAGCCGTTTGCAACGCAAGATCGTGCAGAGCCTTGAGACCAGCTCGCTGCATCTGGAGTTGATCGCCGACATGAAACGGCTCAATTCGTTGTTCTGCAGCAGCGCCTATGTCGTGCTGGAAACGGCGGACACCGGCGCGCTGGCGGTGGATGACATGGCCGACATTACGCATTCGCCTTGAACGTCTGAGGCTGGGGTCAGTCAGTTACAGTGGTTCAGCCTTGAGACCGTCATCGCTGGCAAGCCAGCTCCCACAGGGTTTCGTGAGCGCCGCAGATCCTTGTGGGAGCTGGCTTGCCAGCGATGGGGCCTGACTGACGACACGGATCTCCAAATCAGCCGTATGGAAGCCTGTTATGCGTTGCCTGTTGTTCGCCTGTCTGTTGCTCGGTTCCCTGCCCGCCTTTGCCCTGGATCGCTTTCAGGTCGAAGGCTATGCGCTGCCCAACGGTTTGCAACTGATGCTCAAGCCCGGCACCGAGCGTGGGCATGTGGCGATCCGGCTGGTGGTCGGCGTTGGCCTCGATGACTTCGATTGCGACGAAAAAGAGCTGCCGCATTTGCTCGAACACCTGCTGTTCAGCGGTATCGACGCCACCGGCGAAGGCGGTCTGGAAGAACGCATGCAGGCGCTGGGCGGGGACTGGAATGCGTTCACCAGCAACGCCGACACCACGTTCGTCATCGAAGCCCCGGCGAAAAACCAGCGCAAGGTGCTTGACCTGCTGCTCGCGCTGCTGACCCAGACACGCATTGACGACAACGCAATCAACGCGGCGAAACGGGTGGTCGAGCGTGAGGACGGCGGGCATTACACCAGGCTGCAACGTTTCCTCGACCGTCAGGACCTCGGTCATACCGCGAGCAATCAACTGGCTGTCGAGCTGGGACTGAAATGCCCGCAGCGTGCCGAAGTCGGCCATCTGACCCAGGAACAATTGGAGACGGTGCGCAAGGCCTGGTACGCGCCGAACAACATGACCCTGATCGTTGTCGGCGAACTCGACAAACTGCTGCCAGCCTATCTCGAGCGTACCTGGGGTGAGCTGGAGCCGGTCGAGCCGAGCGAACACCGGGCGCTGCCGGACATCCGCACCAGCGCCGCCCATGAGCGCACCCTCACCCGTGGCTTCATTGGCGACAGCGCCAAGCTGCACTGGCTGGTGCCGGAACCGGTGCTCGACGATCAGTACGACCAGACGTTCGACATTCTCAAGGATTATCTCGACTGGGCGCTGTACCGGCAGATTCGCCTCAACCACGGCTTGTCGTACGGGCCGTGGGCCGAGCGTGAAGTATTCGGCGGTGTCGGCTTCATGAGCCTCAACGCGGACCTGGATCGCGATGACGTCGACGAAGCCATCCAGGTACTCGATGACCTCAAAGCCGACCTGCTGAAAAACGGCCTCGACCCGAGCACCTTCGCCCGCATCAAACAAGCCGCCATCGCCCACCAGGCCTGGGCCGTGCAGGGCAACAGCGCGCTGGCAGACTATTACTGGAGCGCGCTGGCCGACTATCAGGATGGCCGCTTTGCCAATCCCGCGCGGGAGTTGCAAGGGGTGACGCTGGAAGCGGCGAACAAGGCGATGCGCGAGCTGTTGCTGCAGCCGGGGTATATCCGGATCGAGAAGCCTTTGATCAGTGATGATCAGGTGTTGTGGCTGGTCGCTGGTGGAATCGGGTTGTTGCTGCTGATCGTGATCGGCTGGCGCCTGCATCGCCGCCACAAAATTGCCGGAAGCCATTAACCCTGTGATGAGTGAGCACTTGTGGCGAGGGGATTTATCCCCGATGGGCTGCGCAGCAGCCCCAATAAGGGCAGCTCGGTATAGCCAGACAAAATTCGCTTGCAGGATCTACGACGGCTGCGCCGCCGATCGGGGATAAATCCCCTCGCCACAGGGGTCATGCGGCGTTAACCTTTCCGGGATTTTCCCCATATCGTCGTGAACCGCCAAAATGCCAAAACTGACCCTCCTTATCCAGCGCCTTCTCGAGCTGATGAAGCGCTACCCCGGGTTGATCGCGGCGGGTGGTTTCATTTCCGGGGTCGGCAGTTTCATCCTCGTCGATCGCCAACAGGGGCTGGCCAGCTGGATCACGGTGATCATGCTGCTCAGCTGGATCTGGCTGATGCTGGAAAACACCCTGACCGGGCTGTTCACACGGATTTTCAAGCGCGAGATTCCCCAGCCGCTGCTGCGCTACGCGACGCAGATGATCCATCAGGAAAGCCTGTTTTTCGTTCTGCCATTCTTCTTCATCACCACCACGTGGAACAGCGGCCAGTTTGTCTTCACGGGGCTGCTCAGCGTTGCTGCACTGATCTCTATCGTCGATCCGCTGTACTACAAATGGCTGGCGCCACGGCGCTGGGCGTTTCTCGCGCTGCACACCCTGACCCTGTTCGCCGCCCTGCTCACCGCGCTGCCGGTGATCATGCACCTGACCACCGCGCAGAGTTTCAAATGGGCGCTGGGGATTGCCGTGCTGCTGTCGTTCCCGAGCCTGGCATCGATCTTCCCGATCCGCACGGTGCGCAATGCCCTGGCGATTCTGTTCATCACAGTCGGCATCGGCGGCGTCGGTTGGGCGCTGCGTTCGTGGGTGCCGCCGGCAACGCTGTGGATGACCGACGTGGCGATCAGCACGCAGCTGCAGGATCGCACCCCCGGCGCCAGCCTCGAAACCGTCAGCGCCGAGCAGATCCGCAGCGGCGGGCTCTACGCCTACACCGCAATCAACGCGCCGCGCGGCCTCGATGAGCGGATTTATCACGTGTGGACCTTCAACGGCAAAGAGGTCGACCGCATCGCCCTCGACATCCATGGCGGGCGCAAGGAAGGCTACCGGGCGTGGACGCACAAGCAGAACTTCCCCGGCAACCCGGCGGGCAAATGGCAGGTGCGGGTGTTGACCGAGGACGGGCAGTTGATCGGCGTGCTGCGTTTCGCAATCACCGACAGCACACCGGCCAAAGAAAAGTAATCCGGTTCGTGCTATTACGTAGGATCTCGTAACGGCCGTACAAGCACGGAGCTTATGACCAGCAGCCCAACCCCCGGCAGTGCCCACCTGGACACCGCGTTCAGCCCTGCCCGCCTGCGCGTCAGCGGCGACTGGACGCTCGCCCACTACACCGCGCTCAAGCACCTGAGCGAAAAGCTCCGCGGCCAGTACGATGCCAACACTTCCATCGATCTGAACGGCCTCGGTGCCCTCGACACCGCCGGCGCCTCGTTGCTGGTCGAGCTGCTCGGTTCCGAGCGCTTGGGTAAAACCGCCGAACACCCCGATTGCACCCTTTCAACTGCCGACCGCGCCTTGCTGCAAACCGTGTACTGCTCGCTGAGCGATTTCTGCGTGCCGATCAAGGAGCCGGAAATCAGCGTCAGCGTGCAACTGCTGACGCGCATTGGCCGCGCGGTGGACAAGGTCTGGACCGACACGATGCAACTGCTCGGCTTCGTCGGCCTGATCCTTGAAGTCATCGCCCGTGGGCTGTTGCGGCCCAAGCGCTGGCGCATCACGCCGATGATCGCGCACATCGAGCAAACCGGCCTCGACGCCGCACCGATCGTGGCCCTGCTGACGTTTCTGGTCGGCGCCGTGGTGGCGTTTCTTGGCGCCACAGTGCTGGCCAGTTTCGGCGCGACGATTTTCACCGTGGACCTGGTCGGCTTCTCGTTCCTGCGCGAATTCGGCGTGTTGCTCACGGCGATCCTGATGGCCGGGCGCACCGCCAGTGCTTTTACCGCACAGATCGGCTCGATGAAGGCCAACGAAGAAATCGACGCGATCCGTACTCTCGGTCTCGACCCGATCGAATTGCTGGTGGTGCCGCGCGTGCTGGCGCTGCTGGTGGCGCTGCCGATGCTGACGTTTCTGGCGATGCTCTCGGGGATCGTCGGCGGCGGTGTGGTCTGCGCGGTGTCGCTGGACATCTCGCCGGCGATGTTCCTGTCGCTGCTGCAATCGGACATCGGCATTCAGCATTTTCTGGTCGGGCTGGTGAAGGCGCCGATCTTCGCCTTCCTGATCGCGGCGATCGGTTGCCTGGAAGGTTTCAAGGTCAGCGGCAGCGCCGAATCGGTCGGCGCGCACACCACCTCCAGCGTGGTCCAGTCGATTTTCGTGGTGATCGTGCTCGATGCGGTGGCCGCGCTGTTTTTCATGGAGATGGGCTGGTGAGTCGTCTACCCCGCGCGCCCTCGGAGGCGGTGATCGAAGTCCGTGGCCTGTGCAATCGCTTCGGACCGCAGAGCGTGCACGAGAACCTTGATCTGGACGTGTACAAAGGCGAGATCCTCGCCGTGGTGGGTGGCTCCGGTACCGGTAAATCGGTGCTGCTGCGCAGCATCGTCGGGCTGAATCGGCCCAGCGAAGGCATGGTCAAAGTCTTCGGCCAGAACCTGCCGAATCTGCCCGAGCATGAACGCTCGCTGATCGAAAGGCGCTTCGGTGTGTTGTTCCAGAAAGGCGCGCTGTTTTCCTCGCTGACCGTGACCGAGAACGTCGCCCTGCCCCTGATCGAACACGCCGGCCTCAGCCGTCACGACGCCGAGCACCTGGCGGCGGTGAAACTGGCGCTGGCCGGGCTGCCGCTGTCGGCGGCGGACAAATACCCGGCGTCGTTGTCCGGCGGCATGATCAAGCGCGCGGCGCTGGCGCGGGCCTTGGCGCTGGATCCGGACATTCTGTTTCTCGACGAACCCACCGCCGGCCTTGATCCGATTGGCGCGGCGCAGTTCGATCAATTGATCCTGACCCTGCGTGATGCGTTGGGTCTGAGCGTGTTTCTGGTGACCCACGACCTCGACACGCTGTACACCATCACCGATCGCGTGGCGGTGCTGGCGCAGAAGAAAGTGCTGGTCGCCGGCCCTATCGACGACGTCTCGGAAACCGCCGACGCGTGGATTCACGAATACTTCCACGGCCCGCGCGGCCGCTCGGCGCTGGACGCCGCCAAACTGCTCAACGAGGTCTGATATGGAAACCCGAGCCCATCATGTGTTGATCGGCCTGTTCACGGTGATCGTCGTGGCCGGCGCCCTGCTCTTCGGCCTGTTTCTGGCCAAATCCAGCGTCGACACCGAGTTCAAGGATTACGAAGTGGTGTTCAACGAGGCGGTCAGCGGTCTGTCCAAGGGCAGTTCGGTGCAGTACAGCGGGATCAAGGTCGGTGACGTGGTCAGCCTGCGCCTCGACCCGCAGGATCCGCGCCGGGTGCTGGCGCGGATTCGTCTGGCGGGCGACACGCCGGTCAAGGAAGACACCCAGGCCAAACTGGCACTGACCGGCATCACCGGCACGTCGATCATCCAGCTCAGCGGCGGCACACCCGAGAGCCCGAAATTGCGCGGGCATGACGGCAAGCTGCCAACTCTGGTCGCCTCGCCCTCGCCTATTTCCCGCCTGCTCAACGACAGCAGCGACTTGATGACCGGCATCAGCGCCCTGCTGCAAAACGCCAACCACATGTTCTCCGCGGAAAACGTCGAGCGTGTGAGCAAGACTCTTGCCCATCTGGAACAGACCACCGGCACCATCAACGACCAGCGCGGCGACATCAAGCAAGCCATGCAGCAACTGGCGACCGTCGGCAAACAGGCCGGCAGCATGCTCGAGCAGACCTCACTGTTGATGCGCAACGCCAACGGCCTGCTTAACGATCAGGGCAAGCAGGCCTTGGGCAGTGCCGAACAGGCGATGAAGTCGCTGGAGCAAAGCAGCGTGACCATCAATGGCTTGCTCAGCAAAAACCAGAATTCGCTGGATAACGGCATGCAGGGCCTCAACGGCCTGGCCCCGGCGATTCGCGAACTGCGCGAGACGCTGACCTCGCTGCGCGCCATTTCCCAACGCCTCGAGGCCAATCCCAGCGGCTATCTGTTGGGCAGCGACAAGAACAAGGAATTCACCCCATGAAACTGACTCGAATCGCCCTGCTCGGCGCTGGCCTGACCCTGATCGGCGCGTGCTCGATCTTGCCCAAGTCGGAACCCTCGGACGTCTACCGCCTGCCCGCCGCGCAAGCGCCCGCCTCGGCCAGCCCGGCGGCGACGCAGTCGTGGTCGCTGCGCTTGAATAAATTGCAGGCCAGCGAAGCACTGAACCGGCCGAGCATTGCCGTGATCCCGCAGGGCGATGTGATCAGCAGCTACAAAGGCTCGCGCTGGAGCGATCCGGCGCCGGTACTGCTGCGCAATCGCCTGCTCGATGGATTCCAGCGTGATGGTCGGGTGACGCTGCTGAGCACCGACGACAGCAACTTCCAGGCGGATCTGGAACTGGGCGGCAGTTTGCAGGCGTTTCAGACCGAATATCAGGGCACCCAGGCCGGCGTTGTGGTGCGGGTCGATGCGTTGCTGGTGCGCGGCTATGACCAGCGCATCCTCGCCAGCCGCCGTTTTGAAGAGCGCCAGCCGTTGAGCGATGTGCAGGTGCCAGCGGTGGTCGCCGGGTTTGGTCAGGCCAGTGATCGCCTCACGGCCAAGGTTGTGGCCTGGGCCGTGGAGCAAGGCCAGAAACTCGCCCCGCAACCCCGCTGACACACCACAGCTCCTGTGGGAGCGAGCCTGCTCGCGAAAGCGGTGTATCAGTCACTTAAGCGTTGACTGACACTCCGACTTCGCGAGCAGGCTCGCTCCCACATGGGGATTTTGCTCAGCCGAAGAACCAGTAGCAGACCCCGATAGCGCCCACCACTCCGGCAAACTCCGCCAGCAACGCACACCCCACCGCGTGCCGTGCGCGCTGAATGCCCACCGCGCCGAAGTACACCGCCAGCACATAGAACGTGGTTTCGGTACTGCCCTGCACCGTCGCCGCGACCAGCGCCGGGAAGCTGTCGACGCCGGAAGTCTGCATGGTCTCGATGAGCATCGCCCGTGCGGCGCTGCCGGAGAACGGTTTGACCATCGCCGTCGGCAGCGCATCGACGAAGCGCGTGTCCCAGCCGGCCCACTCGACCAGATGGCGAATGCCGTCCAGGCCGAAATCCAGCGCACCAGAGGCGCGCAGCACGCCAACCGCACAGAGCATCGCCACCAGATACGGCAAGAGGTTCTTTGCCACATCAAAGCCTTCTTTCGCGCCTTCGACGAACGCCTCGTACACCTTGACCTTGCGCAGCGCGCCGATCAGCAGAAACAGCATGATCAGGCCGAACAGCGTGAGATTGCCGAGGATCGACGACAATCCCGCCAGCGCTGTCGCGGAAAGCGTGCCGAGCAGGGCCATGAAGCCGCCAAGGATCAGCGCGCCGGGCAGCAGATAGGCGAGGACCACCGGGTCCCAGATGCGCAGGCGTTGCATGAAAGCTACGGAGAGGAAACCGACGATAGTCGAGCAACTGGTCGCCAGCAGAATCGGCAGGAACACCAGCGTCGGATCCGGCGCGCCTTGCTGGGCGCGGTACATGAAAATGGTCACGGGCAGCAGGGTCAGCGACGAGGCATTGAGCACCAGAAAGAGGATCTGCGCGTTGCTGGCGATGGTGGCGCTGGGATTGAGCTCCTGCAACGCTTTCATGGCTTTCAGGCCAATCGGCGTGGCGGCGTTGTCCAGGCCGAGGCCGTTGGCGGCGAAATTCAGCGTGATCAGGCCAAGGGCAGGGTGGCCGGGCGGGACTTCCGGCATCAGCCGCAGAAACAGCGGGCCGAGGACCTTGGCCAGCCACTCGACGATCCCGGCCTTTTCGGCGATGCGCAGAAAGCCCAGCCACAGGGTGAGGGTGCCGAACAGCAGCACCATGACTTCGACCGACAGCTTGGCCATGGCGAAAATGCTTTCCACCATCGCCGCGAAGATCCCGGCGTTGCCGCCGATCAGCCACTGCGCCAGCGCCGACACGGCTGCAACGATGAAGAAGCCAAGCCACAGGCCATTAAGCATCAGTCAAATCCCCCGAAGAATGCGGCGAATGATAGCGGGGTCGCCAGAAACGACAAACCCCGGATTGCTCCGGGGTTCGTTGGTGGGGCGTGCATCAATCACTGTGGGAGCGAGCCTGCTCGCGAAGAGGCCGGCACATTCAACATCTCTGTAGATTGATACACCGTCTTCGCGAGCAGGCTCGCTCCCACAGGGTTTTGCATCAGTTCTTGGAAATTTCGCCAGCCGGCAGTTTTTCCTTGCTGCGCCAGTGCGGCAGGGAGTTCCAGTAGCGCTCGCCCTTGGCGTCGTCGTACATGCCTTCCCAGCGCGCGATGACCAGCACCGCCAGAGCATTACCGATCACGTTCAGTGCGGTACGGGCCATGTCCATGATGCGGTCGACACCGGCGATGAACGCCAGGCCTTCAAGCGGGATGCCGACGCTGCCCAGAGTCGCCAGCAGCACTACAAAGGACACGCCCGGTACGCCGGCGATGCCTTTGGAGGTGACCATCAGCGTCAACACCAGCAGCAGTTGCTGGCTGATCGACAGGTCAATGCCATACAGCTGGGCAATGAAGATCGCCGCAATCGACTGGTACAGGGTCGAGCCGTCGAGGTTGAACGAGTAACCGGTCGGTACCACAAAGCTGCAGATGGCTTTCGGCGCGCCGTAGGCTTCCATCTTCTCGATCACCCGTGGCAGCACGGTTTCCGAGGAGGCGGTGGAGTAGGCCAGTACCAGCTCATCCTTGAAGATGCGCATCAGCTTGAGCACCGAGAAGCCGAACAGCTTGGCGATCAGGCCCAGCACGACGAAGGCGAAGAAGGCGATGGCGACGTAAACCAGGATCACCAGTTTCGCCAGCGGCAGCAGCGAGGCGAAGCCGAAGTTGGCCACGGTCACCGCGATCAGTGCGAACACGCCGATCGGGGCGTAGTTCATGATCATGTGGGTGACCTTGAACATGCTTTCCGAAACGCCCTGGAACATCTTCACCAGCGGCTCGCGCAGGTCCGACTGCAGGCTCGACAGGCCGAGCCCGAACAGTACGGAGAAGAAGATGATCGGCAGCATTTCGCCGCGGGCCATGGCCGCGAAGATGTTCGACGGGATCAGGTTGAGGATGGTTTCGATGAATGCATGTTCATGCTGCACTTCGGCGGCGGTCGCCTGGTACTTCGAGATGTCGACCGTGCCCAGAGTGCTCATGTCGATGCCGGTGCCCGGATGGAACACGTTGGCCAGCACCAGACCGACAACGATGGCGATGGTGGTGACGATCTCGAAATAGATGATGGTCTTCAGGCCGATACGCCCGAGTTTCTTGGCGTCGCCGACGCCAGCGATGCCGACGATCAGCGAGGAAATGACGATCGGGATCACGATCATCTTGATCAGACGGATAAAGATATCGCCTGCCGGTTGCAGGACGTTGCTGATCCACCAGGCCTTTTCAGCACTGAAGTGGTTGAGCAACGAACCAATTGCAATCCCTAGAACCAGACCGATGAGGATCTGCCAGGCGAGGCTGATTTTTGCCTTCTTCATTATCTTTACCCTTACTTGCGTTTGACTCAGGCACATGCAGGAACTGGAACGCTCATCAGCGGAAAAGTCTGTGCATCTGCCTCCGTATAAGGTGCCCCGAAGTGCGTGTTTACGGCTCTTCGGCAGGCGAAAAAAGGCGCAACTATTCCGATGCAAGGTGGCGCCGTCTAATGCCGTAAACGCCTACCCTATGCCTAATCGGCATGAGCTTTTTCATTTGAAACTGGCGTCCCAAGCGGTTCGATTGTGACATTTGTGCCGGCATAAGTGCCGTGAACCGGCCATTACAGCGTAGGCTGGTTAAATTTTGCACAGGGAAAACCGGCGGAAATTTCCGGAAAAAGTCTGAATCGCAAGACTAGAAGTCACACGGAACGAGCGCGATCTTTGTCGATATACGGTCGCCAGGAAACACCGCGAAATGTTTTCCTCGCAGTGTTGACGATTGAAAAAGGAATTTGGCGTGCTGGATCAATGTTTTAGCGAATTCAAAGCCCAGCGCAGATTCGTCAGACCACCGGGTCGACGAACCTGCGGCGCAGCTTTTACCCTGACCCGGCCCTTGCGCAGGTACTCCCTGTACCCGTAGGTCACTCCGACCCTGTATCAGTCAGAACATCCCGGCCCCCTGGTCATGCACCGACCCTCATCGGGCGGTGCAATGGAAAGCAGCGGGGCGCTGCTTTCGTGTTCGAAACCGTTGCGCGTCCTGCGTCAGTACCACTTCGGATCTTTCTTCAGGGTTTCCATCAGCAGATCCTGCATGCCCTGATCAGGTTTGCCGAAGAAGCGATAAGTCGCGTGTCGCGTCGGCGACTTGTCCTGCGGCAGACCTTCCGGCACATCGACCAGCATGGCGTAGGCGTCATCCTTGTCGAAGCTGAAGGCCACGATCAAGCGGTGATTCAGACACTTGTCCTGACTCTCGCAGAGCGGACCGACCAGATACTGATCGCCATCTTCCGTAACGGCATGCATCTGTTGTTCGGAGGTGCCGGACAGGTTGATCACCCATTCCGGTACGCGCTCTTCCTTTTTGATCACGCCTTCCCAGGTTTCACGGTACTGCGCGTCGGAGGCGAGCAGTTCGTTGACCCGGGTCTGGCCGTCATTGGCCGCCATGGCCATGGCACTGCCGCCCAGAAGCAGGGCGGCGGCCAATGTCTTGAGACCGATCATCGTTAACCTCGGCCGCGACGGCCAAAGAAGAAGGAAGCGATGAACATCACCAGGAACACGACAAAGAGAATCTTGGCGATACCCGTGGCGGTGCCCGCGATACCACCGAAGCCCAGAACGGCGGCGATGATGGCAATGATCAAGAATGTAATTGCCCAGCTCAACATGGTGATTCTCCTTACTTCTCTATTTAGGGGTGTTTCCGGTTTCCGGCGCTACGCGCCTGAATGTGTTCAAAGGCTTAGAAAACCCAGCGCTCTTCCCGTGGCAATTGATCCAGCGGTTGCGCCTGGTCGACATCGATCATGTGCATCGAAGCGTTCTCGGCCTGGCTGCTGCTCACGGCACTGAAGTGCGTTTGAGTGCTGTGCTGCATCGAAATCAGTGGCTCGGGTTTACGGCTGTTTTCCCAGCTCATGTACTGCTGGCAGACGATCAGGGTGATCAGCAACGCCAGTACACCGAACAGACCTTGCTGGATCTGCAGTGGCGAAATACGTACTTGGGCGGCGATTGGGCGAGTCATCCTGTGTTCCTCACGCTTGTTCGGTTGGGGCAGTGCTGTTCTGCCCGGGCTGAGTGAGGTATTGCAGCCTGCATGCCAGTTTTTTCATCTGTGAAAAAACCACTGAAAACAATGACTTATACGTGGTTGAGAAATTTCCTAAGACGCATCCTGCACGATGGCTCTTCTGCGGTCGTGCGCAATGCACGATTATTTCGTGGGAAATTTCGATGATATGGAATTGCTACCGGTACGCAGATGTCAGAAGAGGACGCAGGATCTGCCCTGCAAAACGCAGAATGTTTTAAAACTCAACGAAATCAATGAATTGGCCGTTATGGCAGTAGAGAGCTACCCTCCTATGGCTGGTATCGTTCAGAATCAACCATGCAACTTGCCCGATTTTTCCGGGACTAACCCAAGACTAATCACTATGGAGCGTAGGAAAAATGGAATCTGCCACTGAGCAACAAGGCCGCATTCTGCTGGTGGACGATGAATCCGCCATCCTGCGTACGTTTCGTTATTGCCTCGAAGACGAAGGCTATACGGTAGCCACCGCCAATAGCGCAGCCCAGGCCGATGCTTTGCTGCAACGTCAGGTCTTCGATCTGTGCTTCCTTGATTTGCGCCTGGGCGAGGACAACGGTCTCGACGTCCTCGCGCAGATGCGCATTCAGGCGCCGTGGATGCGCGTAGTGATCGTCACCGCCCATTCGGCGGTCGACACCGCCGTTGATGCCATCCAGGCCGGCGCCGCCGATTATCTGGTCAAGCCGTGCAGCCCTGATCAACTGCGCCTGGCCACCGCCAAGCAGCTGGAAGTGCGCCAGCTCTCCGCGCGGCTCGAAGCGCTGGAAGGCGAGATCCGCAAACCGAAAGACGGCCTTGATTCCCACAGCCCGGCGATGAAAGTCGTGCTGGAAACGGCCCGGCAGGTCGCAAGCACCGACGCCAACATTCTTATCCTTGGCGAGTCCGGCACCGGTAAAGGTGAACTGGCCCGTGCGATCCACGGCTGGAGCAAGCGCGAGAAGAAATCCTGCGTCACTATCAACTGCCCGTCGCTGACTGCCGAGCTGATGGAAAGCGAGCTGTTTGGCCATAGCCGTGGCGCGTTTACCGGCGCCAGCGAAAGCACGCTGGGTCGAGTCAACCAGGCGGACGGCGGCACGCTGTTTCTCGACGAGATCGGCGACTTTCCCCTGACTTTGCAACCGAAGTTGCTGCGCTTCATCCAGGACAAGGAATACGAGCGGGTCGGCGATCCGGTCACTCGCCGCGCCGATGTGCGCATCCTTGCCGCCACCAACCTCAACCTCGAAGACATGGTCCGCGACGGCCGTTTCCGCGAAGACCTGCTCTATCGTCTCAACGTCATCACCCTGCATCTGCCGCCGTTGCGCGAGCGCGCCGAAGACATCCTGACCCTTGCCGATCGCTTCCTCGCACGCTTCGTCAAAGAGTACGCACGCCCAGCGCGCGGCTTCAGCGATGAGGCGCGCGAAGCGCTGCTCGGTTATCGCTGGCCGGGCAATATTCGCGAACTGCGCAACGTGGTCGAGCGGGCCAGTATCATCTGCCCGCAGGAACGCGTGGAAATCAGCCACCTGGGCATGGCCGAACAACCGGCCAACAACGCGCCACGGGTCGGCGCGGCACTGAGCCTGGACGAGCTGGAGAAAGCGCACATCGGCGCGGTGCTGGCCACCGCCGGCACCCTGGACCAAGCGGCGAAAACCCTCGGCATCGACGCCTCGACCCTGTATCGCAAACGCAAGCAGTACAACCTGTGAGCACTGCGCGATGAAACTGGCGATCAAGCTGCGCACGCGCCTGTTCCTGAGCATTTCTGCGTTGATCACCGTGGCCTTGCTCGGGCTCTTGCTCGGGCTGGTCAGCGTGATGCAGATGGCCGGGTCACAGGAAGCGCTGGTGCGCAGCAACTTCGTCACCCTGGATCTGGGCCTCAAGCTGCGCCAGACCCTCGGTGATCAATTGATCATCATGCTCGCCGAAAAACCCGATCCCGTTGCGTTCGAAGCGTCCAAGCAGCACTACTTCGAGTTGCTCGACCAAGGCATCGCCCAGCAGCCGGAGGGCGATGACCAGCCTTACGGTTTCCGCCAGGCCAAGGCCGACTACCTGAACTTCCTCGCCTCATTCGACGTGACTGCCGAAGCGGCGAAGAACGCCAGTACCACTGCGGATTTCCGCGAGCGCTTCAACATTCTGCGTAATGGCCTGATTGCTGAGCACAAACATGCGCTGGAAACCATCAACGCGGTCCAACACGCTGCCCGTGAACGCGCGTTGCTGATTGCCGGGCTGCTTGGCCTGGTCGGACTGGCGGTGCTGATCATCGGTTTCGTCACCGCCCAGGGCATCGCCCGACGTTTCGGCGCACCGATCGAAGCGCTGGCCAAGGCTGCCGACAATATCGGCCAGGGCAACTATGACGTGACCCTGCCGATTTCCACGGCCATGGAAGTCAACCTGTTGTCGCGACGCTTCGGCCTGATGGCCGAAGCGTTGCGCGAACACCAAGCGATGAATGTCGACGAACTGTTGGCCGGTCAGCAGCGTTTGCAAGCGGTGCTCGACAGCATCGACGATGGCTTGCTGATGATCGACCGCCAGGGCCAGCTCGAACACCTCAACCCCGTGGCTCAGCGCCAGTTGGGCTGGGAAGACGACCGGCTCGGCCAAGGCCTGGGTACTGCACTCGGCCGTCCGGAGCTGGATGCGCAATTGCAATTGGTCCTGCGCGGCGGCACGCTGGAGCGCGCGCCGGAAGATCTGAGCATCGAAGTCGATGGCGAATCGCGCCTGCTGACCTACAGTCTGACGCCGGTCAGTCATACCCAGGGGCATATTCTCGGCGCGGTGATGGTGCTGCACGACGTTACCGAGCAACGCGCGTTCGAGCGCGTGCGCAGTGAGTTCGTCTTGCGCGCTTCCCATGAACTGCGCACGCCGGTCACAGGCATGCACATGGCCTTCGGGCTGTTTCGCGAGCGGGCCAAGTTCCCGGCGGAATCGCGCGAAGCCGACCTGCTGGATACGGTCAACGAAGAAATGCAGCGCCTGATGCAGTTGATCAACGACCTGCTGAATTTCTCGCGCTACCAGAACGGCCTACAGAAACTCACTCTGGCGCCATGTTCCATTGAGGACCTGCTGGAGCAGGCGCAGCTGCGCTTTGCCGACGTGGCTGCTGCCAAAGGTGTTGCGCTGAACATCGAGATTCAAGGCCCGCTGCCGAGGTTGCAGGCTGATCAGGCGCAACTTGATCGCGTCCTCGACAACCTGATCGACAACGCCCTGCGGCACACTGCCCGCGACGGGCAGATCCGGCTGCAAGCGCGCCGGCATGGCGAGCGGGTCATCATCAGCGTCGAAGACAATGGCGAAGGCATTGCCTACGGCCAGCAGGGGCGGATCTTCGAACCGTTCGTGCAGGTCGGGCGCAAGAAGGGCGGCGCCGGCCTCGGTCTGGCGCTGTGCAAGGAAATCGTCCAGTTGCACGGCGGGCGCATGGGCGTTTATTCGCGGCCGGGGCAGGGCACCCAGTTCTACATGGCGCTGGCCGTTTAGGCTTCATCGTCCATACGCCGTCCGGCCAGGCGTCGTCCACGGGTGATCAGTTCAATGAACTGCACGGCGCTCAGTGCGTGAGCGAACAGCCAGCCCTGACCGAACTTGACCCCCTCACTGCTGAGCAGTGCTGCCTGGGATTCCAGCTCGATGCCTTCGGCAATCACTTTCAGATCCAGCGCCTGCGCCATGTGAATGATGTGCGGAGCGACGCCGCTGCTCGCCGCGTCATGGCCGAGCGCATCGATGAACGCCTTGTCGATCTTCAGGCAGTCCACCGGCAAGGTCTGCAGATAGGCGAGGCTGCAATAGCCGGTGCCGAAATCATCGATCAGCACCTGATGGCCGACGTCGCGCAAGGCTTGCAGGTTTTCCCGCGCCACCACCACATCAATCAGGCCCCGCTCGGTGACTTCGAAGGCTATCTGCCGCGCGGCGACACGGTGCAGCGCGAGCAGCCGCGCCATGACCTGGCCGATGCGCGGCACCATGACATCGCAGGCCGCGAGGTTCACCGAGATATACAGCTGCGGATTGGCGCGCAGCAGCTGCCCCAGCTGTTCGAGCAGACGCTGCAAGACGAAGTCGGTCATCTGCCGGATCTGCCCGGTGTTCTCCGCCATGGGAATGAACAGGTCGGGGCTGGTCAGCGTGCCGTCCGGGCGCCGCCAGCGCAGCAGCGCTTCGGCGCCGACGCAGTTGCGGCTGTCGAGATCGAAGATCGGCTGATACAGCACCTGCAACTCACCCCGGCGGATCGCCCCGTGCAGCTCGGCATCCAGCGACTGGCGCTGACGCACCAATAGTAAGGTCAGAAAGCCGACAACGGCCCCGGCGATCAGGCACACCGGCAACAGCCACCACCACACCGCCGGGACGTGCATGCCCGTGCGCGGCGTAATCAGCACCAATTGATATTCCGGGTTGTCGGTGGGCATGCGATAGATCAGCCGCGTTTGCGTGACTTGCAGCGCATTAGGGCTCTTCGGTGGCCAGGGTTCGGTCGGTGGCCAGGTCTGTGCGGTGCCGAGCACCGGAATCGCGCGAGTGCCGTGATCGAGTACCACCAGCAGGCTGCTGCCGGGCGAAAGATCGACCATGTCGGTCAAATGCCCGCGCGAGGTAGCGACACGAAAGTTGCCGCGACCGAGCATCAGCGCCGCGCGGTTTTCATCGGGCTCGGTGGTGGTGTTCAGCCAATAGCTGTAGGTCGGGCCCTGAATGTCCGGCGCGCGCACCAACGACAGACCTTCCTGGCGCGGACGGTTGGAGCAGAACCGCGAGGCGTCCATGTACGCGGCTTCGTAGACGAAGCGGTAGTTGAAGGTGACTTGCTGCAGAGTCGCGATCATTTCTTCGTCGCAGCCGCGCAAGGGCTGGGCTTCAAGGTCGTCGAGACTTTCGCGCAACTGGCCGAACAATTGTTCGAGGCGCGCGAGGAAACGCTCGCCTTGGGCGTTCATTTCCTGGCTCTCGCGCATTTCCAACTGGCGCATCGCCGCGAACATACCGCCGGCGATCAGCAGGCTGGCGCTGAGGACAGCCGCGATCATCGCCAAAAAAACAGGGCGATAAAACCAGCTACGCAGCGTCTCTCGGGTCGCAGCCATAAGGGATTTTCCGAAGAATTACCATGAGTTATAGCTGCTGATTGCGATTTCGCCCTGACCGTCGGGCGGGCGTCATTATTTTGTCTGATTGAGGACCAAAAGAAGTGCTGCGGTTTGCGCATCCGGAGTGCCGTCGAAGCGGGCAGGGCGGTAATGCATCTGGAACGCGGCGAGGACGTGGCGCGTGGCGACGTCCAGCTCGCCGGTCTGCGGCGTGTCGTAACCCAGACGCGCGAGTTGCGCCTGGAACCAGCCGATCTCCGGCAACGGGTTGCTGTTAAAAATAGCCTGCTGACGCGCCACCGCTTGCTCGTTCGGCCACAGGCCAAGGCCTTCGGCGGCGAGACGTTTCCACGGAAACAGTGGCCCCGGATCAAGCTTGCGCAACGGCGCGATGTCGCTGTGACCGATGATGTGCCGCGGGCTGATGCCGTTGCGTTTGCTGATGTCCTTGAGCAGGGTGATCAACGATTCGATCTGCGCTTCGCTGTACGGATACCACAGGCGCCCCGTCGGGGTGTCCTTGTAGCCGGGATTGACGATTTCGATGCCGATGGAACTGGAGTTCAGCCAGGTACGGCCCTGCCACTGACTTTCGCCGGCGTGCCAGGCGCGCTGGTTTTCGTCCATCAGCTTGTACACGGTGGCGCTCTTGTCATCGCCGATCAGGTAATGGCTACTGACGTCGCCATGGGTCAGCAATTGCAGCGAACGCTCCAGCGACGCCGAGGTGTAATGCACCACAACGAACTGGATGCGGCTGTCGTAATTGGCCGAAGGGTGGCTGGTGTCATAGCGCGGACCGCTGGCGCAACCAGCGAGGACGAGCAGCGAGGCAACAAGGGCAAGGAATTTCATGGCAGAGGACGATACGCTGAAAACGATAATGCAACAGTGTAACGTACGGATTTGCTCAGAGTCCGCCAGCGGGCGGATTTAAACAAAATGGAACAATTGCCTTAGCCGAGCTCGACTCGGTTGCGCCCGGCGTTTTTTGCTCGGTACAGCGCCTGATCGGCTCTTTTCAGCACCAGATCGCTGTGTTCTCCCACCCGGAATGACGCGAGTCCCATGGAAATGGTGATAGTCACTCGCTCGCCCTTGAAATGAAACGGGCAGGCTTCGATCGCCGCGCGCAGGGTTTCCAGCAGTTTCGCGCCCACCGCTGGTGGCGTCGCGGGCAGCAACAGCACGAACTCCTCACCGCCGAAACGGGCGATGAAATCCGAGCCGCGCAGGCGTTTGCGCAATACCGTGGCGATGATCTTCAGCACTTTGTCGCCGGCCAGATGGCCATAGCTGTCGTTGATCCGCTTGAAGTGATCGAGGTCGAGCATGGCCAGGCTGAGGGTGTTGCCGTGCTGCTGCCATTGCTGGATTTCATGCTCAAGGCGTTCGCTCCACGCCGCACGGTTGGGCAGGCCGGTCAACGGATCGATCAGGGCTTTCTGCCGCTGCTCTTCAAGGTGTTCACGGAAGCCCATGGCTTCCTGCTCCATATGCGCCACCCGCTCCGACAGGCTCTTCAACCTGGCGGCGACTTCCTGCTCTCGGGCGTCGCGCTGTTTCTGGTGCTGGTCCATCGTTCCCAGCAGGCCTTCCAGGTGATTCTCCAGCACATGCTTGAGGTCATCGAGGTCCGCCGCTTGCTGGACGCTGCTCTGCAAGCCGTCGACCTGCTCGCGAATCTGCGTGTCCATGGCCCGCGCCGCCGAGCTGTTGTCGGCATGCCCTTCGCTGGCCGCTTGCAGATTGCTCTGAAACGCTTCGAGGCGTTCGTTGAGTTGCTGCAGATAGGCTTCGAATTCGTGCTGACCGCTGTCGGTAATCGCCAGCATCAAGGTTGCGAGATCGTCGAGGATCGGCAGCAGTTCGTACCAGTTCAGTCCGTGTTTGAGCCGTTCGCGCATGGCTTCGGCTTGCGGCCGGTGGCGCTCGGGCAGGGTCAGGTCGTCGAGCAGGCCGATCAGCGTGTCTTCGATATGTCTGGCTACGGAGCTGTAGGACGGCTCCGGGGAATCCGGCAGCGCGAAGAGGATGTCGTGTTCCGACTGCTCCGGGTCGATGGCGGCCAAGGCCTGAGCAATCGGTTCGGGCAGGGGCAGGCTGTCGAGGAGCAGCGGCGACGGATCGCCGGGGTGGATCAGTTCGTCGGGGTTGAGTGCTTCGGTTGCTTGCGCAGCGACGGTTATCTCGGTGTCAGCTGCTGGCTCAACCTGCGTTGGCTCGGCTTCAACGGCGACCACAGGCGTAGCGAACGCAACGACTTGCGGCTCATCAGGCGGCGTCTGGACAGGCGCCTCGATGACGGTCTCGGGCGCTGCGATCGCTGGCTCAGCTTGGGCCACCGGTGCCGATTGCACAGGCTCCGGTTCAGATTGTCGGGCTTCGACCGGTTGCGGCACTGGTGTTGCTGGTATGTCGGCCGCCGGTGCAACGGCTTCTTCACTGTCGCGACTACCAAACAAACGCTGCAACAACCCCGGCCGCCCCGGCTCGGCAGGCGTTTCCAACTGACTCAAGGCCTTGCCCTGCAAGCCACTGAGTTCGCTCAACAGCAGCGGCATTTCCCGTGCCTGACCGACGCGGCTGTCCAGTTGTTTGGCGAATTTCTTCAGCGGTTGCGCGACTTCGCGCGGCAGCGGCAAAGCCTGCAACTGGGTGACCAGCGCGGTCAGTGCGGTGCTGACCTGATCAATGCGCGTTTCACGGCGCTGCTCGGAGTCGAGCACGGCTTTTTCCAGACGCGGCAGCAGGGCGGCGAGGCCGGCGTCCATGTCATCGGTGCGCACGACTTCGCGCATTTCCTTCATGCACTGATCGACGACCTTGTCGGTGCCCTCGGCCGCCAGCGTGCTGCGCACCAGACCGCGCCGCAGCAGGTCGAGTCGCGCGGCCCAGCGGCGTTCGAGCTTGTCCTGCTGTTCGATGCTCTTGAGGTACTTCTCTTTCCAGCGCTGGGCGTCGTCGCTCATTCACAGGTTCCGCGAGGGGCAGGGCTCAACGCGGGCAATGCGTCAGCCGTGAGCGAACCCGGCAGACGAATTTCCACCGCGACCGGCAGGTGATCGGAAATGGGCTGGGCCAGCACCTCGACCTTTTCCAGGGTCAGGGTCGGGCTGAGCAGAATATGATCAAGGCAACGCTGTGGGCGCCAGCTGGGGAAGGTCGCTTCCACCTGCGGGGCCAGCAGGCCGAGATCGCGTAGCGGCGAGTGTTCGAGCAGGTCGCTGGCATGGGTATTCATATCGCCCATCAGCACCTGATGCTTGTACCCGCTGATCAAATCACGAATGTAGGCCAGTTGCAGGCTGCGCGTCCGCGCGCCGAGGGCCAGGTGCATCATTACCACCACTAGCGCTTCCGGACCTTCGCCGAAACGCAGCAGGATCGCGCCGCGACCTTTCGGACCGGGCAGCGGGTGATCCTCGATCGCCCACGGCTTCAGGCGACTGAGCACGCCATTGCTGTGCTGGGCCAGTCGACCGAGGTTGCGATTGAGTTGTTGATACCAGTAGGGAAAGGCGCCGAGGTGGGCCAGGTGTTCGACCTGATTGACGTAGCCCGAGCGCAGGCTGCCGCCATCGGCTTCCTGCAGCGCGACCAGATCGAAGTCGCCGAGCAGGTCACCGATCTTCTGCAGATTGCCGGAACGCCCGGTGTGCGGCAGCAGATGCTGCCAGCTGCGGGTCAGGTAATGCCGATAGCGCTCGGTGCTGATGCCGACCTGAATGTTGAAACTGAGCAAGCGCAGACGCTGGTCTGCGGGCAGGCCCGTAGACGCCAGATGATGCTCGTTGACCTGCGGATCATGCAGGCCAACGATGCGTTCGGACTTCCAGCGGCGCATGGCGAATGCCGCGCTTAGTTGGCAGCAGCCTTGTTAGCCGCTCGCTCTTTGGCGACCAGATCGTCAGCCAGCTTCAATGCTTGCTCGGCACCACCGGCAGAGCCGATGTCGAAGCGGTATTTACCATTGACGATCATGGTTGGCACGCCAGTGATTTCGTACTTCTTCGCCAGCTCACGGGCCTTGACGATCTGGCCTTTGATTGCGAACGAGTCGAAAGTGGCGAGGAACTTGTCCTTGTCCACGCCTTGAGTGGCGAGGAAGTCAGCCATGTCGTTCTTGTCGGTGAGCTTCTTGTGTTCTTTCTGGATCGCGTTGAACACGGCGTTGTGCACCTGATGCTCGACACCCATGGCTTCCAGAGTCAGGAACATCTGGCCGTGAGCATCCCATGGGCCGCCGAACATGGCGGGAATGCGCACGAAGTTGACGTCGGACGGCAGTTTTTCAACCCATGGATTGATCACTGGCTCAAAAGCGTAGCAATGCGGGCAGCCGTACCAGAACAGCTCGACCACTTCGATTTTGCCAGGCTTTGCCACCGGCACCGGGTTGGCCAGTTCGACGTAAGGGGCGGCAGGGGCTTCAGCGGCCTGGGCAGTGACGCCGAACAGGCTGGCAGCGACGAGGGCGGCGCTGATGATCAGATTACGCATGCTTTACTCCTGAACAATTTGGGTCGCCTCGCTCGACCTGTTTCGACACAGATCCTGGCGGGCATGAGTGCTGTAGTGTAACGGCAGCGGCCACAAAAAAGGGCGGCCAAAGCCACCCTTTTTATACTTGCTGCGAAGGATTAATCGAGCGTTAACGTGACCGGCGCTGCGCGCCTCGCTCAGCCCTCGATTCAGGGCCTCAGTGCAGGCCCTGGATGTAGCTGGAAACCGCAGCGATGTCTTCGTCGCTCAGCTTGCGTGCGATGGTGCGCATGGTCATTGCGTCGCCGTCGTTGGCGCGACCGCCGTCTTCCTTGCGGAAATCGGTCAGTTGCTTGGCGATGTATTGAGCGTGCTGGCCACCCAGGTGCGGGAAGCCTGCGGCGGCATTGCCGGAGCCGTTCGGCGAGTGGCAGCCGGTGCAGGCTGGCAGACCTTTTTCCAGATTGCCGCCACGGAACAGCGCTTCACCGCGAGCGACGATCTTCGGATCGGCGGCGCCGACGCTGCCTTTCTGGCTGGCGAAGTACGCAGCGATGTCGGCCAGATCCTGGTCATTCAGGTTGGTCAGCAGCCCGGTCATTTCCAGCACCACGCGCTTGCCCGACTTGATGTCGTGCAATTGCTTGTCGAGGTAGCGTTCACCTTGACCTGCCAGTTTCGGAAAGTTTGGCGCCATGCTGTTGCCGTCCGGGCCGTGGCAGGCTCCGCACACGGCAGCTTTGGCCTGGCCTGCTGCGGCATCGCCGGCAGCATGGGCGACACCTGAAATTCCCACGGTCAACAGCAGACTCACGATCAATTTGTTCATCAGCTAATCCAACTACGGCTAAGGGTTAAGTTATGGACCGGGCTTACTCTCGCTCATCCAAAGGATGATGGCCTGGTAATCCTCGGCACTGCAGTCCATGCACAAACCACGCGGCGGCATCGCCTTGAAACCCTGGGTCACGTGTTGCACCAGCGTCCCCATACCTTTCGCCAACCTCGGCGTCCAAGCTTCCTGATCGCCTCTTGCGGGCGCCATGGGTAGTTGGCCGGAATGACAGGCACCACAAACACGGTTGTACACAGCTTCCGGATCCTGTGTAGCCTGTGCGCTGTAAAGCGGCATCAAGACTCCGGCAGCCAGCAGCCATTTCGTCATAAAACGACCTTTTCAGGGTTGAGAGCGTTCTGCGTTCTAATGCGCATTCAAAGTCTGTCGCTCTCGTGAACTTCATCCTTCGCTGGGACAAAGCACACACAAAATCTGCGGCATTATATACTGGCGTCACTGAAACGGAAGCGACACCGCGTTCCGCGCCCAATCCCGGCGCCGCCCACATCGGAAATCCCATGCAACTCAAGAATCCCATCCTCGGCCTGTGCCAACAGTCCACGTTCATGCTCAGTGCCGCCAAAGTCGATCAATGCCCAGACGACGAAGGCTTCGAAGTGGCGTTTGCCGGTCGTTCCAACGCTGGCAAATCCAGCGCGCTGAACACCCTGACCCACGCCAGCCTGGCGCGCACCTCGAAAACTCCGGGTCGCACACAGCTGTTGAACTTCTTCAAGCTAGACGATGATCGCCGTCTGGTCGACCTGCCGGGCTACGGTTATGCAAAAGTACCGATCCCGCTCAAGCAACACTGGCAGCGCCACCTCGAGGCTTACCTCGGTGGTCGGGAGAGTTTGAAAGGTCTGATTCTGATGATGGACATCCGCCATCCGATGACCGACTTCGACCTGCTGATGCTCGACTGGGCCGTCGCCGCCGGCATGCCGATGCACATCCTGCTGACCAAGGCCGACAAGCTCACCTACGGCGCAGCCAAGAACACCTTGTTGAAAGTACAGTCGGAAATCCGCAAAGGCTGGGGCGACTCGATCACCATCCAGTTGTTCTCCGCCCCAAAACGCATGGGCCTGGAAGAGGCCTACACTGTATTGGCCAACTGGATGGAACTGGCAGACAAAGGCGCCGAGGCGGCAGCCGAGTAAGACAATTTCAAAACTGACTGTGGTGCTGTCAGGCAAGGCGAGAGTAACGCTAAAAAGCGGAGTTTAGGGGACCTAAATGAGCTTTTTTAGCGATGCTTTTAACGCAGCATGGCCGCGCTTCAGCCGATTTTTGGGCAAAAAAAGCCCCGGATTTCATTGGGGAGGGAGAAATTCCGGGGTTCAAGTTCCGAACCGCTAGGGCGGGGTTCAGATATCTGCCAACACTTAACACAACATAGGAGCATCGAAGGGCTTCACCAGCCATTCAGTACCTCTGAGTGTTCGATCGACAGATTAGTTCAGATTTTTTTCAAAAAGCTTTGGAATAGCCTCAAGCATTTATCGGTCTAAGCCCGGTTCCCGGGCTTGCCGCGACGGCGCGTCGCGGCAACTCTGCCAATATTCAGTGCGCCTCATCCCAGTTGTTGCCCACGCCAACTTCCACCAGCAGCGGCACATCCAGTTTCGCCGCTTCGCTCATGTGCGTACGAATCTCGGCGCTGACCTGCTCGACCAGATCCTCGCGAACCTCCAGCACCAGTTCGTCGTGCACTTGCAGGATGACCCGCGCGTCCAGACCCGACGCGGTCAGCCAGTTATCCACAGCCACCATGGCTTTCTTGATGATGTCCGCTGCCGTGCCCTGCATCGGCGCGTTGATCGCTGTGCGTTCTGCAGCGGCGCGTTCTTGCGGCTTGTTCGAGTTGATCTCCGGCAGGTAGAGGCGACGCCCGAAGAAAGTTTCGACGTAACCCTGATCCGCCGCCTGCGCGCGGGTGCGCTCCATGTATTCGCGAACACCTGGATAACGGGCGAAGTAGGTGTCGATGTAAGCCTTGGCGGTCTTGGTGTCGACGCCGATGTCCTTGCCGAGCTTCTGCGCGCCCATGCCGTAGATCAGACCGAAGTTGATCGCCTTGGCGCTGCGGCGCTGGTCGGAGGTCACTTGATCGAGCTCGACCTTGAATACTTCGGCAGCGGTTGCAGTGTGCACGTCGAGATTGTTACGGAAGGCGTTCATCAGGCCTTCGTCGCGGGACAGGTGCGCCATGATCCGCAGTTCGATCTGCGAATAGTCCGCCGCCAGCAGTTTGTAGCCTTTGGGTGCGACGAACGCCTGACGAATGCGTCGGCCTTCGGCGGTGCGCACCGGAATGTTCTGCAGGTTCGGATCACTGGAGGACAGGCGCCCGGTCGAAGCCACAGCCTGGTGATACGAGGTGTGGATGCGCCCGGTGCGCGGGTTGATCTGCTCCGGCAGGCGATCGGTGTAAGTGCTTTTCAGCTTGCTCATCGAGCGGTGCTCCATCAGCACCTTCGGCAAGCGGTGATCGTCTTCGGCGAGTTTCGCCAACACTTCTTCAGCGGTGGACGGCTGGCCTTTGGCGGTTTTCTTCAGCACCGGCAGGCCGAGCTTTTCATAAAGAATCACGCCCAGCTGCTTCGGCGAGCCGAGGTTGAATTCTTCCCCGGCGATTTCGAAGGCCTCACGCTCCAGCGCGACCATTTTGTTGCCAAGCTCAATGCTCTGAATGCCCAGCAACTCGGCATCGACGAACGCGCCCTGGCGTTCGATGCGAGCCAGCACTGGCACCAGCGGGATCTCAATGTCGGTCAGCACGCTGGCCAGGCTCGGAATCGCGCTGAGCTTGTCGAACAGGGCCTGATGCAGGCGCAGGGTGATGTCGGCGTCTTCAGCGGCGTACGGCCCGGCCTGTTCCAGGGCGATCTGGTCGAAGGTCAGCTGCTTGGCACCTTTGCCGGCGATGTCCTGGAAGCTCACCGTGGTGTGATCGAGGTATTTCTGCGCGAGGCTGTCCATGTCATGGCGGGTTGCGGTGGAGTTGAGTACGTAGGACTCGAGCATGGTGTCGAAGGCGATGCCGCGCACGCTGATGCCTTCACTCTGATCGCCGCCAATGGCGCAGTTGGCCAGAATGTTCATGTCGAACTTGGCGTGCTGGCCGACCTTGAGTTTGTTCGGGTCTTCCAGAATCGGCTTGAGTGCGCGCAGCACGGTGTCGCGATCCAGCTGCTCCGGCACGCCGATGTAGGAATGGGTCAGCGGGATGTACGCGGCTTCGTTGGCCTGTACGGCGAACGACAGGCCAACCAGTTGCGCCTGCTGCGCGTCGATGCCGGTGGTCTCGGTGTCGAAGGCGATCAGTTTGGCGTTGCGCAGTTTTTCCAGCCAGACGTCGAAGCGGGCCTGATCGAGGATGGTTTCGTATGCGGCCTCGACAGGAGCAACAGGTGCCTCGGCTTGCGGGGCGCTGAACAGATCGCCCGCCGGCGCAGGTTCGGCCGCCGCGCTCAGTTCCAGACGCTTGGCATCGCGATCCAGATCATTGAGCCAGCTCTTGAATTCCAGCAGGGTGTACAGCTCGTAGAGTTTGGCCGGGTCTTCCGCGCCCATTTGCAGATCATCGAGACCGATATCCAGCGGCACATCGACCTTGATGGTCGCCAGTTGATAGGACAGGAAAGCCATCTCCCGGTGCTCTTCGAGCTTGGCCGGCAAGTTTTTTGCG
Source organism: Pseudomonas sp. Sample_23 (assembly GCF_004307595.1). Taxonomy (NCBI): domain Bacteria; kingdom Pseudomonadati; phylum Pseudomonadota; class Gammaproteobacteria; order Pseudomonadales; family Pseudomonadaceae; genus Pseudomonas; species Pseudomonas sp. Sample_23. The sequence continues at coordinate 103,509 of NZ_RCNX01000092.1, forward strand.
CCACGGATCGGCAGGGTCGGCACGATATCGAGGTTGGCGTACAGCTCGGTCAGGCCGCCGTTGACGCCGACCAGCAGGCCGGACGCCGTCTTCGGGCCGATGCCCGGCACGCCCGGAATGTTGTCGGACGAATCGCCCATCAGCGCCAGATAATCGATGATCTGATCCGGTGCGACGCCAAATTTCTCCTTAACGCCCTCCACATCCATCGAGCTACCGGACATGGTGTTGACCAAGGTAATGTGGCCATCGACCAGTTGCGCCATGTCCTTGTCACCGGTGGAGATGATCACCGGGCGATCGGCCGCCGCGCTGCTGCGGGCGAGGGTGCCGATCACATCGTCGGCCTCGACGCCGTCGACGCACAGCAGCGGGAAGCCGAGGGCGATCACGCTCTGGTGCAGCGGCTCGATCTGCACGCGCATGTCATCGGGCATGCTTGGTCGGTTGGCCTTGTATTCGGCGTACATCTCATCGCGAAATGTCCCGCCCTTGGCGTCGAACACTACGGCGAAGGGGCTGTCCGGGTACTGCTTGCGCAGACTCTTGAGCATGTTCAGCACGCCTTTGACCGCACCGGTCGGCAGGCCTTTGGACGTGGTCAGTGGTGGCAGTGCATGAAAGGCGCGGTACAGGTAAGACGAACCGTCCACCAGGACGAGGGGGGCTTGGCTCATGAGCAGGATCAACCTTTTCGGCGGGTCCGGGGCTAGAATAGCGGGACCGTTGACGACAAAGGGACAAGGTTATCATGCGTACGTTAAATCGCTTGCTGCTGGTCGGGTTGATCGCTGTCTCACCACTGGCCGCGATGGCGGCGGATGATGCGCCGGGCGGCGACCCCGAGGTCACCATCCGCACGGAGGGCGACAAGACCATTGAGGAGTACCGCCAGAACGGTTTCCTGTATGCGATCAAAGTCACGCCAAAGGGCGCGCCGCCGTACTTTCTGGTGCGCGCCGACGGGACGGATGCCAATTTCATCCGTTCGGATCAGCCGGATATGCTGATCCCGTCATGGAAGATATTCGAATGGAAGTAGGTTTTAATTCACCCGGCGCCGCCGTTGCGGCGCCCGTACTGGCAGTTAAGACATGTCTGTGTTCACTCCCCTGGCTCGGCCCGAGCTGGAAACCTTTCTCGCCCCTTACGGGCTCGGCCGCCTGCTTGATTTCCAGGGGATCGCCGCCGGCAGCGAAAACACCAATTTCTTCATCAGCCTGGAGCAGGGCGAGTTTGTCCTGACCCTGGTCGAGCGCGGCCCGGTGCAAGAGATGCCGTTCTTCATCGACCTGCTCGACGTGCTGCACGAAGCCGAACTGCCGGTGCCTTACGCCCTGCGCACCACCGACGGCTTGGCCCTGCGTGAGCTCAAAGGCAAACCGGCGCTGCTGCAACCGCGCTTGTCCGGCAAGCACATCAAAGTCGCCAACGCCCAGCATTGCGCCCAGGTCGGCGAGTTGCAGGCGCATCTGCACCTGGCGACCCAGGGCGAGCGCATGATCAAGCGCAAGACCGATCGTGGCCTGGACTGGATGCTGGAAGAAGGTACTGAATTTCTCTCGCACCTGAGCGATGAGCCGCGTGCCTTGCTGCAAAAGGCGCTGGATGAGATCACCGAGCGCAAAGACAAGATCCTCGCGCTGCCTCGGGCGAACATTCACGCCGACCTGTTCCGCGACAACGCCATGTTCGAAGGCACCCACCTGACCGGGCTGATCGACTTCTACAACGCCTGCTCGGGGCCGATGCTGTACGACGTGGCAATTGCCTTGAATGACTGGTGTTCTGACGAGGAGGGCGTGATCGATGGCCCGCGCGCGCGTGCGTTTCTCGGTGCCTATGCGGCGCTGCGGCCGTTCACGGCGGCGGAGGCTGAGCTCTGGCCAACGATGTTGCGTGTGGCCTGTGTGCGGTTCTGGCTGTCACGCTTGATCGCCGCCGAGCAGTTCGCCGGGCAGGATGTGTTGATTCACGATCCGCAGGAATTCGAGCAGCGCCTGGCGCAGCGGCAGAAGGTCAGCACACCGTTGCCTTTCGCCCTTTAAGATCAAAAGATCGCAGCCTTCGGCAGCTCCTACAAGGGATTGATGTACACCCTGTAGATACTCTGTTCACGGTCAAGCTTTTTGGGTGTGTTTACCGCTAAAAA
>NZ_RCNX01000089.1:0-1639 GCF_004307595.1 Pseudomonas sp. Sample_23
CGGTGCGTGTCAACGTATCTGTCGCTTCACGGCTGTTTTAGGAGTCTATTACGCCCTTGTTTCAGGGCGCTCTGGATTCAGGTAAACAGCGTTTGCGAGTTTCCAATTACGTACTTCGCCGCTCCAACGGCTAGGGTTAGTTGCTTTGGCTGCCTTGTAAAGATTCTCCCGTGCCTGCAGTAACGCAGGTGCCTTGCCTTCGTGACGCTCATTGGGCGTCACGTATTTCAAGGCGCTATGACGATGCTCGTCGTTGTACCACTCAACGAATTTCTGCACCCAGAGTCGTGCTTCCGTGAGGTTGTCGAAGGGCCGCTCGGGCCACAGCGGGCAATACTTAGCCGTACGAAAAAGCGCTTCGGCATAGGCGTTGTCATTGCTTACTCGGGGTCGGCTGAACGACGGTTCGACGCCCAATGCAATCATGCTTTCTCGAAGAAGCGAGCCTCTCATTACGTGACCGTTGTCCGAGTGCAGTACCAGCGGACGACCCGCCGTACGCTCTCGTAAGCATCCTTTTTCAAGCAGTACGCATGCATGTTCTGCGCGTTCGGATTCGTGTACTTCGTTGGTCACTAATTTGCGGCTATAGATGTCTTTGACCATGTACCAGTAGTAAAAGCGACCTTTAACGGTGGTGGGTAACCACGTGATATCCCAACACCAAACTCGATTTGGGGCATCAGCACAATGTGTGGTCAAAGCTCGGCGCTTCGGAGCTTTGGCTCGGCCTCGACGGCTATTCTGATTTGCCTCTTTCAGCACCCGATAGAATGTTGATTCCGATGCCAGATAGATACCTTCGTCAGCTAACTTCGGGACAATCTGGTGCGGTGTCAGACTCGCGTAGCCAGGTTGATTAGCAGCATCCAAAACAGCCTGACGCTCTGCGACGCTGAGTTTGTTGGACGGTGCTTCGCGCTTGATGATCTGGCGCTTGTCGGCTTCGCAGTGTCGCCAACGCTGAACCGTCCGCAAACACAGCCCGATCTCTTTGCATGCACGAAACCGACGAGCACCACTTGCTACTGCCTCAGCGATCAGGCCCAAAGCCTGCACACGATCAGGGGCGCTGATCAGCCTTCCTTGTCCTTGCCCCAGATCGCATTGGCTTTTTTTCTGAGTTCCAGTAAAGCGACCGCCTCCTTGCAATCAGCATCGGATCGAAGCAGTTGTCGCTCCAGCTCCTTTATCCGTATTTGCTCGGTGGTCGGTTTTTTGTTGGGCTGAGGCTCCATCGCAGTGTTGGCATTCTGGCAAGCTTGGCGCCATTGCTGAATCTGCTCAGGATAAATGCCCTTGATTCGGCAATATTGTGAAAGCTCTACCTCGCTCAACGGCGCGGTTTCCAGAACGGCGTTGAATTTGTCGGCGCTGGACCACTGATTGCTGGTTTTATTATTCCCAGGAACAATCAATCCTTTATCTCTAGCCATTTGCCTCCAGTTTCGCAGTGACTGTGGGGTGACGCCGATTGCAACGGCGAGCTCTGCTACGGAACGGTTTAAGGGCGGCATCATTTGAAGAACAGCCCAGTCTCTGAAGTCATCGTCATAACGCTTCGGCATTGCTAGACACCTTCGCCCCCATGAATGGTTGAGTCAATCAACAGAGGTGACAGGTAGGCTGACACGGGGGG
>NZ_RCNX01000068.1:0-94536 GCF_004307595.1 Pseudomonas sp. Sample_23
GCGCCAACGACCACCTCACCGTCGGCGTCAACCAGCACATCAAGATCGGCACCGGCCAGTTCATCGACGCCGGGCAAGAAATCCACCTGAGCAGCGGCATGAAAGTGGTGATGGAAGCCGGCGCCGAACTCACGCTGGTGGGTGGCGGCAGCTTCATCAAGATTGTTGCTGGTGGCGTGACCATGAGTGGGCCGGTGATCAATATGAATTCCGGTGGCAGCCCGGGCAGTGGGACTGGTGCTGCGCCGTTGATGCCGGGGCCGTTGAAGCAAGCGGATACGGATAAAGCCGGGCAGTTGCTGGTGCCAGCGCAGAGGCAGGCGTTGATGCAGAAGAAGCCGATTTGTGCGGTGTGCGAAGCCGCCAAACAGGCTGCGCAAAGGGAGCTACAGTAAATGATCGAGCTACCGCCACTTCCGATTGATCTGCCATGGGAAACCCCAGCTTATCTGCTGCTGGATGGCGTCAGTGTTCCCGATCTCGCGCAGCAATTGTTTCAATGGGATAACCAAGCCTACAGCCTGTATCAGTCCACTCGCTGGCAGGAGTTGTCAGATATTTCGCCTTATCTGATCGAGCTTAAAGGTGCCAGCGATCCGCTCTTGGCGTACTTCAGAGAACATGCGGCTGAGGAGTGGGGTTATCTGCTGTTCAGCGACGCAGATGCGCATTCGTTGTGGGGCCATTGGCGTCACTTGCTAAGCGTGAAGCACCCGAGTGGCATAGAAGTCATGCCCCGTATTGCCGACCCTGCGGTCATGCACCAGCTGTTTGCATTGGCAGAAAAAAAGGGCAGCGCGAAATGGTTCGGACCGGTCAGCCATGTCTGCCTGCCGGACGGAGTTGGCATCAACTGGCATCAGCACATTCGCCCCCGACCCGCTATAGCCGAACCCGAGACCTATCGTTTGACGGATGATGAACTCACTGCGTTGGGCGAAGTAGAATTTCGTAACTTCATATCTGATCTAAATGAGCATTTGCATACGTACTTTGCGGACTTCATGGCGACTTTTGCATCTGAAGATCGTCGGCCCTATGCGCAAGCACTCGCGAATGATGCCTATCAAAAGGGTTTCGCTTCTGAACAGGAAATCACCCTCTATGCGAACGTTTTCGGTTATCTCGCTGGTGAGCCGGTCACTGATCATCCCGACATCGTTCAGCTACTCGCGCAATCGACGTCTGAAGCACCACTGAAACGCGTTGAGCGCGCTGCAGAACTGGCCGAACGCCGTGCCGCCGATCGACAAGGAAGCCAATCGTGACCACTCAACAACCGCCTAAACCCAGCGCCAACACCGCCGCAATGGCCAAGCCGGCGAAAGACACTCGAGTGCCGATGGGTGTGTGCCCGTTGATGAACAAGAAGGTGCAACTGCTGCCTCTGCGCTATGGCCTGGTTCAACATCTCGATCCAGCTGCCGAGGTGTCCATGCCGTACAAAACCAAAAGCCAGCCGCTGGGCATTCGTTTGCTGCGCGATGGGTATCTGTACATTATCAATGGCACCACCGGTTACTTGCACGAATACCGGATCGAGAAAGGCCAGATCACCAAGCTGCTGTGGAACAGTCAGGAAGTATCGGCCGACACTCGGACCAGTTCAGTCGGGGAACCGCATCTGATTTTCACTCGATCTCACACGCTTTACGCCAGTTATTCCGAAATTCAGTGGACAGCTTTCAAATGCTCGCAAGTGCTCAGCTCCAAGGATGAGCGCAAACGCTTGATGCAGCAGCTCGAGTTGACAAGCGCCTGCCCGGAAAAGGGTGGCGAGCATTTGCTGAGTAAGCAGCAGGCGGAGAGCTGGCTGGCCGAGGTCAAGGAGGATCAGTCTCGATCCGATGCCAAACCAGAGGGTTCGAATCAGCAGGAAAGCGTGGCCTATCACTGGGAGGATCAGCCACTCTTCAAGCAAACCACCATTGAAAGTCTGACCAGTAACGTGCAAGGCCCGTACAAGAACGACTACCTGTTTCTGGTGCTACGAGACGACATTGGCGTGATGCGTGATCTGGCCAGTGCGCAGTTGAAAGTGGCTGACTGGATTGAACAATGGAGTGCTGATGAACGATGCCAGGCTCAATACCTTACTGGCTCTTACATACAGTCGCTCTACGACGTCAATGGGCCCCGACTTGACGCTCTGAGCAAAACAGACCCTGATATCAAGTCGTTGAAAGACGACACCAACGAAGAGCAGCAGAACAAGATTTATGAGTATCTGAAGGTTCGCCGGGATAACAGAGATCCGGGGATCTATGGAGACGAAGCGCACTGGCGAAAAATGGCTGAAAAGGATCCTTATGCCCGTGCGTACATGGACATGACGGATTCGCTGGGCAATCCGTTATACCGTAAACATCAAGACACCTTGAATAAACTGAGCCTGCAAAGCTGGTACGCCTTGCATGGCAAGGAGCTCGGTCAGCGTGGCGTCGATGACTTGGTTAACCGACCGGAGATGGAGGCATTTCTCCTCAAACAGCAAATCCTGCTGAGTCACTGGCACGGACGGTTGAAGAACATTCGTGATGATCGCCTGACGATGTTTACCAGTGGCTACTTCCACGGAGCCGCCTGGTACTACGATTTCAAGCTCGATGCGCAAATCAAGCATCGTCTGGAGACTGAATTCGTCTGTGTCGCCGCGATGTGTGCTGACCCGAAGGCCGTCGCGAAACTTGCGGCTTACATGGAAGCCAATCTGCTGACCGTCGTACCTGGGCTGGACACGCTGACTCTGGCCGCACAAGTCGACGTAGCAAAAAAACTCGCGGACTTGAGCAGTTTCTCGATCAACGTGATCTCCGCCAAGGAAAACCTGGCCAACGTCAACGTCCTGACCAATCAGTTCCACAGTCTGATGACCGAGCGCCTGCCCAACTACGCCAAACTGAACACTCAGTTCATGGGCATGCAAAGCTTGCTGGACGAGGCCTATAACCCGGCTCGACAGATGAAAATTGCCGATCAGTTGGACAAAGCTTACGTAACCTTCGCGCGTGCACAAACCGTCGACCCCAACAGCTACATTCGCGAAATCGGAGCGCCTGCGCGTTTACAGTTACTGCGAGAGTTTTCCCGGCAAGGGCTGACATTGCGTGCAGCGTCTGCCGCCGAAATCAACGCCTTCAACCTTGCCCGAGATCAGGCGTTGGACCTGCGCGGGCAGTTGAAGGAAACCTACAAGTTGCGCAATCGCGAATTGTCCCGGCAAACCACCGGCTCCGCCATGCCGGGCAGTGAAACGCAGTACAACCAACGAATTGCCCAAATCAAAAATTCGCTGTTACCTTTGGAACAGAGGCTCTGCGACGCGTTGACGGTAGGCGGAGACAGCCCGGCAAAAATCGGCACGGTGATCGATGGTCTGGATCCGCAATTGCGGGCAGAGATGGGCCGGACCGTACGAGACTTCCGGGCTACAGGGACGTTCAATAAGCCGCTCGCAGGGGTCATGAGGTCGAAGGGGGATGGGATTGCGTTTGCGTTGTTCGTGATTCAGGGGCAGAAGTTTATTGAAGCGATAAGTTCAATGGGTAAAAAAGATGTTCCGTCGTTATCTGACTGGTGGAACTTATTTGAGTCACTCGTAGGTTTTTCGGCTGCTGGTTTTGCTACGGTACAAGGCTTGGCGGTAACAATATTTCAAGCTCATTTATCGGAAATGGTTAGTGCTACAGGCAAGGTCAATACCCTTAGCCGCTTGGGCCGATGGACGGGCGTCGCCGGAGTAGGCGCTTTCAGTTTCGGCGCGATTTCCGCCTCTATTGACTTGGGTAAGCACTCCATTCAATGGGGCAAGGCCTTGGCTAAAGGCGATTACAAAGAATTAGGAGCTACAACTCTCCAAATCAGTGGTGACTCAATACTAGTAGGTACAAATACATGGGCTGCCACACGTACAAGTTCAATCGTTGTTAACATTATGAAAAGCCCGACTGAACTGCGTGCTTTAGCTTGGGCAGAGGCGAGTCCAAGAATTATGGCGATTGGCGCACGCGCCAACTTGATTGGTCTGATCGCGACTGCTTTGCAACTGGTGGGCGAGGGTTTATACAACTATTTTAATCTGGACGACTTGCAAAAATGGATGGAGTCCAGCGTCTGGGGGAACAAAACTAAGAATCGCAGCATGCAGGACGAATGGAACGAACTGGCAAAGGTCGTGCAAAAACCTACTTGTGAAATGATTCGTGATGCCAAGCAGACCTATCTGAAGCTTATAATTCCAGGCGTTAGCACGCAGGAAATGGATACTCGAAAATTGCAATTGAAAGCGTACCAGCAATATCGCGATGTTCCAAAGAAAGGGGGTTACGCGCCCGGCCCTTTTCCCTTGAGATGGCGGGAGTGCACGACAACCTGGATTAGTCGATTAGTCGTAGCCAGTAAAGGCAGCGAAGCGTTGACAATTCATTTGCCGATCAGTGACTCATTGCAGACCACAGATTTTTCCTTGGCATTGACCATCGCTTATCAATTGGAAGCTGAACGTGACGTAATGCACGAAACCTGCTTTGTGCTCCGTGACCTGCATATTATTAGCTCACCTTATAGGCGCGATCCAACGCGCGGTGTCTTTAAGCTTGATTCTGCTGACTCGTTGCCGATTGGCACAAGTAAATCCCAATTCATATTGTTCAAAAAAGAAGATTTGGGGACCATCGATGCTTAAAAGCCTTTTCAAGCGCGGCGCTAAATTCACTACTTCTGAAGCCGCAGCGGACATCCGTAACGAGAGGCCAAGGGCTGGAGAAGTGCGCGTCCGTGGAATGAATGAAACTCTGTTTCTATCGCCATTACCGGTCTATACAGGGCAAACTCAATCCTCTCGCCGGAATTTTTCAGGGATGAACGAAGTATTCCTGGAACTCGGCGGAAGTAATTGGGGAATGGTTGAACAAGGAAAAATACTTGCCGCTGGAATTTGGATGGCATTGACGACAGCATTCATTGCTCCGGTGCTTATCTGTGCTTGGCTCGCACTTTTCAGCCCTCACGGAATAGATCGAAGGTTCGTCGACCTAATTGGTGACTCGTTACTGGTTTTTGCTAGCGGCTCTCTACTGTTTATTCTCCCTCTTGGTGCGTACTTATACGGAATGCTCTCCGGCGTCTTTAAAGCAGCAAAAACCTACCCCGTCCGCTTCAACCGCCAACGCCGCGAAGTCTGCTACGTCGACAGCAAAACCCGCCGCGTCCTCATCGTACCTTGGGAAAGCGTAGTCGCCTGGGTCTCCAACACTCAGGGCGTCACCAGTTATGGCGCTACTCGCCAGTACACGTTCGGCATGGGTCTGGAGGATGAGGAGCAGGACAAAGTGCAATTCCTCCTGCTACCACAACCCAGCGATGCACATGCTTTAGGGATGTGGACGTCAATTCGTAATTACATGGAAGACGGTCAGTTGGTAGATGCTCCAAACCCGATGCTCAAGGCACTGGGTTTGACTCCATCCGGTGATCGGCTCAAACCGTACGAAGGCCTACACACTTTTGAAATCGAACGCGAAGACGCGCGCGCGATGGGGTCGCTGGACGAGGGTGGCGACGAACTGACGCCCGAGCAGCGCGAGCATTACGGTTACTCGAAAAAATCCTACTGGCCATTGCGCCGCTGGTACATGTGGCGCGTGCTGAGCTTCTGGAAGATGCCTTATATGCTAGCCGAATGGGCGCATCGCAAAGGGCGGCCTACCCTTCCGGAACAAGTGCAAACATGGTCTCAGCCGTTGCCACCAGAGCAATGGGCCAAGCCCAGCGGTGCATTGGTGAAAGCCAATCAAATGGTCAAGACTGCCATGGACAAAAAAGGCGCCACGTTCGTCGAAGCGTGCAAAGCGGCGGGGTTACATGGATGAAATGGGAGCAACCACGTTCGTCTATTTATTTTAATTCTTAACATCTGTTAAAAGGTAAAGCCGATTTGTTTCGGTTTATCCGACGCCATAAGTCGGAAATTTCGAGTCTGAAACCCCCATGAATACCCGTCAGATAACGCTTGCCAATCGATGGACCGCAACCCTTCAAAACATCGGCGAGTTTCGCATGGGCGTCGAGGGCTGGGGCTTGCTTCTACAGGGTCCGGATAACCAGACGATCAAATACTTCGCAGACCAGATTGTTCTAGCGAACGACGAGGACGGCAACCAAGCCAACACCTGCATCCTGCTCTCGGTCGATGGTGTTTACGGCTGTTTGCATACGGCCGTAGACGGCGACTGGGTGATCGATTTTGCGCGAGGGATGATTGCCCCTCATCGAGTAACGATTCGCCACCATCACGACGCTTACGACGAAAGCCTCGCACTATACGAACAGCCGGCCTTCAAACGTGCGCGCCAGTACGTCAGTGTTGTCGGAAAACACATCTACCTGACTTTTCCGCTAACCAGAGATGAGGACTTTCCCAAGGTATGGGACGAATACTTGGCAATCCGCAAGCGCCAACTGGATGAGCTTTACTTCGGAACCTGACAATCGCATGGAGAGGTCCGGCAGTCGTCTCCAACCATATACGTCGTCATATTCCCGCAGGTGGCTCCCTCCCAAATTAAGCTTCACCTAAGCTTCCCCCGCTAGCATCCCGGCTCATCAACCTGTCGTCTTGAGCCGTGGATGAGTCCCTCCGACATGAAAGCCTTTGATCTACCTACCCGACCGCATCCCAACTTCAGCCTCGTCCTGGTAAATTACAAAACCCCGGACATCACCCGCATGTGTCTGGAACTGTTGCGCGAGCATGTTCAGGCGCAGGGCATTGCAGTGTGGGTGGTGGACAACGATTCGGCGGATGCCAGCCTCGATTATTTGCGTTCGCTGGACTGGATCAATCTGATCGAGCGGCCGTCGCCGGGCAAGGAAATGGGGCATATTGCCCATGGCAAGGCGTTGGATCTGGCCTTGGCGAAAGTTGAGACCGATTACTTGTTTCTGCTGCACACCGACACCTTTGTCTACGACATGGAAGTGTTTGCGATGATGATGCGCGAATGCACGAAAAATGCGGACATGGCGGCGGTGGGTTGTGTTGAGCAACTTGATCGTGGGTTACTGCGTGATACCTGGCGTTTAACTTCGCGGTTCTGCAAACATCATGTTCGTCGGCTCAAAGTTCATCTTGGCCTGCGTTCGAAGCCGCCACGCCCGTATAAAGAAACCCATTTGAAAAGTTTCTGCACGCTGTGGAATGCGCGGCTGATGAAGTCGCTGGGTTTGCACTTCTGTATGGATGAGGAGGTGCCTGGTTACACGCTTCAGGATCGAATGGTCGGGTTGGGCTATGGCATCAGGTTCCTCTCGCCGCGGAAGATTTTCCGCTATCTGGATCACATCCAGGCCGGCACCGTCGCGGCGGCGGGCACGTATGGCAAGGATCATCGCCGGACAAAAATGTACCAGCAGACCCTCAAACGCTTGCAGGATCAGTATGGCAAAGCCGGCATGCAAGCTTCGACTTGATCGAAAACAATAAAAAAGGGCGACTGAAAAGTCGCCCTTTTTGTTTGCAGATTCTGTATACAACTTTTGCAAGTAGTGGAGTTCGCCCAGTGTAATGGCCTGGCAATCCATGCACCGGTAAAGAGCCCTGACACTGGGCGAACGCCGAGGATTTTAATTCAAACAAGTGGGCATGTCGTCATGGGCAAACATGAAATTTTTGAACTGAAAAGTTAAAAACTGTGTTTTACCGATTTTCCCCGGGAATTGTCTTACAAAAAACTTTATATGATTGCTCTCATACATAAAATTGTACAAGAGCAATAAACTTGTAGAGCTAATACTCAACTATCGTGCTGACTGGTCACTTTCAAGATATCGGTATAAGTGACAATAACGCTCTGCCCTACTTTCAGATCCTTCAACTTGGCCTGAATCTCCGGCTTCTTCACATCGAGCGTCTTCGATTGTCCGGATGGATTTTGGAGGGTGACCTGATTGGTCTTCGAATCGATTTTGCTGATTTTCAGCTGCACCTGAACCTGACGATAAGCCTCGCCACCAGGGTTATCGCTGCCCGGGGCCTTGCGCAGTTCGCCGGTACGTTCGGTGGTGCCTGGCAGACCTTTATCCACATCCGTATCGAGATAAGCGGCGACAGATCGCTGCACCTCGATCGTCACCGAATCGCCAACTTTAAGTTTGGCGAGGTTTTTCGCTTTGTCGCTGAGCTGAACGTGGACCTGACGACCCTCGGGGCCTTCCAGCACGACCTGGTGATTGGCCGGGTCGACGGCGAGCACTTTGGTGGTAACGGAATCGGCCTCAACGACGGCGGATAACGGAATGTCGGCAGCCAGAGCGCCGAAACTCGTGACAGAAAGCAGCGTTGCGAGAGTGATGGCCTTGGCCAGAGCGTCGAGCTTCATATGCATTACTTTCCCTGTGATGAAATGGCGACGCCCGCCACTGAAACGACTTCAGCGGCGGGCGTGCCAGTGAGCATAGACGCTGTTCAGGGCTTGACTTGAGTTTGTGGCCCTCGGGTGTGCGGCTTGGCGGTGTCCTGCGCAGTGGATTCGCCACTCGGCGTGCCTTTGCCGCTGTCCTGCCGCTGCTTGGGATCGGTCGGGCGCAGCGCATCGTTATCGCGTTCGGTTTCGCCGGCCGGGCGCGGTTCGTCGGGATTGTCGTTCTGGTTGATGGTCTTATTCATGGCAGAAGTCCTCAGGCTTCGGGATCGTCGAGTTCGCGGGCGACGTTGACCTCGGGTGACTGCTTGTGCAGATCATCGGCTTTGGCGCGCAACAACTGCCATTGCTCAAGATCAATCGCGCCTTGGCCGAGCAGGTCATCGGCGATGCGCTGCAGATCGAAATAGTGAGCGTCGGGCGATTGCTGCCAAAGCGTCTGATCGTCGAACAGGCGTTGCCAGGTGTTGAGGTCTGGGAGTTGCACGTCGTCGCTCATGGGTGAGTCCGAAAATGGCGGGTTTCTGGGTAGAGCCTATTGGCGAAGGGAGAGTTCCGAGCGGTTTGATTAGTGGCGACCTTGCTGACGCCATCGCTGGCAAGCCAGCTCCCACAGGGATTGGGGTTAAGCTGTAATTCATCGGTGTTTTTGAGATAGCTATCGCGAGCAGGCTCACTCCTACAAGAGCAAGAGCAAGAGCAAGAGCAAAAGCAAAAGATCGCAGCCTTCGGCAGCTCCTACAGTCCCACGTTCACCTATAGGCCGAGTGTCAGCTCGCCTGCTCTTGATCTTGATCTTGATCCACCGGCGACGTCGGAAGGCTGAGTGGAGGGATTGATCCGGGCGTGGGAGCGCAGCGACCGTCTGGCGCAGCCAGACACAGCGGAAGGAGGTGCAGCGAAGCAAACCGTAGCCGCTGCGCCCGGATCGATCCCGCAGCGAAGGAACCCGAGCCTGCGAGGGCCGAACGTAGGAGCTAGCGTTTTTTGCTTACTTTTTTTGGCGCTTGTAAAAAAGTAAGTCGCCGTAAGGGCGAAACCCTAAGCAGCCGTTACCGCAGCAACGGATATGTACCCGGTCAAGCAGAACAAATCATCGCTCGACAAAAAGCCTTCGCGAGCAAGCTCGCTCCCACAGGGAAACTGCACCTACCGTTAATACCCGGTCATTTCCAGATAGCCCTGGCCAGGATGGCTGCCACCAATCTTCACCGGCCCCTCCCAATACGGAATACGCAAATCCATCCACGCATTGCGGTTGATCGCGTCAACGCTGATATCGAGTTGCTTGTCGGGAATGCGGATCGACCATTTCACCGGCATCGGTCGATCAGCCACCTTGGCCGTATCCTGCGGCACAAGGCTGATCTGCTCGCTGTGCAATGTCTGAATCTGCCCGTCAGCGGCGATCCAGGTGCCGGTCAGATAAGGCGCGCCGTCCTTCTGCCGCATGCGGTAAAGCATCACATGTTCGCCGCTGTCCAGATGCAGCGAGAACCAGTCCCAGCCAGTTTGATTGGCGGTGAGTGGCTGACTGCTCCACTCGCGATCGAGCCATGCCGGGCCGCTGACGGTGTAGGTCTGGCCGTCGATCTGCAGCGTACCGCTGGCCTGAAAAAACGGCTGGCTGTAGTAATACGAGGCCTGACCTTCTTCGGATTTCTGGCTGAAACCGTTGTCGCCTTGCAGCACCAGCGGGCGGCTTGAGGTGAGGCGCAGTTGATAAGCGAATTTCTTGTCACGAGCACTGAGTTGCATATCGCGCAACGGATCCTGCGCCTGACTGGCAAACATCCAGTCATCGATCCACGCTTCGAACGGCGCCAGGCGCACGCCGGCCTGGCCTACTCCGCCCCGGGCGTAGCGCTCGGCGGCGTGATGCACCGAGGGCGAAGTGACTGCCGCATGGCCCAGCCAGATCGTTTGGTTGCCCCAACCGGCCTGCTCGGCGACGGGTTTCAGGGCGCTGCGAAACAGCGTCCATTGCACACCGAAATCATTGCCCTGCTGATCCTTGAGATTGGCGGTGACGTACCACCACTCGATGCGAAAACCATCATGCGCGCCGTGATCGGCGGGGAAGCTGAACACCCGACCGGGCACCACCGGGGTGAAGGATTGCGCCTGATCGCCCATGCCGGCAAAACCCTTTTCCTCGGGTGCAGGCTGATCGCAGCCACCGAGCAGCAGTGCAATCATCAGCACGAGCCATTTAGTCCTCATGGGCAAACGTCCTCAGCAAGTCCGCCGGTTGCGTGCGGTACAGCGAATACAGCGGCCATGCCGAAGCCAACAGAGTCGCCAGCAACGCCAGGCCCATCAGTTGCAACAACTGCAACGGAAACACCCGCAACGGCAAGCGCCAGCCGAATGCCTGCACATTGATCACCGCATCCAGGCACCATGCCAAAGCAATGCCCAGCGGCAGCGCCAACAGCAACGTCAATACGGCGAGCAGCCAGGTCTGGCCGAGGTTGAGCAGCATCAATTGTTTGCGCGTCACGCCCAGCGCCCACAGCGGTGCGAGTTGACTGAGGCGACTCTGGCTCTGGGTCAGCAGACTGATGAACAGCGCCACGCCAGCCACGGCCAAGGTCAGGCTGTTCAACGCCGCCGTCGCGGCAAAGGTGCGTTCGAAGACCTGCACCGACCAGCCCTTGAGCCGCGCCTGATCGACGATGCGGTTGTCATCCAGCGCAAAACGCGCCTGCAAGGCGTTGAGCAGCGCCGGAATCTGCGCTGGGTCGATTCGCAAATTGAAGCGGTTGGGCGTGAGTTGCGGCCAGCCGCGCAACAGGTGCTCGCTGCTGATCAGCACGTGCCCTTTCGGATTGCCGTAGTCAGCGTAGATGCCGACGATGCGCGGCGACCACGTGCCGTTCGGCGTGGGAATGTTCAGATGCTCGCCCGGCCGCAACTTCAGGCGTCGTGCCAGTTGTTCGCTGAGCATCACCGCATCGTCAGTGGCCAGTTTGCCCCAGGGATCGCTGCCACTGCTGTCGAGCAACGGCCAGTGCTGGCGATAGTACGAGTGGTCGATGATGCCGTAGACATCGGCCGGCCAGCCTTGCAGTGTCACCGAAACCTGCCAGTTGGGCAGCACAGCGGTCACGTTGGGCTGCTGCTTGAGCCAACTGTGCATCTCGCGGGCCTGCGCCGGATTGGCCGGGTTGATGTACAGCTCGGCGCTCAGGCGTTGTTCGAGCCAGTCGTTGAAGGTCTGGCGAAAACCGGCGGTCATGCTGCCGGCGCCGATATTGGCGGCGAGCGCCAACAACAGCGCCATCAGCGCCAGACTCAGGGCTGGCAGTTGCTGGCGGCAGTCGGCGAGAAACCATTGGCCGAGCACCGACCGACTGCGCCCGAGCAACGGGTTCAACAACGCGCTGAGCAGCACCGGCAAGGCCAGCGCGGCACCGAGCAGCAGCCCGGCCATCAACACGAAACCGCTGCTCAGGCTGTCGCCCCAGATCAGCGCCGCCAGCGCAATCGCCAGCAGTGCCGTCGCCAGCCAACCCTGTCGGCGCAACCAGCGCGAATACTGTTGATGCCACGCCTGCGGATCGGCCACCGCCAGCAACGGCAGGCGCGCCGCTCGCAGCAGACTGTTGGCACCGGCCAGCAACGCGCCGAGCAGACTCAGACCGATGCCGCTGAACCACCACCAGGGGCTCAAACGCAACTGCCCCGCCACTTCCGCGCCATACAGACCGCGCAGGCTGGCGGCGACGTCCGGCAGCAGCACGCTGGCCAGCCAATAGCCGCTGATCACACCGAACAATCCACCGATCAGCGCCAGCACACCCAGTTCAACCACCAGACACGCGATCAGCATTCGTGCACTGACGCCACAGGCACGCAACGTGCGCAGCAAGCCTCGGCGCTGTTCCAGAGCGAGGCCGATGGCAGCGTGGACGATGAACAGGCCGACCAGAAACGAGAGAAATCCCAAAGCATCGAGATTGAGATGAAAGCTTTCGGTCAGCCGCGCGAGATTGTTTTCTTCTCCGCTGCTTTTGAGCTGCAAGCGATCGTTGAAACTCGCTGGTAATTCCTGATGAAAATCCTTGGGCAGCAGCAATCGCGACAATTGCTCGGGTTGGTCGAGCAGTCTTTGCGCTGCGCCGATGTCGACCAGTAACAGGCCCGGCGCCATGTCCTTCTGCGCGAGCAGCGGCGGCAGGGTCTGGCCGTTCACGGTTTGCGCTGTATCGCCTTCGCGCAAGCCGAGCAGTTGCATCGTGTCCGGGGAAATCCAGGTGCTGCCCGGCGGGCTGAAAAATTCGACGATGCGCTCGATCGGCATCGCCTGCCCGGCTACCGCGGAATCCGTCGGCAGCGACACTGGCTCGATGCCCATCACCTGAATTCGCTGGTCTTCGTGGCCCTTGAGCGTCAGCCGGCCCTGCAACACCGGCGACACCGGCCAGCCCTGACGGCGCAGCTCGATAAACCAGCGCTGGGGAAACAGTGCCCCATTCGGCGTGCTGAGGCTGGCTTGCGGTTCGCCGCCGATCATCTGGCTGGCCCGCGCGTAGCTGTCGCGCGCCTGACTGTTCAGCGCCTCGACGCCGGTGAGCAGACTGGTGGCCAGCCACAGCCCGGTCAGCACACTGAAAAACTGCACAGGATGACGCCGCCAGTGGCTGAGCAGCGCGCGCAGGGTTTGCCGCCAAATCATCAGGCGACCCGTCCGTTCGACAACACCACGCGCTGAGCCAGACGTGCCGCAACGCGCTGACTGTGAGTGACCATCAACAAAGTCGTCGGCGTGTCATCGAGCAATTCCAGCAACAGCCGCAGCACTTCATCGCTGGTCGCTTCATCGAGGCTGCCGGTGGGTTCATCGGCCAAGAGCAATTTCGGCTGCGAAGCCAATGCGCGGCCCAATGCGACTCGTTGCTGCTGGCCGCCAGAGAGTTGCTCGGGATACCGCGAGAGCAGATCGCCCAGACCCAGACGCTGCACCAGATGCGCTTGCCAGCGCGGCTCATGGCGCCCGGCGAGGCGCGCCTGAAAGGCAAGGTTGTCTTCCACGCGCAGGCTGCCGATCAGGTTGAACTGCTGAAACACCAGACCGATTTCCGTGCGTCGCCAGTTGGCCAGTTGCGCTTCGCTCATGGCTTCCAGACGATATTCGCCGCTGCGAATGCTGCCGCTGTCGACCTTGTCCAGCCCCGCCACCAGATGCAGCAGCGTGCTTTTGCCACTGCCCGATTCGCCCATCAGCGCGAGGCTGCCACCGGCCTCCAGCGTCAGGTCGACGCCTTGCAGCACCGGCAACAATCCCTGTGGCGTGGCATAGCTTTTAAAAACGTCGCGAACCTCAAGCATGGGCAAACCCGATCAGTGAACCTGGGCCTAGGATAGCGGCCCTGAATGGTTTTTGTCCGCTGATGATCATCGCCAACGCCGGGACGCGCCATACGCTGCTGGCTGTTCGGCCATAACGATAAAAAACCGGAGACACCCATGCCCCGTTTCATCCTGAGCCCGCGCGGCCTGCTGACCTGCCTGATCACCGCTTGCCTGAGCCAACCGTTGCTCGCTGCTGACGGTGCGGTGGCGCCGAGCATGCAAACCGCCGCAAGCAACGCTGCCGTCCTGCAAACCCTGCCTTTCAGCGACCGCACCGATTTCGAATCCGTCAGCAAAGGCCTGATCGCACCCTTCAAGGGTCAGATCAAGGACGCTGCCGGCAAAGTCATCTGGAACGTCAATGCCTATGATTTCCTCGCCAAAGACAAGGCGCCGGAATCGGTCAATCCAAGCCTGTGGCGACTGGCCCAGCTCAATGCCCACGCCGGTCTGTTCGAGGTCAGCCCCAAGCTGTATCAGGTGCGCGGCCTCGACCTGGCCAACATGACCATCATCGAAGGTGACGACGGGCTGATCATCATCGATCCGCTGACCATGGCCGAAACCGCCAGGACGGCGCTGGACCTGTACTACGCCAATCGGCCGCGCAAACCGGTCGTCGCGGTGATCTACAGCCACACCCATGTCGATCATTTCGGCGGCGTGCGCGGGGTGATCGACGAGGCCGATGTCAAGTCCGGCAAGGTCAAGGTCTACGCGCCGGTCGGCTTCATGGAACACGTCATGAGCGAAAACGTCATGGCCGGCAACGCCATGAGCCGCCGCGCGCAGTACCAGTTCGGCAGCCTGTTGCCGCGCAGTGAAAAAGGTCAGGTCGATGCCGGCCTCGGCAAGAGTGCGCCCAGCGGTGGCACGGTCACACTGATCGCGCCTACCGATCTGATTGCCGAGCCGTTGGAAACCCGCACCATCGCTGGCCTGCAAGTCGAATTCCAGCTGACCCCGGGCACCGAAGCGCCAGCGGAAATGAACCTTTATCTACCGCAGCTGAAAGCCCTGTGCATGGCCGAAAACGCCACGCAGATGATGCACAACATCCTCACCCCGCGCGGTGCGCAGGTGCGTGATGCCAAAGCCTGGTCGCAATACCTCGATGACAGTCTGGCCCGCTACGGCGACAAGGCGGACGTGCTGTTCGCTCAGCACAACTGGCCGACCTGGGGTGGCGAGCGGATTCGTACTCTGCTCGCCGATCAGCGTGACATGTACGCGTTCATCAACGACCGCACCCTGCACTTGCTCAACCAGGGCCTGACGCCGCTGGAAATTGCCGAAGCAATCAAGAAGCTGCCCGGCTCGCTCGATCAGAAGTGGTACACCCGTGGCTATTACGGCTCGCTGAGTTTCAATACGCGCGCGGTGTATCAGCGCTACATGGGTTTCTACGACGGCAACCCGGCCAACCTCAACCCGCTACCGCCGGTCGATGCGGCTAAACGCTCGGTCGAGGCCATGGGCGGTGCCGCGTCGGTGCTGGAAAAAATGCGCAGTGCGATGGCCAGCGCTGACTACCGATGGGCCGCGCAGTTGGGCAACCAGTTGCTGTTCGCCGATCCGGACAACGCGGATGCCCGCAACGCTCAAGCCGAGACGCTGGAGCAGTTGGGTTATCAAAGCGAGAACGCCACCTGGCGCAACATGTACCTGACCGGTGCGATGGAGCTGCGCAACGGCGTGCCGCCGCAGTCAGCCAATACCGTGTCGGTGGATATGGTCCGGGCGATGAGTCCGGAAATGTTCTTCGACTACCTCGCGGTACGCCTGGACAGCGACAAAGCCGTGGCCCATGACCTGACGCTGAACTGGACGTTCGACGATGTGCAAAGGGATTTCACCCTGACCTTGCGCAACGGCGTGCTGACTCACCGCGCCGGTCTGAATCCGGCGGCGGATGCGAGGGTAAGCCTGAGCCGCGATACGCTGGAGAAGATCAGCCTGAAGCAATTGGACTTCCCGACGGCGATGCAAAAAGGACTGGTGAAGTTGCAGGGCAATGGTCAGAAATTCGGATTATTGATGGGCAGCCTGGATACGTTCGGGCCGCAGTTCAATATCGTCACGCCTTAAGTCAAAAGCCCCTCACCCTAGCCCTCTCCCGGAGGGAGAGGGGACCGACCGAGTTGCATGTACGAGATACGCCGACGTGGGATACCGAGTTGAACTCAGATTCCGAACGCCATGAAGATCGGCTCCCTTTCCCCCTCGCCCCCTTGGGGGAGAGGGCTGGGGTGAGGGGGTAAATCTTGCTGGCACCCTCGATAACGATCAATCACCTCAATCCTGCTTTCAACAAACCTGCCCCGGATTCAACCGAAACTGCTTCGGCGTAATCCCGAACTGTTTGCGAAACGCGCGGATAAAGTTACTCGGCTGGCGATACCCCAGCCGCTCGGCTATCCGTTCGATCGGTTGATCACCCGCCGTCAGCCAGTGTCGCGCCATTGTCAGATTGTCCTCACGCGCAGGTGCGCGAGTTTCAGCGTGCCAGTGGCGCAGCATGC
Organism: Pseudomonas sp. Sample_23; assembly: GCF_004307595.1. Classification (NCBI taxonomy): domain Bacteria; kingdom Pseudomonadati; phylum Pseudomonadota; class Gammaproteobacteria; order Pseudomonadales; family Pseudomonadaceae; genus Pseudomonas; species Pseudomonas sp. Sample_23. The sequence goes on from NZ_RCNX01000068.1 coordinate 16,301, forward strand.
TCCGGTGCAGAAACGGGTTGGCGCCCAGCAAGGTCTGATCGAGCCTCGAGCGCGGCAAGGTCAGGCACAGATGTTCGCCCTGCTCCACCGCGATACCCACTCTACGCAGCCAGCCACCGGCCAATTGCGCCGGGCGCAGGCTGACACTCACAAACAAATCTCCAGGCGCCCCGCCCAATCGACGGGCAATGTTGCGCACCAGCGTTATCACTGCCGCATCCAGAGCGAAATGATGCAACTGCCCCTGCTGCGAACGCAGGCGCAAATGAGCCACGTCGCCTGCCTCGACCAACTCCACCGCAACGTAATTGATCACCCTTGGCAAGCAGTCGATGAAGCACTTCAGACTGGCCCGCAAGGTCGCGGACGAGTCGAGCAGAATATTCAGTCCTTGCAGGCAATCGGTCGCCATCCCGTCGGCCAGTTCACAGCCAAACGTCGGCGCTACCCCTGACCGTTCACACTCACGCCACAACTGTTCAACCGCTTGTGCGGCGATCAATTGATGCTGCCCGGCGAGCACTGACGGGCAGATCCCGACGCGCGCCATCAAGCGTTGCGGGCACAGTCCGGACTGGCGAGCATGCGCGAGAATCGTGCGGGTAAACGCGCTGGAGGCGAACAGAGGCTGAGACATGAAGGCGTGCCATCGAAGAACAGGCGTGTACTTATGCCAGCGGACGTGCTATCGATCCAATGCATTAAAAGTATCCGCAAAATGCAGGAGACGCATGATGGATCTTCGCCAGCTTCGCCATTTGGTCGCCCTCGCTGATTACCGCAACTTCGGTCGCGCCGCCGAGGCGATCAACCTCAGTCAACCGGCCTTCAGCCGCAGCATCCAGACTCTGGAGCGTGACCTTGACTGCGAGCTGGTCGAGCGCAGCAGCCGCGAATTTCGCCTGACCGGGCAAGGCCAGCTGGTGCTGCAACATGCGCGGCGCCTGCTCGCTGGCAGCCAGGCGCTGCACAACGAATTGACGCAATACAACGGCCTCACCGGCGGTGAACTGCAATTTGGTTGCGGTCCGTATCCGGCGCAGGTGCTGGTGCCGGAAGCGCTGGCCGACTTCATTGATGCGCATCCGGCGATTCGCACGCGGTTTCATCAGGGCGACTGGCAGCAATTGACGCTGTGGTTGCGCGAGCAGCAGATCGAGTTTTTTGTCGCGGACGCGCGGCACTTTGTCAGCGATCCGCAGTACCAGGTGCACCTGCTGCGCACGCGGCCGGGACGGTTTTTCTGTCGCGCCGGCCATCCGCTCCTCGCGCAACGAGACCTGCGATTGCGCGCCCTGCTCGATTACCCGATCGTCGGCACGCGCATTCCACCGATGATCCGCAAGGTGCTCGCCGATATCCTCGGTGAGCAGGACTTCACCCCGAGCGTCGAGTGCGCACAATTTGACGCGATCCAGCGCGTAGTGCTGCGCTCCGACGCGGTGGGGCTGGCAACGCTGGAGGCCTTGCGTGAACAACTTGATCGCGGCCTGATCGAGCTGCTCGACTTTGTCGACGTCCCCCATGACGAGCCGGCGCTGCAACTGGGTTATGGCATCGTCAGCCGCGCCGGTTTTACCCTGACGCCAGCAGCGCGGGCGATGATCGAGGCGATCCTCAGCGTCGATCAGCGTTTGCTGGCGGCTAACGGAGCGACGGGAGACGCGTGCACAACATGAGCAAAACCCATCCGCAATCCGTCAACGCTTTTTACGCGCCGACCCTGCTGCCGGCCATTGAAGAATTGCTCGCGCGCGGCATTAGCCAAGGCGCAATCGAAGCACAACTGCGCCGCAGCCTGTTCGATCTGCGCACGCCGTTCACGCGCATGCCGCTGCTGATGTCGCGGCGCTTCTGGGCGTTTGCCGTGGAACAGAGCGGCGATCCACTGATCGGTCTGGCGGCGGGTGAACGCTTCGTTTCGACAACCACCAATGGACTGACCTATCTGTTCGATGTCGCCGTGTCGCTGGAACGTGCCTGTAAGTTTTTCGCCGAGTACTTTGCGTTTTTCAACGGACACTTCCGTGTGCAAATCCTGCGTGAAGATGGCGGCGTAACACTGCGTCTGGTCGAAGCCGGCAGTCTTGGTGCTCCGGCGGCGCTGACCGATTACATCCTCGTCAGCCTTTGCAGTCTGGTGCGGCGCAAGTTGCTCGCCAGCGGCGTGAATCGTGATCCGGTGCTGGGCGTGGCTCTGGTGTCGGCCAGCCGCGAGGAACATGCATCGGCGTTGCGCACCCCGGTGAGCGCAGAGCAGTCATGGGCGGCGATTTATCTGGATCCTCAGCTGTTCGTGATGCCGTTGACACCGGGTAATCCGGGATTGGAAACAACGCTTGTCGATCTGCTGGAACAGACCCGCCGCCTCAGTGAATCGACCTTGCTCGGACAGCTCAGCGATTATCTGATCGAAGATCTGGCTTCAGCGGATTGGCAGCAGTTCTGTGCTACACAGCATGTGCTTGAGCGCACGGCGGCAAGGCGCTTGAAGGCGTTGGGCTGGACTTTCAGCGAACTGCTCGATGAGCATCGGCGCTATCGGGCCGAGGACCTGTTGCAGTCCGGGGCGCTGGAGCTGGTCGAAGTGGCGGATCGGTTGGGTTACAGCGATGTGCAGGGATTCAACCGGGCTTTCGCGCGCTGGCTGGGGTGCGCGCCTGGGGAGTATCGGGCGCGGTTCAACAAGGGTTGAGACTGTCGCAGCCTGTCCCGACTTGTTCGCGAGCAGGCTCGTTCCCGCCCCTGGAATGCAATCCCCTGTGGGAGCGAGCCTGCTCGCGAAGAGGCCCGCCCGAGCAATCCAGAACTCACTGCCCCGAAGCCACACTCGCCGGCGCCCGCTCCGGCGTCACGATGCTGCCCAGATCGATATGTTTCCACTCGGGCTTGGCCCCCAACCGCGCATTGAAGCGGTAGTTGAAAGTGAACTCATCCGCCGTCGGCACGCTTAGCGGTTTGCCATACACCGCTTCGATTGCGCCCAAGTCGTAGCCCATCACCTGCAACAGCGTCGGGAAGATGTTGTAGTGGCTGGAGCGGTCCTTGTTTGCCGGCAGATTCGCCGCCCAGTCCGGCGTCTGCAATCCACGACCCTGGATCACCACCAGCGGCACCAGCCCCTCCTCTTCCACCGGGTCGCCGCCGCAATGAGTATTCAAGCCCGGGTTGCCGCGCTCATGCAGATCCTGGCCATGATCGGAGGTGTAAATCAGCAGCGCATTGTTCAGGTTGGCCTGGGCAAACACCCGGGCGAAGAACTCGCCGACGTTCCACAACAGCGTGTTCTTGTAGGCGTTGCGATACAGCACCCAGTCATCCGGCTGGCCGTTGAAACCGTTGCGTTCGCCAGTGTCGGCGACTTCGGTGAACTGTCCGCGGGGCAGCGTTGGCCGGTAGGCCATGAACGCGTCCGGGTACTTGTCATGCACCGGAAAATGCGCGCCGACCTTGTTGATCACGATCAGCTCGGGGCGATTGTCGTTGAGCAGTTCGATCAGCTTCGCCGCTGCCGCCATGTCGCGGTCGCGCACGCTGGTCTGGTCGAATTGCACGAAACTGTCGATGTCGTTTTTCTCGGCGGTGGTCATCAGGTTCTGCAGGTTGCCGGCGGTGCGCTGGGCGTCGATGTAGACCGTGCCGAGCCCGGCCTTTTTCGCGTACTGCCAGATCGACGGCAACGTGCTGTTGATGCGTCTGTAGTCGGCGCGGGTGCCGCCGTAGCGCAAGGTGACGTTGGTGTCGGCGCTGCAGTTGGCAATGGACGCGGCATAACCAAAGTTGAAGACATCGACCCCGGCCGGCGCTTGCTTGAGGTTGCTGTGCACGCCGAACGGCGCGTTGATGTCGAGGTAATTGCCGGAAATGCTTTCGTCGATGATCAGCACAATGTCATGGCCGACGGCGGGCGTGGCGCGCGCAAGCGTCACCGCTTCACGGGGGCCGACAGTATCGTGCAGCGCCTCGTAGGCAAACAGGTTCAGGTAGGCCAGCGGCGTGTACATGATCGGCAACCCACGTGCGCCCTCACCCGCTCGTAGAAACAACAATCCGCTGAGCATCAATACGCCGACGAGGGGCGCCGCTACCCGCAACGTGTTGGGTATGAACAGCGCATGACGCGGCTTGAGTCCGATGCCGAACAACAGCAGCAAGCCACTGAGCACCGCGCGCAGGATCGCATCGCGATACTGATAGGCCGCTTCCTGAATGAAGCCGCCGGAGTACACCAGCGAAACGAAATCGCTGTACCTCAGGTAATCCGCGGTAACCCGTGTGTAAACATCAAAAAAAACCGCTGCGGCAAACATTGTTAATGCGAATGCATGTCGAACGAGAGCCTGACGTATATAGGCAGTTAGATATAACGCGAAAGTAAGCGCCAAAAACATCGCGCCAAAAACAAGTACATTGAAACCCCACCCGATAGCATTTAACCGATCCACGTAATAGTCGGAAAAGAGCAACAGATGGGCAACTAAGAGCAGTTCCTTGGCGTATTTGAACATGGCGATACCGGTGATCGGAAAAGGGCAAATGTCAAAGGTTTGTCGGTCAGAACCTGACACTAGCACCCGGCCATCAAAGCGCAAGAAATGACTGATAGGCGGGGAAAGCGTCAAAAAAACGGTGACTCAAATCTGACACACCTGTAGCGGTGAAAGCCTTTAATATCGGGGACTTAGACCGTCTGTCGGTTAAATAAAATCTGAACAAATCTGCAAGAAATCAACAAATTCAATGGCAGCAATGACTTGATGGCCAATCGCCAAAAACGCCTCAAGTGTTATACCCGTGCAACATGTCATTTTGCTGACACGCTTTCCAAACCCTGCGCTATACCCCTTTAACAATCTCATCCGTAATTAACTTTTCTGGTTTTATTGAGGTGCGCAGATGGACGTGAGCGTATTTGGCACTGGCTATGTCGGACTTATACAAGCCGCTGCACTTGCCGATGTCGGCCATCGGGTTTTATGCATTGATATTGATCCGAACAAGATCAAACAACTGCAACAAGCGGTGCCGCCCATCAGTGAACCAGGCCTGTCCGCAACACTTGAAGAAAACATCAAGGCCGGGCGCTTGTTGTTCAGCACTCAGGCCAGTGATGCGGTGACTCACGCCGAGCTGATTTTCATCGCCGTCGGCACCCCGGCGGACGAAGACGGCTCTGCCGACCTCAGCCATGTGCTTAACGTCGCCCGGCAGATCGCCGGCCTGATGGAGGCCGATCGCACGTTGATCATCAAATCCACGGTGCCGGTCGGGACTGCCGATCAGGTCCTGGCCACGGCCACCAGCGAATTGCTGTTGCGCGGCAAAACCGAGCTGCAGGTGCGCGTGGTATCCAACCCGGAATTTCTCAAGGAAGGCAGCGCCCTCGCCGACTGCATGCGCCCGGACCGGATCATCATCGGCACCCGCGACGACGCTGCCCGCGAGCAGATGAGCGAGCTGTACGCGCCGTTCTGCCGCAATCACGAAAAACTGATGTTCATGGACAATCGCAGCGCCGAGCTGACCAAGTACGCGGCCAACGCGATGCTCGCCACCCGCATCAGTTTCATGAACGAACTGGCCAATCTCACCGAGCTGCTCGGCGCCGACATCGAAGCGGTGCGCAAAGGCATCGGCTCCGACCCGCGCATCGGCTACCACTTCATTTATCCGGGCTGCGGCTTCGGTGGCTCGTGCTTTCCCAAGGATCTGCGGGCCTTGCTGCACACCGCCGAACACAACGGCATGCCGCTGAAATTGCTGCGCAGCGTCACCGACGTCAACGACAGCCAGCGGCACATCCTGTTCAGCAAATTGCGCACGCAGTTTCCCCAGGGCCTGGCCGGCAAATCCATTGCGGTCTGGGGCCTGGCGTTCAAACCGAACACCGACGACATGCGCGAAGCCCCGAGCCGTTATCTGATGGACGCGTTGTGGGCCGAAGGCGCCAGCGTGCAGGCCTACGATCCGGAAGCCATGTCCGAGTGCCGGCGCATCTACGGCTACCGCAACGACCTGCACCTGTGCGCGACCCGCGACGACACCCTCGAAGACGCCGACGCGCTGGTGATCTGCACCGAGTGGAAAAACTTCCGCGTAGTCGATTTCGAGCTGCTCGCCGAGAAACTGCGTTCGAAGGTGATCATCGATGGGCGCAACCTGTACAACCCGGAACAGGTTGCCGCCGCCGGCCTGCATTACAGCGGCATCGGTCTGCGCCACATCGCCCCTGAAGGGCTGCGGCCATGAAGATTCTGGTGACCGGTGCCGCCGGCTTCATTGGTGCTCATTGCGTCCTGCGCTTGCTGCGCGACGGGCATTCGGTGGTCGGCCTGGACAATTTCAACCACTACTACGACCCGCAGCTCAAGCACGACCGCGTGCAGTGGGTGCGCGAGCAGGTCGGCGATTTTCCGCTGGCCACGGTGGATCTGGCCCACGCTTCGGCGATCGATGCGCTGTTTGCCCGCGAGCTGCCACAAGTGGTGATCCACCTCGCCGCGCAGGCCGGGGTGCGTTATTCGCTGGACAATCCACGGGCGTATCTGGACAGCAACCTCAACGGTTTCCTGAACATTCTCGAGAGCTGCCGGCATCACCCGGTCGAGCACTTGATCTACGCCTCGTCGAGTTCGGTGTACGGCGCCAATCAGCACACGCCTTACTCGGTCAAGGATGGCGTCAACCACCCGCTGTCGCTGTACGCCGCGACCAAAAAAGCCAACGAACTGATGGCGCACAGCTACAGCCATCTGTTCGGCATTCCCTGCACCGGCCTGCGTTTTTTCACCGTGTACGGGCCTTGGGGCCGGCCGGACATGTCGCCGATCCAGTTCGCCCGGGCGATCAGCGAAGGCGAGCCGCTGAAGCTGTTCAATTACGGCGAGCACCAGCGCGATTTCACCTACATCGACGACATCATCGAAAGCATCGCTCGCCTCATCGATCAGCCACCGCAAGCCAATCCGCAGTGGGATCGCGAGCAGCCCGACCCCGCCAGCAGCATGGCGCCGTGGCGCCTGTTCAACATCGGCGGGCAGCAGCCGGTCGCGCTGAAAACCTACCTCGCGCTGATGGAAAAACATCTCGATCAGCAAGCCATTGTCGAGCTGCTGCCGCTGCAACCGGGCGACGTGCTCAACACCTGCGCCGAGGCCAGCGATCTGGCCCAGGCCACCGGATTCCAGCCCCGGATAGAACTGGATGAAGGACTGGGCCGCTTCATCGCCTGGTTCCGCGACTACTACCCCACTGCCCGTGCGCCGCTTGCGGCTGATTGAATGCGGAGGACGCCATGACTGGACATGAAAGAAGTGTGTCGATTGCACAGATGCGCCCTGACAAGCGCGTCGACCCGGAACATCGCATGCGCCTCGACGCGGCGATCCACCGTCAGGGTCGCGGCTGGCTCAGCGGCCGCGATGGCGGCCGCCCATGGCAGCTGTCGCGGACCAATCGGGTGGTCGCCTGCCTCGGCGCGCTGACGATTCTCGTGCTGATCTCGCCAGTGCTGCTGGGTCTGGCCCTGGCCATCAAGCTCACCAGCCCGGGGCCGGTGCTGTTCGTGCAGAAACGCACCGGTTATCGCGGGCGCAAGTTCGGCATGTTCAAGTTCCGCACCATGGTCAGCAACGCCGAAGAACTCAAAGAGTCGCTGCGCCACCTGAACAAGCACGGGGCAGACGCCATCGACTTCAAGATCGACAAGGACCCGCGCGTCACCGGCATCGGCAGTTTCCTGCGGCGCACCAGCCTCGATGAGCTGCCCAACCTGATCAACGTGGTGACCGGCGACATGCGCCTGGTCGGCCCTCGCCCGACCTCGTTCAACGCTTACCGCTACAAGGACAATCACCTCGCGCGTCTGGCGATCTACCCCGGCATGACCGGTCTGTGGCAGATCTCCGGACGCAGCAACATCGACTTCGACCAGCGCGTTGAGTTGGACCTCAGCTACATCGCCGAGCAGAGCCTTCTGCTTGATCTGAAGATTCTGTTGAAAACCCCCTTCAAAGTATTCAGCGGCCACGGAGCAAGCTAATGGACGGTTCAACCAATAAAAGCCTGAGCATCGCCAGCCCCAGCGAATCGAATCTGACTTCGACCGTGCTGGATCTCGATCTGCGCATTCTGTTCCTGACCGCCGCCAACCCCGGCGCCGGCACCACCACCAGCGCTCTGGCACTGGCCAGTCAACTGGCGCAGATGAGCAGCGGCCAGGTGCTGCTGGTCGATGCCAGCCAGTCGGCGAACAACCTCACCCAGCAGATGAACCTCGGCAAGGAGCGCGGCCTGCGCGACCTGCTGTTCAACCCGGGCAACCCGCCGCTGTTGCAGGACTGCGTGGTGCAGGTCTCGAGCCTGCCCTTCCATGTGCTGCCCAACGGCCGGCCGATCCGCACGCTGGAACACCTGACCGCCGAGCGCCTGAGCCCGTTGCTCGACCAGTTGGGCAGCCAGTACCGCTTTGTGGTGATCGACGGCGACGCGGTGTATTCCGCCGCCGACACCCTGGTCATCAGCACTCAGGTCGACGGCGTGGTGTTTGTCGTGCGCGCCGAAGACACCCGCTGGGAAGTCGCCCAGGCCGCTGTGCAACGCCTGACTCAGGCCGGGGCGAAAGTGGTCGGCAGCGTGTTCAACCGGCGCAAGTACTACATGCCCAAATGGCTTTACAAAAACCTGTAAGCGAACGCAAAGGATGACGCCATGAACGCCAGAATGCTTGTCCTGCTGTTGCTGCCGCTTGCGGGCTGCTCCAGCACTTCCGACACCCAGAACATGCCGGTGAATATTCTCACCGCTTCCCCGGCCAACGCCCAGGCGACCGATATGCCGAAGATCGAGCAGACCCTGCGCCCGCAGGATGTGCTGGACGTGATCTTCCATATCAGCACCAGCGGTTCGGACGCCTACCGCGTGCAATCGGGCGACCAGATCGGCCTGAATTTCACCGCCGCCAGCCAGCTCAACGGCAATCAACTGGTGCTGCCCGACGGCACCATCGAACTGCCTGGCGCCAACACCTCGGTGAAAATCGCCGGGCTGACCAGCGAAGAAGCCCGTCAGGAAATCCAGCGCGTCTATCAGCGCAAACAGCTGTTCCAGCCCAACCGCAATCAGCTCACCGTGCAGATCATCAGCCCGCTGAGCAACGAGCAGAACCTGAAAAGCGCCCTCAATCACCCGGCCACCGGCATGAGCCGGGAGATCACCGTCGGCACTGACGGTTACGCGAGTTTTCCGGAAATCGGCGCCGTGCCGCTGCAAGGCATGACCGTCAATCAACTGGAAACCTTCCTCAACAAAAAGTACGCGCAACTGCCGGGCCGGATGACTGTGGACGTGCTGCTCAAGTCCACCGCCGGCAACGAGATCTACGTGCTGGGTGAAGTCGCACAACCGGGCTCGTATCCGATACGCCGGCCGGTGTCGGTGCTCGAGGCGCTGACTCTGGCGCGCGGTACCAACGTCAAGGCGCGGCTGGATTCGGTGGTGATCATGCGGCGCAACGGCAATCAGGTGAAAGCGGTGCGCTACGACGTCGAAAAAGCCCTGTCCGGCGATGCCCCGCAAATCGCTTACCTGCAACCGGACGACATGCTCTACGTGCCAAAAACCAAACTGGCCAGCGCCGGCGAACTCGCCCGCCAACTGGCTGATGTGGTGCTGTTCCAGGGCGTCGGTTTCAGCTTCGGCTACCGCGTCGACAACAAAGACAGTGACAACTAACTCACAGGTGACCGACATGAACCCAAAGGAAAACTACCTGCATGAGTTCTTCAGGATTTTCTTCGCCAACAAGCAACTGGTGAAGCGCGTCTTCCTGACCTTTGCAGTCATCGCCCTGCTCCTGCCGCTGCTGCTCAAACAGAGCTTCGATATCACCGCGCAGGTCATCGTGCAGTCGAAAAAACTCTCTCAGGGTGACGCCACCACGTCGCTCACGGTGGACAACGCCACGTTCATTCCGCCGTCGCTGGCGGACATGGAAACCGAGAGCAACATCCTCCGCTCGCCAGCACTTATCCGTCAGACCATCAGCGAACTGCGCGACAACGGTGAATACAGCCCGCCACCCGGGGTGTTCGCCAAGTTGCTTGGCGAACCGTTCAAGCGCTACGTCTCGACACCGCTGCGCGAGTACGTCATCAACCCGCTGCGCAACGGGCTCGGCATGGAAACCGATCCGGTGCGTGACACCACCCTCGACGCCCTGACCCAGCAAGCCGTCGACAGCCTGAAAATCGAGACCCTGCCCGGCTCCAACGTGATCTCGATCACCTACAGCTTCCCGGATCCGCAGCAAGGCACGACGTTTGTCAGCGCCCTGCTGCAGAACTACCTGGTGAGCCGTCAGGCCCTGCAATCGATCGATTTGCCGCAGTCGTTCTACGAAACCAAAAAGCACCAGTATCAAGTGCGGCTCGATGGTCTGGAAGGTAACCGCCAAGCGCTGCTGGAAAATGTCGGCGCGGCGGATCCGAAGGAGGAAATCACCTTCCGCCTCAACGCCATCAACACTGAAGAACAGGCGCTGAACCTGTATCAGGATCGCCTGCTGCAAAGCCAGCGTTGGCTCGAGTATTTGAAAACCGCGCTCGCCGCCGCCAGCAGCAGCAAGCTCAACGACTACACCTTCCCCTACACCTTCACCACCACCGTCGACAACGTGGCGTTCGAGGACCGGGAAATCAAACAGATGGGCGAGCAACTGACCAGCCAGGTCAGCCGCTACATGAACGATCTGGCGGTTTTCCAGCCCGGCAGCGAACCGATGCTGTTGACCCGCGAGCAGATCGCCCGCACCCGTCAGCAGTTTCTCAAAGTGGTGAGCAACCGCATCCAGGAACGCACCGCCGACCTGGCCGTGGTCAAGCAGGTGATCGAGCAGAAAACCGCACGCATCGCCGAGTTCAAGAACCGCATCCGCGACTTGCAGCAGACCCAGAGCAAACTGCGCCAGATGGACACCGAGATCGATGCGCTGCACGCAGCGTTCTCGACCTATGCCCAGCGCTTTGCCGAAAGCAGCACAACGCGCTCGCTCAACGATGACCTGTCCAACGCCCGGGTACTCAGCCCGCCGTTCGAACCGACCGAGGCAGCGTTCCCGAAACCGCTGCTGATCATCCCTTTCGGGCTGTTCACCGGGCTGCTGCTGGCAATCGCGTTCGTCTACGTGCGTGAGTTCTTCGACCATCGCTTCAAACATCCTGCGCAAATCAGCCATGAGCTGGGCCTGCCGGTGCTGTTGGTGCTCAACGAAGAAACGTCGCAGCCGGGCAATCCGCACAAGAGCTGGACCATGCCGAGCCTGGTTCACTGGGTGCGCAATTGAACGCGGTGTCCACCCCAATCGTCGCCCTGCCGATCATTCATTTGCTCAGCAGCGGCGGCTTCTACGGGGCCGAGCGAATGTTGCTGGATCATTGCCTAACCACGCCGGGGCAGCACCAGGTGCTGTTCCTCGACGCAGCGCCAGAACTGATCGCGCGCTTTCGTGAAGCCGGGGTGGACGCTCGCGCTTGTTCAGGGCTGGGCGAGCTGTTGCGGCACTTGCGTCAGCGCCGGGGCGACAAGCCGTTGCTCAACACTCACAACTTCAAAGGCCTGTTGTTCGGCTGGCTCGGCGCCACGCTGTTGCGCGTGCCGCTGGTGATCACCCAGCACGGCTTCACGCCGCGCAGTCGCAAGCAGAAGTTCTACACCTGGCTCAGCCTGCAACTGTGCCGCACGGCGTCGGTGAAACGGGTGGTTTGCGTGGCACAAAGCATCGCCACGCTGCATCTGAAGGCCAGCGTGAGCGCGGAAAAGTTGCAGGTGATTCCCAACGGTTTGCCGGCAGCACCGGCAATGCAGCCGGTGGCGGAGCGGCAACGCTGGCTGGCCGGTTACGTCGGGCGGTTGAGCAGTGAAAAAGGCCCGGATCTGTTTCTCGATGCGCTGATTGCGTTGTGTCACCAGCATCCGCAACTGGACGCAGTGATGCTCGGCGACGGCCCGGAACGCGAGGCCTTGCAGGCGCGCATCGATGCTGCCGGGTTGCAGCAGCGGATTCGCCTGCCGGGCTACCAGACGGCGATGCAAGGCTGGTGGCAGCAACTCGATGCGCTGGTGATCAGCTCGCGCACCGAGGGCACGCCGATGATTCTGCTCGAAGCGATGCAGGCCGGCGTGCCGGTGGTGGCGTTCGCGGTCGGTGGTATTCCGGATGTCTTGCAGGATCGCCACAACGGCCTGCTCGCGGCGCCGACGGATACCGCCGCCCTCGCCCGCCAGCTCGACACACTGCTGGCCGAACCGAAGCTGGCCGCGCAGTTGCGCGACAACGCCAGACGCACCCAACAGGAGCGCTACGACCTCAAGGCATTGGCCGAACGCTGGTCGCAGCTGTACATCCAAACGGCACGGGAGACACGCGCATGATTTTCCCGCTCTCGATCGTCAGTCTGTTCGCCCTGGTCAGCCTCGGTCTGCTGGCCAGTCCCTGGCCGTATCTGGCGCCGGGGGCGGTTATTGGTCTGGTCGGTTTCACCGTTCTGTACCGCAAGCCAACCTGGGGCCTGCTCGGCATTGCCGCGCTGGTGCCGTTCGAAGGGTTCTTCAAGGACAGCTCAGTGTCGGGCAGCAAATTGATCGGTGCCTCGCTGGCGGTGATCGTGATGCTGCAACTGGCGCTGCACCAGATTCCGTCGCAACGCCTGCGCAGCAACCTGTGGCACTGCCTGATCGGCTTCATGGTTCTGTATTTTCTCAGCTTGCTCAATACCGATGACATGGGCATGTCGCTGGGGCACCTGCGCGAGCTCAGCGTTGGTCTGGTGCTGTTTGTCATTACGTTGTTGATCGGCCGCGAACTGAACCTCGACCTGTTCGCCCGGCTGGTGACCCTCGCCGTCACGGCGACCTGCGCCATGGCGATGTTCTCGGCGAAGTTTCAGGATCAGGGCCGCGCCGCCGGCCTGCTCGAAGACCCCAACGCCTTCGCCATGCTGATCGCCTTCGCCATTCCTCTTGGACTGCTGCTGGTGATCCGCAGTCCGAACCTGCTGCACCGCTTGTTCTGGGGCACTTGCTGCCTGCTGTTGCTCGGTGGCATGACCAAGACCGAATCGCGCTCAGGCCTGGTGGTATTGGCGTTGAGTCTGCTCATCGGCATCTGGCACTACCGCGCGCAACTGACCCACATCCGCCCACGGCACCTGGGTTTCGTCATGCTCGGTGCGGCCATCGTGATTCCGCTGGCGATCTACGCCATGCCGGCCGGTTACATGGCGCGGATCCAATCATTGAGCATCCTCAGCGCCGGCTCCAAGGCGCAGGACGAATCCCTCGGCCGCCGTGCTTCCTACATCGTCGTCGGCAGCCAGATGATCCGCGAGCACCCGGTGCTCGGCTCCGGCCCCGGGACCTTCCCGCTGCATTACGCGACCACCGGTTACGCCAAGGCGTTTTCCGCCAACCGCAAGATCGGCGACCTGTACCGCCGCGCCCACAACACCTATCTGGAAATCTTCAGCGAACTGGGCGTGCCCGCCGGGCTGTTCTTCGTCGGCATGCTCGGGCTCGGTCTGTACAACCTGATCCGCGCGCGGGCGGCGTGGATGCTGCGCGGTGACGGATATCGGGCAGACATGATGACCCACCTGGGGGTGAGCTTTCTGTCGCTGACCCTGTTCCTGATGTTCCTCAGCGCACCGAACCAGAAATACGTGTGGATCATGCTGGCGCTGACCAGCGTGCTGCGCATCAAGGCCGAGCAGGCGCCACTGACTACGGAGACGCAGGCATGAAGCGGATCAGCATCGTCATTCCGATGTACAACGAGGCGCGGCACATTGGCCGAACCCTGCTCGCTGCGCAGAAAGCCGCACACGCGGCCAATGTCGAGTGCGAGCTGATCGTGGTCGACAACGGCTCGAACGACCAGGGCCCGCAGATTGCCCGGCAGTTCGGCGCAACCGTGCTCAGTTTGCCGGGGCTGTTGATCGGCGCGCTGCGCAATCGCGGCACGGCGATCGCCAGCGGGGAATGGCTGGCCTTCATCGACGCCGACGTGGAAATGCCGGAAACCTGGTTGCAGCCCTTGTTCGACATCCAAGCCAGTGGCCAGGCCGATGTGTTCGGCTTGGATCTGCACACCCCGGCCGAAGCGCCATGGTTCGCCACGGCCTGGCAACGCCGCTCTTCGCAGCCCTCGCACCGCGTCAGCCACAGCGTCGATTGGCTGCCCAGTTCCAACCTGCTGATGCGTCGCGACTGGTTCGATAAGGTCGGCGGTTTCAACGAAACCCTGCGCACCGGCGAAGACAAGGAATTCACCCTGCGCCTGCACGAACAGGGCGCGCGTCTGCTGTCGGTCAATGACAAGGTCGCGCTGCACTGGGGTTACGAAATGAACTGGCGCGAATGGATGGGCAAGGAAATGTGGCGCCAGGGCAGCCATCTGCAACTGCTGCGCACCCATGGCATGAGCCTGCGCCTGCTGCGCTTTCCAATGCTGTCGTTGTTCGTCTGGCTGCTGGACTTTCTGGCGATTTCGGCGCTGCTCGACGGTTTTCCGCACCACGCAGCGCTAATGGTGACGCTGACCCTGATGCCGGGGCTGGTACTGAGCGTTCGCCAGAGTCTCAAGCACCGTGATCCGCTCCTGACCCTGCAACTGTGGGGCCTGCACTGGCTGCGCCTGCACCTGGCCGGCGCGGCGTTCATTTTGAGTCTGTGTCAGTGGAACGCAAGGAGGCCTGCCCGTGGCTGAGTTCATTTTCTGGATGTGCCTGTTGCTGCCGGTCTACGCCTACGTCGGCTACCCGCTTTTGCTGACGATCCTCGCGCCGCTGTTTCCGGCGTGGCGACACACGCCGGCACCGCCGCTGAACGTCAGCATCGTCATCGCCGCGCACAACGAGGCGCGGCATATCGAGCACAAGTTGCGCACGCTGCTGGCGCAGGACTATCAACCGGCGACGCTGCAGATCATTCTCGCCAGCGACGGCTCGACCGATGACACCGTGGCCTGCGCGCACAAGGTGATTGATCCGCGCATCACCGTGCTCGACCTGCCGCGTCAAGGTAAAGCCGCCACGCTGAATGCCGGCGCGGCCCTGAGCACCGGCGACATTCTGGTGTTCACCGATGCCGACAACCAATGGTCACGCGACACCCTCGGCCACTTGCTCGCGCCGCTGAGCGATCCGCAGGTCGGCGCTTGCGCCGGGCACATGGTGATCCCGGTCACCGGTGGTGGCTTGAGTGTCGGCGACAGCCTGTATCGGCATTACGAAGGCTGGTTGCGCCGGGTCGAGAACCGCACTGGCTGCATGGTCTCCGCTGACGGCGCCCTGCTCGCCCTGCGCCGCGAGTTGTTCCAGAACGTACCGGCCGAGGTCAACGACGATTTCTTCATCAGCACCTGCGCACCGGTGGCCGGCAAGCGCATCGTCTACGTGCCCGAAGCGCAGGTTATCGACCATGGCGTCGACGAGGCGGACAAACAGTTCCGCCGCCGACAGCGCGTCACCGTCGGCGGCCTGCAAAGCCTGGCCCAGCGCCGCGAGCTGCTCAATCCGCTCAAGCATGGCCTGTATTCACTGGCGTTGATCAGCCACAAACTGATCCGCCGCCTCGCGCCGGTACTCCTGCTGCCATTGCTGCTGAGCAATTGCTGGCTGTGGGACGAGCACGGCTTCTATCGCCTGAGCCTGATCGCGCAACTGTTCGGCTACAGCGTGGCAATTGCCGGCCTGCTGGATGCGCAACACCGCTTGCCGAAACCATTCCGCCTCGCCGCGTTTCTGCTGGTCACCCTCGCCGGGATGAGTCTCGGCCTGTGGCAGTTCCTGCGCGGCCAGCGGTATGCCCAGTGGAATCCGGAACAGAACCGTTAAGAGGACCGAAGCCATGGCGATCAAACAACTGATAAAAAGCACCAGTGGCTGGCTCTACCTCAACTCGCCGGTGGGCCGTCAGCAGTTGCAGGGCGCGGGGGTGATTCTGATGTTGCATCGCGTGCTGTCCAACGACCGCGCCGCCGACCTGCCGCACCGCAATGAACTGTGCGTCGGACCGAAAGCGTTCGAGCATTTGCTGGTGTGGCTGCGCAAGCATTTCGATTGCGTGCCGCTGATGGAAATTCTCCAGCCCAACGCCCTGCGCAGCGAGCGCCCACGGGTGGCGCTGACCTTTGACGATGGCTGGCGTGACAACGCAGTCAACGCCTTCCCGTTGCTGCAGAAACACCAGGTGCCGGCGAGCATTTTCCTCTCCACCGATTTCATCGGCAGCCGCCAGCGCTTCTGGTGGGAAAGCCTCGGCGAAACCCTTTGGGGCAGCCATGGCGATAAAGCCCGCATGCACCTGATCGAATGCCTGCATGCGCGCAAGCATCCGCTGCCGGTGCTGCTTGATGACATCGATGTCGAGCGCCGCAGTCTGGCGCTGCTGCATTATCTGCAAGGGCTGAAAAGCCTGGCTCCGCAGGAACTGGAAGAGCTCACCGACGAATGCCCGAAGGACTCGCTGCCACAGGCACTGGATTGGCATCAGGTGCGGGCGATGGAAGCCTCCGGTCTGGTGCGGTTCGGCCCGCACGGCGCCAGCCACGCAATCCTCACCGGTCTCGATGATGCGCGCCTGAGCGAAGAAATCCGCCGCAGCCGCGACGCATTGAACAACGGCTGCAACCGACCTCTACCGGTGTATTGCTACCCCAACGGCGACAACGATGAACGCGTACGCCAGCAGGTCGCGGACCACGATTACCCGTTTGCGCTGGGCACCGGCACCGGAATCTATCGCGGCGACGGCGATCCGCTGAACCTGCCGCGTTTTGGCGTCAGCCAGCGCACCGCGCGCCATCCGCAATTGCTGTCGTGGCGGATCTATCGGGGAGCGCGGCCATGAGCCGAGGCAACTACCTCAAGCATCTGGCGCTGAGCATGGGCACCAAGCTGGCGATGATCGCCTTGCGTTTGCTGCGCAACGTCTTGCTCGCGCGGATTCTCGGCCCCAGCGAACGCGGCCTGTTCGCCCTGCTCAGCACCCTGCCGGATCTGATCAGTGCGGCCACCAGCGGCGGTCTGAATTCGGCGGTCGGTTATCAGGCGGCGAAGCAGCGGCCGATGGGTTTGTTGCTCAGCCAGGTGCTGGTGTTCGGTTGTCTGCTGGCCGGTTTGCTGACTTTGCTGGTGGTGGCGCTGGTGCGCGAATTCGGCACGCAACTGGACGTGACCATGCAACTGGGCCTGCTCGCCTGGCTGTTGCTGCTGGCGGTGCCGTTGACCGTGTTGAAAAGCGGCCTGCTGACGCTGCACAACGCCTCGGGTGGCGTGGTCGCATTCAACGTCTTGCGCCTGATCGAATCACTGGCGCCGCTGTTGCTGTTCGTCGCACTGTTCTGGATGTGGCAGAGCGCGGCGCTGGAGGCAGCGCTGATCAGTTGGCTGGCCGGAATCAGTCTGGTGGTGCTCGCCGGTTGGGTCTGGCTGAAGCGGGCGCAGCCATTGCAGCTGCAATGGGATCGCGCCAGCCAGAAGGAGCTGCTGCGCTACAGCGCGCGCAGCCATCCCGATCTGCTGTTCCAGCAAGTGATTCTGCGCTCCGATTACCTGTTCATCGGCGCCCTGCTCGGCAGCACCGCGCTGGGCCATTACGCCATGGCCAGCGCTGCTGCCGAATTGCTGCTGATCGTTCCCGAAGCGGTGACCACACCGCTGATGAAACGCCTGCTGCAACAGGATGAAGGCATGGACAAGGTCACTCCGCTGGCGCTGCGCCTGACCGCGACGGTGATGCTCGGCGCCTGCCTGAGTATGGCCGTGATCGGCGAATGGTTGATCGTCACGCTGTTTGGCGCTGCCTACCAGCCGGCGTACCCGGCGCTGCTGGCGTTGCTGCCGGGGCTGTTGGGTCTGTGCTACGCGAGCATTCTGCGCCTGGACTTGCTGGGCAAGAATCGCCCCGGTTCGGTGTCGTTGTTGATGGGCCTGGGCGCGCTGCTCAATCTGGCCCTGAACCTGGTGCTGATTCCGGCCTACGGCATTGTCGGCGCCGCCGCCGCCTCATCGATCGCCTATCTGGCGGTGACCGTGGCCATGCTGGTGCTGTATTGCCGTTTGAGCGCTGTGCCGTTCTGGCAAACCCTGATCATCCTGCCCCGCGACGTGCTGCCGATGTGGTCGATGCTGCAGAGGAAACCCGCATGAAAGGCTGGTACCTGCTGTTCGGTCTCGGCCTGTCGCTGGACGCTTTGGCGGCGTCGATGCGCTGGGGCGAGATTCGTGACGGCAGTCTGTTTCTGCAAACCGATCAGCCCGACAGCGTGACCGTGCGCTGGACCCCGGCGTGGCAAGCGGACGCCAACGAAGAGCAGCTGTACCTGCTCGACGGTCGCGGTAAATTGCTCGGCGAACGCTTGATCAAGGCCAGCGAAACCCGTGGCAGTCAGACCTGGCCGCTGCTGCCCGGCGCGGCGAGTTATCGACTGGAAATTCCCGGCTACAGCTTCCGCCACTACCGCATCGAACACGATGCGCGCACCGTCGCCCTGTTTGCCCCGGCCAAAGTGCACTTCAGTGCCGAAAGCAAAAATGGCGACGTGCTGTATTTCAAAGTTGCAGCCGGTGAGCGCGCAGTGCTCGCCGGCAAATTCCATGGCGGCGTCACCGCGTTGCAGGCGCAGCGGATCGGCGACCACCAGGCGCTGACTCTCGCACTGAAGCCTTATCGCGCCTATTGGCAGTTCGATCAGATTGCATTGCCAGTCAGCCCCCGCGAGCAGGTCTGGCGTCTGCAACTGCAAGGCAGCGGCAAAGCGGCGTTCTGGCTCGACGGCACAGCCAATCTGTTTGCGCAGAATCCGCAGCAACTGCAACCGCTGCGTGAAGAGGTCGCAGAGGTGCGGCTGGTACTGCATGACAAAGTCCTCGGACGCACGCCGGATCTTGGCATCGCTCTGCCTTACGTGATGCCGCCAGCGGCCAGCCACGCGCTGCTCGATGCGCTGAAGCCGACCGCGGCGAGCTATTACAGTTTCGTCGACGTCACGGCGCAGAATCCACAGTTCGAGGACGCTTTCCGCCGGGTGTACCAGCAGCGTTTCGGCATCCGCAACGACATCACCCTGCTGGCCGGCAGTCAGCGCCAGGCCGATCTGCGCGCCGACGTGCAGAGCAACAGCGGCCTCGACGCCTGGCTGGCGAGCACCCGCGCCCTCGGCGGCAACGGCACGCATTACATCGGCTTTGCCGACGAACCCAATCTCAACTATTCCAGCTATGGGCAATATCAGGCGATTTTCACCAGCATGGCGCGTCAGGTGCGCAGCGACCCGGCCAACGCCCGCGCCGGTGTGCGCATCGCCATGCCGGCCAGCTCGCGACTGGTCAACGGCCCGTTCGCCGATAATGCGGCAGACAAGCGCGGAATCGATTGGGCACGGCGCCTGCTCAGCGAGTCAGCCGACCAGATCGATGCACTGGCCTGGCATGAATGGATGATTCGCGATCTGCTCGCCACCCGCGTCTACCGCGACAGTGTGCGGCGCGCCGCCGAACTGGTCGGCCTCGACGCCAATGGTCAGCCGCGCAAGGCCTTGCTGCTCGATCAGACCAACCTGTCCAGCGGCTCCAGCCTCAGCCCCTACGATCAGGAAACCCACTACACCTCGCTGTGGTGGGCGTCGGTGGTGATCAACGCCTCGCAGGACGGCTTGCTGAGCATGCTCAACTGGTTTCAGGCCGCTGACGAACCGCAATACCCCAAAGGCATGTTGCGCATATTGGGCGAGGATCGCTTCGAGCTGAAACCGGTCGGTCTGGCCCAGCAATTCATCGCCCGCCACTGGCTGCGCCAAGTGCTGCAACTGGATAACGACGCCTTCGAGGTGGATGTGCTGGCGATGGCCGGCGACGAGCAGCGCACGTTGCTGGGAGTGAACAAAGGGACGCGCCTGCAACGCGTCGATCTGAGCGGCGCCAGGTGCCCGTTGAACCATGGCGCCCTGCGTTACTTCGGCGCCGACAATCGCAGCCGCGACGCACCGTTTGCCTGCGACAACGGGCGCGTGCGTTTCGAACTGCCGGGACAAACCCTGTTTGCCCTGAGCTGGAGCGCTTCATGAGCCGCCCTTCGATGCTCTGCCGCGCGGGCTTGATGCCGCGCATGGCACCCTCATCAGGAGAAGAGACCATGGATGTTTTGCAAAAACTCAGCGGACATATTCGTCGTAAAGGCCTGCGAGCGACCTTGGGCAAGATCCGCAAACTGTACATTTTTTCCCATCAGCAACTGCTGTGGATGGAGCGCGACCTGGTCAGCCCGGTGCCGCCGCACCGCCTCAAACCCTATCCGCCACTGCGCGTGGTCAGGATTACGGCGGACAACGCCAGCGCTTTCGCGCGTTACTTTGGTGACCGTGTCGGCACGATGGCCGAGCTGGCCAAAGAGGGCCACACCGGGCACATGCATGTCGACGAGCAAGGCGATGCCGTAGCGTTTATCTGGGGTACGCCGCGGGATTATTTCGACCGGCATTACTACGGCTGCCGGTTCCCGGTGAAACCCGGTGAGTTCTTCGAGTTCGGTGGCGAACTGGCCCGGGCCTACTGGGGTACAGAGCTGTCGGTGGACCTGCAATTGCGCCTGTGGGAAGCCATGGCCGCCCAGGGCTGCCGCAAAGTGGTCGATGTCTGTGAGTCGACCAACATACCGGCGCTCAAGCTGCACCTGCGCATGAGCTATACCGAACAACAGCGGATCATGAATATCTACACGCTGTTCGGTCGCTGGCGCTTCTATCGCGAAACCCGCTACAGCGGTTCGCGCCTGGCGGCGCTGGGTAAAACTTCCCGTCCACCTGTCAACGCAACGGCGGCCTGAACCTATGGTGATGCGATTCGAATGGCGCACGTCCCTGTGCGCCGCCGACTTCCCGGCAACCGCGTATGAAACGCTGCGCCTGGGCGTGAGCGACCATACGCCGTTCAACAATCTCGGCTGGTTGTGCGCGGCCGAACAGGCTTTGGCCGAGGATCAGCGCCTGCACATTCTGCTCGGTTGGGAAGCCGCAGAACTGCGTCTGTGCCTGCCGCTGGTGGCCAGCCGCGAGCGCTTCGCCGGCGTGCCGTTTCGGGTCTTGCATCACTTGGGTTATCCGCTGGCCGATCGTCTGGCTTTGCTGTCACTGCTCGGCGGCGAGGACATGCACGAGGCGCTGCTGCTGATTCGCCAGCGCCTGCCCCATGCACTGTTGCAACTCAATGAGCTGTCGGAACCTGCGGGTGAAGAAAGTGCCGTCACCGCATGGATGGCGCGCAGTTCCACTGCCGAACGGCGCCTGAGCTGCCGGGTGCCGGTGCATCTGATCAGCGAAGCCGACCATCAGGAAGTCTCCGGCGACCCGCGCTACAAACTGCGCCGGGCTCGCAAACGGATCGCCGCGTGCGGTGCGCAGATCCGCCGGATCACTCCAGATGCGCTGAGCATGGCTGCCTTGTTGCAGACCATCAGCGAAGTCGAGGCGGTGAGCTGGAAAGGCGATGAAGGCGTCGGTATTTTCGCCACAGCGCGCAGCCGCCAATGGATCGAACGCGCCTTCACCGCCCTCGCCGGCCAAGGCCTAGTGCGCGTGGTGATGCTCGAGCTGAACGGCCGCTGCATCAGCTATCGCCTCGGCCTGCTCGAACAGGGCCGGCTCTACGATTACAACCTCGCCTTCCTGCCGCAATACGCCGACCTTGGCAGTGGCCGGGTGTTGCTGGAGGAATGGATTCGCTGGGGCCTGGATGAGCACTGGCACTGGATCGATGCCTCGCGGGTCAGCCTGGAAAACTCCAGCCATCAACTGCACGAACGCATGACCGGGCAGCTGGAACACTGGCGCTGGAGTTTCTATTCGTGGCGCCCAAGTGGGCTGGCATTGGGTCTGGCGCTGCGCATCTGGTATCGCTGCAAGCCCGCCGTGCAGCAGTGGCGGGCCCGCCGTGCAAACAAAAAACCTGCAGCGCTGGTGCAACCTGTCGCAATCACTCCGGAGGGCGGCCATGCCTCGCCAAGTCATAGTCAACGCTGATGACTTCGGTCTCAGCGCCAACGAAAACGCAGTGATCTTCGCTGCCTTCCAGGCCGGCCTGATCAGCTCAGCCACGGCCATGGCCAACATGCCGGCGTTTGAAGCCGCCTGCACCATGGCTCGCCATCCGACGCTGCAAGGGCGGATCGGCCTGCACTTCAACCTGACCTACGGACGCCCTCTGAGCCAGGCGATCCTGGGGCGGCGGACCTTCTGCGATGGCAACGGCGTGTTCGACCTCAACCTGCCCCGCCACAGCCTGTGGCTGGGTCGCGCAGATCGTGACGCGGTGCGCGCCGAGTTGCAGGCGCAATGGCAACGCTGCGTCGATCACGACATGCGCCCGAGCCATATCGACTCGCACCAGCACGTACACAACATCTGGCCGATCGGCGAAATCGTCGCGAAGTTTGCCGCCGAGCAAGGCGTACCGATCCGGCTGGCGCGCAACCTCGGGCTCAACCTCACGCTGCCCAAGCGCCTATTCAAGGGTTTGCTCAATGGCCGTTTGCAGAGCCTGGCGCGGGTCACCGCCGACTACGTCTGCACCCCGGTCGACGTGCGCAATGCCAGCGTCCCCAGCGACGGCGTGCTGGAAATCGTCGCCCACCCGACCCGCCTCGGCGTCGATTTCGGTGATGCCTATCTCGACTCCGGCGAGTCGTTGAGCGAGGTACTCGAACAGGGTTTGAGGGGCGTCGCGCGAGTCTCGTATGCCGACCTCAACCGAGAAGAAACACAGGGGGCCACGGCGCTCGAATGAATCACCGCTGTAACGACACTCACCACAACATCCGGGCCAAGACCCTGGAGGGGCATCATGAGCATCATCACCAAAGTGCAAGATCGCATCAGACACAAAGGCCTGAGCCGCACCGTCGGGACGTTGTGGAAACGCTACGTGTTCTTCCACTGGGAACTGCTGTGGATGGAGCGCGACCTGGTCAGCCCGGTGCCGCCGCACAAACTGCGCCCGTATGAAGGCCTGCGCAAAGTCGACATCACCGCGCAGAATGCCGTGGCGTTCAGCAAACACTTCGGCGACCGTGTCGGCACCATGGCGGAACTGGCTGCCGAAGGCCACACCGGGCACATGTACCTGGACGCCGATGGCCACGCCGTGGGCTTTATCTGGGGCAGCATTCGCGACTACCACGACCGCCACTATTACGGCTGCACTTTCCCGGTCAAACCCGGCGAGTTCTTCGAATTCGGCGGCGAAATGATCCGCGCCTACTTCGGCAGCAGCCTGTCGGTGGACGTGCAGGTTGCACTTTGGCAAGCGATGGCGGCGCAGGGTTGCACCAAGGTCGTCGACGTCTGTGAAACCCATAACATCCCGGCGCTGAAACTGCATATCCGTATGGGCTATCAGGAACAGGGCCGGGTGACCCACGTCTACTGCCTGTTCGGCCGCTGGAAATTCTTCCGCGAAACCCGCTATGAAGGCTCACGCCTGGATCCGCTGCGCAAACCGGGTCGGCCGGTGGTAAGTGCCGCAGCGCAGGCTTGATGCGGTCGTGTGAAATGTGGCGGTCGCAACGCCGCCATCGCGAGCAGGCTCGCTCCCACATTGGAATGCGTTTCCCTGTGGAGCGAGCCTGCTCGCGAAGAGGCCAGTAGCTGCACCCGCAGCTCTCACAAGCGATTGGCTGGTTGCCTACAAACTGTGACGACACTTCCAACATTCGGAAAAGACTTGGCCGACTGTTTATCTGTATCCACTTGGATAGAGTCAAGCACGACATCGGGCGCGACAAATCCTCACAAAGCGCAGACATCCGACGCGCACAAAAAATGACAAAGGAGGTTTAACCATGAGCCAGACTTTGACGAATTTCGACATGGTCGCGCTGCTCGACAGTGATGAAGCCATCAGTGAGTACCTGTCACAGGTGCTTGCAGACGGAGACAGCGAAGAATTCCTTCGCGCGATCGGCTACGTGTTAAAGGCGCGAGGAATGACGCAGATCGCCAAGAATTCAGGCATGGGTCGTGAAAGTTTGTACAAAGCTTTTGCTCCCGGAGCGAAGCCGCGCTTTGACACAGTGTTGAAGGTGATTCATGCGTTGGGCATTGATCTTTATGCGCAGCCGGGGCACGTAGTCAATCACGCCGTTCCCTGAATTTTCTGGCGGTCACAAGGCCGCCATCGCGAGCAGGCTCGCTCCCACACTGGAATGCGTTTCCCTGTGGGAGCGAGCCTGCTCGCGAAGAGGCCAGCCGTCGCAAAAAAGGTTCTCAGGCCTTGCTCACCACCAGGCTAAAGCACATCGGCAACTGCGCCTGCTGGTTCAGGTAGCAGTCATACACCTCTTCCCGGTTCGAATGCGCATATTCCTGAAAATCAACGATGCTCAGCCCCGCTCCAATGGCGCCGCTGAAGATCGCGCCCAGCGTATGCACGTACCAGTACGACTTCGCCGCCGGCTGCTCGACCTTGCCGACATACACAATCGGTTCTTCCTGCACAAACGGCTCGACACGGAAATACGAGCTGGCGAGGCGGTAGGGATCTTCAGCCTGCGGATCAACCATTTCCAGAAAAGGATGGGTTTCGTAGATCACCAGTTTGCCGCCCGGCTTCAGCACCTGCGCGACATGATGGAAGAATTCGCCGATGTCAGGCATCCAGTTGAGTACACCAATGGTAATCAGGGCTACGTCGAAGCGGTTAT
The DNA here is from genome assembly GCF_004307595.1 of Pseudomonas sp. Sample_23. NCBI lineage: Bacteria > Pseudomonadati > Pseudomonadota > Gammaproteobacteria > Pseudomonadales > Pseudomonadaceae > Pseudomonas > Pseudomonas sp. Sample_23. The sequence goes on from NZ_RCNX01000068.1 coordinate 41,051, forward strand.
GCAGCGATGCGGGCAGATGGTGGATGTCGCTCTCGACGAATTCGGCAGTATGCGGCGAGCGGCTGTTGAGCTCGCGGGCCTGCTCAAGAAACGCTGCCGATTGATCGACGCCGACGACACTGCGGGCACCCAGCGCAAACAGCGACAGGCTCTCCCGACCGTTATTGCAGCCCAGTTGAATCACGTCTTTGCCGTCGACGTCCAGCAAGCCGCGCAAAGTGTCATCAAGGCAGCAAAACTCTGCCTGCGCGACATCGTTGAGCAATGCCTGCCAGTCCGGCGAATCCTGATGATGACGGGCGGAATCGTTCCACGCCTGTCGATTGCTTTCGATGGCGGTTTTGGGGTTGGGCACTTCCATGGCGCTACTCCGGGTGAGGCTCGTGATTGAGCGGCGTGAGTCTAGAACAGACCCGGGTGGTGGTTGTTCCAATGTTGTAATCACACTGCGCAGTCCTCTTCAGCGAGTCCTACAGAAAAAGGAAGGAACTCGGGAAACCCCAACCGTTTTCCTACATCTTCCGTCGGTTGGCCGTCGGAAGCGCTCAGTCTAGGATTTGTCGAACTACAAGTACTCATGGAGCTCGACCAAGATGCAGTTCATCCAGACAACGACGACAGCAATCCCTGTACCGAATAGACTGCCAGGCATTGAACCCGGAGGCACTATGGACGGCAAAATCTTTCCCGACGATTCAGGGTTCGAAAACGACAAGCAGGCTGCCAGTCATGATCGCTGGTTGCGAGCCAAGGTGCAGGCGTCCAGAGATGATCCCCATCCGAGTCTCCCCCATGAGGACGTGATGGCGGACATGCATGCCTTGATCGAATCCATGCGAAAAAAGGCCGATGCAGATTGAGTGGCGGCCCGAAGCCAAGGCCGATCTTTCGAACATCCTCAGATACATTGGCTAGAGAAACTTTGCAGCCGCAGTGAGTCTCTCGAAATCCATCGAAGAATCCACAACCTCACTCTCCGTTCATCCCCATCTCTACCGTAAAGGTCGATCTCCCGGCACCCGGGAAATCGTTATACATCCTAACTACGTAGTGATTTATGAGGTGACGGATCGAATCGAGATACTTAGCGTTTTGCATACCCGACAGGAATATCCATAAAGACATAGCAGGAAAAAACGGTGTGACGTTCGCCCGATCGATAACACGCCGTTTGTTTGCCCAGTAGGCACCACTATCAAAGATTCACATGACTCTGGTTAAGCCGCTCACGCAAAAACTCCACCAGCGCCTGCACCGGCCGCGAAGCCTGGCGATGCTGCGGATAAACCGCCGACAGGGTCAGCGGCTCCGGGCGCAGGTCATCCAGCACCGGCACCAGCCGCCCGTCCTTCAACGCCGCACCGACGATGAAGGTTGGCAGATAGGTAATGCCCATCCCCTGCACCGCTGCGTCTCGCAGCAGTTCGCCGTTGTTGACGCGCATGCGCCCGGTGACGTTGATCAGCAGCGGTTTGCCCGGTGCTTCGTTGAAGCGCCATTGCACCGAGCGACCGTGGCCGTAAGGCAGGCAATCGTGGCTGTGCAGGTCTTCGGGTTTGAGTGGTGTGCCGCGTTCGGCGAGGTAGGCCGGGCTGGCGCAGTAGACCCGTTCGATGCTGGCGATGCGCCGGGCGATCAGTGTCGAATCTTCCAGCACGCCGATGCGCAGGGCCAGGTCGTAACCTTCGCCGAGCAGGTCGACCGGGCGATCGCTTAAATCGACCTCGACGGTGACTTCGCGATAACGCTGCAGGAACAACGGCAGCAGACAACCCAGATGCGCCACCGCGAACGACAGCGGCGCGCTGAGGCGAATCGTGCCGCGCGGCTCGGCGGTTTCGCCGGCGATGCCCTGCTCGACCTGCTCGACTTCTCCGAGCAAACGCAACGCCGATTCGTAATAGCTCTGCCCCAAGGGGGTGACGTCGAGGCGGCGGGTCGAGCGGTTCAACAAGCGCACACCGAGGCGCTCTTCCAGTTGCATCAAACGGCGGCTGACGAATTGCTTGGACAGGCCCAACTGATCGGCCGCAGCGGTGAAGCTGCCGGAGTCCATCACCTGGCAAAAAATACGCATGTCTTCGAACGGGTTCATTGTCACTCTCTGGTGGACAGTTAAACGCTTTATAGCCGCTTTTTCGCTTTTCAGCAGCCCATTAATCTGTGCTCACGGTTTGAAAACAACCCTGAACACAAAGAGCTGCCGAAGGCAGCCATCTGATCGTTGGGACGCGGAGCGTCCCCGGCTGCATTCCCACGCAGAGCGTGGGAACGATCAGAAAATCAAAATCATTCAAAAGGATTTCCACCATGAACATCGTCAAGAAAACCATCGCCGCGTCCCTCCTCGCCCTCTCCGTCAGCAGCGCTTTCGCCGCTGGCAGCCCTGGCGTCGAACACAACACCCAAGCGTTCCTCGATGCCCTCGCCGCTGGCGGTGGTCGTCCGCTGGAGCAACTGAGCCCGAAAGACGCCCGTGCGGTGCTGACCGGTGCGCAGGCTTCGGTGAAGGTTGATCTGTCCGGTGTGGAGGTCAGCGACAAGGCGATCAAGGTCGATGGCCAGACCCTCAACCTGAAAGTGGTGCGCCCGACCAAGGTCAAAGGCGAGTTGCCGGTGTTCATGTTCTTCCACGGTGGCGGCTGGGTACTGGGTGACTTCCCGACGCACCAGCGCCTGATCCGTGATCTGGTGGTCGGCTCGGGCGCTGTTGCGGTGTATGTCGATTACACGCCATCGCCGGAAGCGCAGTACCCGACCGCGATCAATCAGGCTTACGCCGCGACGAAATGGGTGGCCGAGCACGGCAAGGACATCGGTGTCGATGGCAAACGTCTGGCAGTGGCCGGCAACAGCGTCGGCGGCAACATGGCGGCGGTCGTGGCGTTGATGGCCAAGGAGCAGAAAACCCCTGCCCTGCGCTTCCAACTGTTGATGTGGCCGGTGACCAATGCGCAATTCGACGACGGTTCTTACCAGCAATTTGCCGAGGGACACTTCCTTACCAAGGGCATGATGCAGTGGTTCTGGGACAACTACACCACCAACCCGGCCGAGCGTGCGCAGATCCATGCCTCGCCGCTCAAAGCCAGCGCCGAACAGCTCAAGGGCCTGCCCGCTGCCCTGGTGCAGACCGCCGAGTTCGACGTGCTGCGTGATGAAGGCGAAGGTTATGCGCGGCATCTGGATGCGGCCGGCGTGCCGGTGACCTCGGTGCGTTACAACGGGATGATTCATGACTTTGGTCTGCTCAATCCGCTGAGCCAGATTCCGGAAGTCAAAGCCGCGGTGCGTCAGGCGGCGGCTGAACTGAAGACTCATCTGAATCCATAAAAGCAAAAGATCGCAACCTGCGGCAGCGCCTACCCTGGAATACGATTCCCTGTAGGAACTGCCGCAGGCTGCGATCTTTTTTCTCACCAGCGTCGCGGAGTACCGGTCATGACTCTTTTCTACGCCCACCTGCTGTCCTGGAGCGCCGTCCTGCTCCTGCTCGACGCCGCACTCTGGCACTTCTCGCCCTTCAGCCACCGCGCGCCGCGAGTCGGCGTGCGTCTGGCGCTGTTTCTGGCGTTCAGCGCGCTGGTGATCAATGCCGGTGTCAGCCCGTTGCAGGCTCCGCTGTTCGCTGATGATCGCGTGGCACAACTGGGGGCGACGGCGCTGGGGATTCTCTGGTGGTTGTACGCAGCACGGGTGCTGACCGAAGTGATCGGCCTGGCGCTGATGCGCCGCATCGGTCACAGCGGACGCTTGTTGCAGGATGTCATCGGCGCGCTGGTGTTTCTGGTCGCCATTGTTGCGGCAGCCGGTTACGTGCTGGAGCTGCCAGTCAAAGGTCTGCTGGCGACTTCCGGGGTAGTCGCCATCGTGGTCGGTCTGGCGCTGCAAAGCACCCTCGCCGACGTGTTTTCCGGCATCGTCCTCAACACCACCAAGCCGTATCAGGTGGACGATCTGGTGATGATCGACGGCGTCGAAGGCAAGGTCTTCGATATCGACTGGCGCGCCACGCACCTGCTGACCAGCGCCGGCACCATGGCCGTGGTACCGAACTCGGTGGCGGCCAAGGCGAAAATCGTCAACCTCAGCCGGCCGAGCAACATGCACGGCGTCTCGATCAGTATCAAGGTGCCGAACCACATTCGCCCGCGGCGGGTACTGGATGCCCTTGATCGCACCTTGCAGGGCAGCAGTTCGCTGCTGCTCAGCCCGCCGCCGAAAGCCGTGCTCAAAGAGGCCGGCGAAACCATGTCGGAATACGTTGCCAGCGGTTTCATCGCCGAGCTGGGCAAGAAGAGCGAAGTGCGCAATCAACTGTTCGACCTCGCCCACCGCCATCTCGAAGCGGCGGGTATTTCGCGCCATCCCGACGGCGTGATCGAACCGTCGAGCCGTGCTCGTGCATTGCTGGATGAGGTGAAGATTTTCCGCTCGCTGAGCAGTGAAGAACGCGATCGCCTCGCTGAGTCGATGGTCGCGCAGCAGTACACGGCCGGTCAGGTGGTGCTGGATCTGGACGAGGTGCCGGACAGTCTGTTCGTGATCGCCACGGGCGTGGTCAGCGCGACGGTGCCGGACGGCAATGGCCAGACCGAGGCCGGGCGCATGGGGCCGAGCGAAGTCATGGGCGAACAGAGCATTCTTGCCGATACTCCGTCGCAGGCGACGTTCACAGCGCTGACGTCGAGCATCATCTATCGTCTCGACAAACAGTTGACCCGTGAGTGCATGGACAAGCGCAGCGAAGTCGGCCGGGCCTTGAACAAGTTGCAGGCGGTGCGTCAGCAGAACAGTCGCCTCGCGTTGATGGCCAAACCGGTGGCGGTGAAAAAAGGTGGTTTCTTGGGTTGGTTGCAAAAACGCTGATCTGAAACTTTGAAGATCAAAAGCTCACCCCCTCACCCCAGCCCTCTCCCCCTAAGGGGGCGAGGGTGAAAGGGAGCCGATCTCCATGCGTTTCAAGAGCGGAGCTCGGCTCGGTATTGCAGGTCGATGCAACTCTAGCAAACAACGCTGTCAGTCCCCTCTCCCTCCGGGAGAGGGCTAGGGTGAGGGGCTTTTGACTTTCGACCAGATTACTTGGCAGTGAACTTGGTGTAGCTGTTGATCAGGTTGCGATAGTTGGGCAGACGCTCGGACAGCAGATGCGCCAGACCTTCCATGTCGTTGCGCCAGTCGCCCTGCAGCTCGCAGGCCACAGCGAACCAGTTCATCAGATGTGCACCGGCGGCGGACATCCGCGCCCACGCTGCTTGTTGCACGGTGGTGTTGAAGGTACCCGACGAGTCGGTGACGACGAACACTTCGAAGCCTTCAGCGATCGCCGACAGGGTCGGGAAAGCTACGCAAACGTCGGTCACGACACCGGCGATGATCAGTTGCTTGCGGCCGGTGGCCTTGATCGCTTTGACGAAGTCTTCGTTGTCCCAGGCGTTGATCTGGCCTGGACGCTGGATGAACGGCGCGTCAGGGAATTGCTCGAGCAGCTCGGGCACGATCGGGCCGTTTGGACCTGCGTCGAAGCTGGTGGTCAGAATGGTCGGCAGCTTGAAGAACTTGGCGATGTCGCCCAGTGCCAGCACGTTGTTCTTGAACTCGTTCGGCGAGAAATCCTGCACCAGCGAGATCAGACCGGTCTGGTGGTCGACCAGCAGGACGACGGCATCATCTTTGTTCAGACGCTTGTAAGGAACGCTCATGGCAAAACTCCTGGATGGATGGTTGTTGCGGGAAGCGCCGGCCCCGATGACCGGCGCTTTTTTCAAACTCAGAACGCGAAGCAGGAACAGCCGAATGCGCCCCAGAAACCGGCGAAATCGCTGACCGGCGCATTCGACATCCGCGCTTTTTCATGGCTGTGGGTGTGCACGGCGCACGGCCCGCTGCACTGGTGCACCTGCGCCTGCAGTGGCGAGTTCGGGCGCCAGTGGCCCGGTACTTTGACCACTGGCGACCAGTCCGGCAGCACCGGAATCGAACGCGGGCCGAGGTCTTCGAAGTCGCCGGCGGCGTAGACGATCTTGCCGCCGACCACGGTCATCACCGACTCGATCCACTTGATCGCTTCCTCTTCAACGTTGAAGAAGTCCGCGCTCAGTGCCGCCAGGTCTGCCAGTTGGCCGACGCGGATCTGGCCCTTCTTGCCCTGCTCCGAGGAGAACCAGGCGCTGCCATGGGTGAACAGCTCCAGTGCAGTGCTGCGTGGCAGACCTTCTTCGTAAAGCGCCAGACCGCCAACGGTACGGCCACTGACCATCCAGTACAGCGAGGTCCACGGGTTGTAGCTGGACACGCGCGTGGCGTCGGTGCCGGCGCCGACCGGCACGCCTTCGGCGAGCATGCGCTTGATCGGTGGCGTGGCTTCGGCAGCTTGTTTGCCGTAGCGATCGACGAAGTATTCACCCTGGAACGCCATGCGATCCTGAATCGCGATGCCGCCGCCCAGCGCTTTCACGCGCTCGATGTTTTGCGGAGTGATGGTTTCAGCGTGGTCGAAGAACCACGGCAGACCGTTGAACGGAATGTCGCGGTTGACCTTCTCGAACACATCGAGCATGCGGCTGATCGATTCGTTGTACGTGGCGTGCAGACGGAACGGCCAGCGCTGCTCAACGAGGTGGCGCACCACCGGTTCCAGTTCCTGCTCCATGGTCTGCGGCAGGTCCGGGCGCGGTTCGAGGAAGTCTTCGAAGTCGGCGGCGGAGAACACCAGCATTTCGCCGGCGCCGTTGTGGCGCAGGTAGTCGTCGCCCTGATGCAACTTGACGCTGCCGGTCCAGTTCTGGAAATCGGTCAGCTCTTCTTTCGGCTTCTGGGTGAACAGGTTGTAGGCGATGCGTACGGTCAACTGATCGTCTTTGGCCAGTTGCTCGATCACCTGGTAATCGTCCGGATAGTTCTGGAAACCACCGCCGGCGTCGATTGCACTAGTCAGGCCGAGGCGATTGAGTTCACGCATGAACTGGCGGGTCGAGTTGACCTGATATTCCAGCGGCAGCTTCGGCCCTTTGGCCAGGGTCGAGTAGAGAATCATCGCGTTCGGCCGCGCGACCAGCATGCCGGTCGGGTTGCCGTTGCTGTCGCGCACGATCTCGCCGCCCGGCGGGTTCGGCGTGTCGCGGGTGTAACCGGCCACGCGCAGGGCGGCGCGGTTGAGCAGCGCACGGTCGTAGAGGTGCAGGATGAACACCGGAGTATCCGGCGCGGCCTGGTTGATTTCTTCCAGGGTCGGCATGCGTTTTTCGGCGAACTGGAATTCGTTCCAGCCACCGACCACGCGCACCCACTGCGGGGTCGGCGTGCGATCGGCCTGGTCTTTGAGCATACGCAGCGCGTCGGCGAGCGATGGCACACCTTCCCAGCGCAGTTCGAGGTTGTAGTTCAAACCGCCACGAATCAGGTGCAGGTGCGAGTCGTTGAGGCCAGGGATGACGCAGCGGCCCTTCATGTCGACCACTTGTGTGGCGCTGCCCTTGAGGGCCATGGCCTCGGCATCGTTACCGACGGCAACGAAGCGGCCGTCCTTGATCGCCACCGCACTGGCCAGTGGTTTTTCCCGGTCTACGGTATGAAACTGGCCATTGAATAAAATCAGATCGGCGCTCATCGCAGTTCCTCAAGCGAAAGTGAAAAGAAGCAAACCCCGCTCAACGCGGCGAGGTTTCTTGGGAATCGAGGTGTTCATGGGCCTGGCTGGCTTCCAGCCACGGGGTGAACAAACGGGTAACCGGCGGCATCACCACGTAGACCACCGAGAGGACGATGGTCAGGGTGATCAGGAACGTGGCGACCACGTAGTTGGACAGAAGCGGATGCAGCGCCAGCAGCGGGCCCCAGATCAGCGGCACCAGCAGGGTGTGCGGCAGAATCACCAACAGCGTGACGACAGCCTGCTTCCAGCGCGGCGGTGGCGAGCCGGCTTCGGCCAGCGGTGTGAACCAGAATTCATTGACCGGCGCGACTTCGGTCTGATCGCCATCGGCCAGCATCGGTGCGGCTTCAGCCACCAGCGCCTGACGCTCGGAGGATTCCAGCCAGCCCTGCATCGCTTCGGTGGAGCTGAAGCGCAATACGCACGTGTAGAAATCCAGACGCCCGCGCTTGCCGCGCACCACGTCCACACCCAAATGCCCTTCCCGCTGGCCGGCGACGCGCACGATGTTGCGCAGCCATGCTTCATACGCCGATTCGAAACCGGTTTTGACCGAGTGTTTGATGATCAACGTGACGGTCTCATCGGCCCCCGGTGCTTGTGAATTGAGGACTTCAGGCATAACGCAGCACTCCGGGCAAACGAACAGGAATCGCCAGCCGTCCGGGCCCGGCGATCAATACGGTGGTGAAAAGAATCAATAGCAACCAGCCAAACTGCCCTTCAGCCACACTCCATTGCGGATGCACGACCAGCAGCGCCACGAGCAGTACAAAGAGAATAGGCAAGCAGGCCAAACGCGCCAGCACACCGGCGACGATCAGCAACGGGCAGAGGACTTCGGCGAAAATCGCCAGGATCAGGGTCAGGTGGGCGCCGAGATGGAACGGGTCTTCGATCAGTTGCAACTGCGCGGTGAAGTCCAGCAACTTCGGTAAGCCGTGCACCCACAACAGAAACAACCCGCCGCTGACCCGCAGGAACAGCAACCCGATGTCGCGCGCCTGTTCATCCCTCGTAGCAATCATGACCCGACCCTTTGAATGTCATTGACGGGAATCATGCCAAGGCCGGCGCGGAAGAAATTGGATGGGTGTGCTTAGTTGCTTTTCAGACCACAGAATTCCCTGTGCTTGATCGTTCCCACGCTCTGCGTGGGAATGCAGCTCGGGACGCTCCGCGTCCCATCCAACGCCGAACGCGAAGCGTTCGTTGAGGCATTCCTTTGCTGCGCGTGGGAATGATCAGCATCGGAGATCGGCGCTGGGATCTATATCGCCTGAATACCCAGCGGCGCCGCCATGAACTGGCTAATGCGCGAGCGCAGCCATTTCTCTGCCGGGTCGTTGTCGTGCACCCCGCTCCACGCCATCGACAATTGCGCGGCATCGATCGGGAATGGCGGGTCTTCGGCACGCAGTGCGCAGCCTTCAACAAGGGCACAGGCGGCGTAATCCGGCACCGTGGCGATCATCTCGGTACCGGCGAGCAAGGCGCGCAAGCCGCTGAACTGCGGCACACCAAGAACCACCCGGCGGCAGCGGCCGATCTTGGCCAGATCCAGGTCGATATTGCCGCTCAGATCACCGGAGAACGACACCATCGCATGCGGACGCGCGCAATATTCGTCCAGCGTCAGCGGCCCCGGACGGTCGTCGCCGCGCAGCACTTTGCAGGGAATATCACGCAGCTTCTTGCGCTTGGCATTGGCCGGCAGATCCGTGGTGTAGCTGACGCCCACGGAGATTTCCCCCGAAGCCAACAGCGCCGGCATCAACAGGTAGTTGGCGCGGCGTACCACCACGACAATCCCCGGCGCCTCCTGCTGAAGCTGGCGCAACAGCGGCGGAAACAGACCGAACTCGGCGTCGTCCGACAGACCGATGCGAAACACATCGCAACTGCTCGCCGGTTCGAATTCCTTGGCGCGGCTGACTGCGCCGGAAATCACGTCCATCGCCGGTTGCAGCTCCTTGAGGATCGCCAGCGCCCGCGCCGTCGGTTCCATACCGCGACCGTTGCGCAGCAGCAACGGATCGTCGAACAGATCACGCAAGCGCCCCAGCGCAGCACTGACCGCCGGCTGGCCCATGAACAGTTTTTCCGCCACACGGGTCAGATTCTTTTCGAACATCAACGCTTCGAAAATCACCAGCAGGTTCATGTCGACGCGGCGCAGATCGTTACGGTTCATGGGCGTGGTTTCCTTATCGGTGTCAGACGCTTTATGCCACTGGCGCTGGGCACTTTACTCGATCAACGGCACTTTCGCCGCGCGTTTGTAAGGGCCGTACTCCACCGGCACCCACTGGAAATGCTTGCCCTCGGCGGCGATGTGGCCGATGCCCGGGAACGGCAGATGCGCTGCCGTCACCCAGGTCTTGCTCGCTGCCGCAGCACTGAACACTGCCTGCCGACTGGCGATCGCTTGCTGACTGTTGACGTCGAAACCGATCGAGACTTCCGGGTGCAAGAACTGCACCGCCAGGTTGTGCACCAGATCGCCCATGAACACGATGCTCTGCTGCTGCGAGGTGAAGCGGTACGTGGTGCTGCCCGGGGTGTGCCCGGCTTCGAGGGTTGCTTCGACCAGTCCCGGCAATGGCGACTGCCCGGCGGCAAACATCTTGAAGCGGCCAGCGGCAACGTAGGGCGCCGTCGAATCCTGGGCAATTTTGAAAAACTCTTTGGCTCCCGCCGGGGCCTTGGCCAGTGCTGCCGGATCAAGCCAGTAATCGGCCTCTGCCTTGGCCGCATAGACGGTGGCATTGGCGAACAGCGGCTTCTTCTCTGCATCGACCAGACCGCAGACGTGATCGAGGTGCAGGTGGGTCAGCAAAATTGTGTCGACCTGCTCAGGCTTGTAACCGGCGGCCTGCATGTTGGCCGAGAGTTGGCCTGCGGTGGCGCCGATGCACTGCCCTGCGCCGGTGTCGACCAGAATCAGTTGCGTGCCGGTGTTGACCAGAAAGGCATTGAACGCCGTCTGCACGCCCGGGGTTTCAATCGAACGGCGTGCGAGCAGCGCGCGAATCTGACTCTGGCTCATGCCCTGCAACAACTTCGGCGACAAATCGTTGTAACCGTCGAACAACGCGGTGACTTCGTAATCGCCCACCGCCAAGCGGAAATAACCCGGCGCCTGAGTGCCCACCTGCGGTGCCTGCGCCATCGCGCCGGACATTGCCAGCATGACCGCCAGGGCCGTTGCTGCTTTCACCAAGCCTTTCATTGCATTCCCCTTTGAACCTGGCCAACGGCGGCCGTGCTTTGTCGACATCGTCGCGCAAAGCACCGGGCGCTGACTTGCAAGGATGTGCTGAGTTCCAGCCTGAGCGAGGAAATTAACAACGATTAACTCGTCAGCCTCAAGCCCTCGCCCAACAATGAAGCCCTCTGCGCAGCGTTGCTTTTTTGACCTGAGGGAATGCGCCGACCGTGTATTCCCCACCGACACGGACCTTGGCCATGGCTTATCTACAGCAAACCGTCGCCCTCGCCCCTGCCTGCGGACCGCGGAAAAACACGACTGGCGGACTCAGTCCGCAGCGCGAACGCCAGATCAAACAGTTGATCCTCGATCGACTGGGCGAAAGCCTGGAAGTGGCTGAGCTGGCCCGGGCATGTGCACTGTCGCGCAGTCACTTCTCCCGTGCATTCAAATGCAGCACCGGCCTGTCGCCACAGGACTGGATCCGCGCCCAGCGCCTGGCCCGGGCCAAGTTGCTGATCCAGCACACCGACTTGAGCCTGACGCAAATCAGCCTCGAATGCGGCTTCTGCGATCAGGCGCACTTCTGCCACATGTTCACCCGCAGCGAGGGCATCAATCCCTTCGCCTGGCGCTGTCGAGTCATGGGCAAGCCGAAAAACAACGCAGCGCAGCCTGCGGTGTTTTGACTGCTGCCGTTACGCCACCCGTTGCACTGATGCTCAAACCTGAGGATTATGCCCGGACACCCCGGATCAGACGGCCTGCGCATGCGCCAGGGACTGATTCGCCCTGTCCGCCGCATCACCGCAGGAGCGCGCTGTTGAGTTTCTCCCCGAATCAGGCCATTGCGTTTGGCCCCTATCGGATTCATCCCGGCCAACGACTGCTAATTGAAGGCCAACAGCCTCTGCGCCTGGGACGGCGGGCGATGGATATCCTCCTGATTTTGCTGGCCCACGCCGGTGAAGTGGTGAGCAAACAGCAATTGATGGCCGGCGTCTGGCCAGACAGCGTCGTCGAAGACATCAATCTGCGCGTGCACATGGCGGCCCTGCGCAAAGCGCTGGGCGACGGACAGAACGGTCAGCGCTACATAGTCACCGTGGCGCAGCGCGGCTACAGTTTTGTCGCACCGATCGTGCTCGACAGCATCGAACAAAAACCGGCGATGCCCGTCGCCAGACACAACCTGCCGCTGCGCCGTACGCGAATGATTGGGCGCCAGCCCGTGATCGATCACCTGATCGCGCAACTGCCGCGCCGACGCTGCATCACTCTGGTCGGTCCCGGCGGCATCGGCAAGACCACCGTCGCCCTGCGCGTCGCCGAACAATTGCTCGACCAGTATCGCGACGGCATCCGCCTGGTGGACTTGGCGCCCATCGCCGATCCCGCGCTGATCGGCTCGCATCTGGCGACGCTACTTGATCTGTCCGCGCCAGAAGGCGATGCGCAGGCTAGTCTGGTCGACGGCCTGCGAGAACGGCAAATGTTGTTGGTGATCGACAACTGCGAGCACTTGATCGATGCGGTCGCGTCGCTCAGCGAGCAGATTCTGCGGGGAGCGCCAAAGGTGCATATCCTCGCCACCAGCCGCGAGAGCCTGCGCGCGGAGGGCGAATTCGTGCAGCGTCTGGAATCGCTCGAATGCCCGTCCATGTCGACGCCGATGGAGCCGGCTCAGGCGCTGGGCTTTGCTGCGCTACAACTGTTTGTCGAGCGCGCCACCGCGGCGCGGGAAAGCTTTCAACTGAGTCGCGCCGAGCTACCGCAGGCGATCGAAATCTGCCAGCGCCTGGACGGCATTCCGCTGGCGCTGGAACTGGCCGCCGCACAGGTCAGCGAATTGGGCATGGACGGATTGCTCAAGCAATTGCGCGAGGGTTTGCCGCCATTGTCGGCTGGACACCCCAGCAGCGCCGAGCGCCACCTGACCCTGCGCGCAACGATGGACTGGAGCTTCAACCTGCTCAACGCCTGCGAACAAACCTGTCTGCGGCGACTGGGGATTTTCCGCGGCAGCTTCACCCTCGCCTCGGCGGCAGCGGTGGTCATCGGCCAACAGATTGATCCCGGCGCGGTGTTCACCGCAGTCACGCAATTGGTGGCCAAATCCCTGCTGAGCGTCGAAGTGGGCGACGAAGATGTTTTCTACCGGTTGCTCGACACCACGCGCCACTACGCACTGGAAAAACTCGAACAGGCCACCGAGCTCAGCGCAACCCGCCAACGCCACGCCGAGCGCTGCCTGACACTGATGCAGCAGGCGCAGGCGGATTGGGACAATACTCCGACTGTATTGTGGATGGAGCGCTATGCGAGGGGGCTGGAGGATTTGCGCGCGGCGCTGGACTGGAGCCTCGACGGGCCGGGCCCGGATGAGCTGGGCGTGCAACTGGCAGCCGCGTCGGCACCGTTGTGGCAGGAGCTGTCGTTGCTGCGCGATTACAGCCGCTATGTGCGCCGGGCACTGAGTTTGCTGGAGGCTTCGCCAGCAGACTCGCTGCTACCGCCCTGCCCTCGCCTGCAAATCGCCTTGAAACTGGCGCTCGGTAGCGCCAGCTATCACACCTGGGGCGGCACGCCACAAACCATTCAGGCCTTCGTCGACGCCTGCCAATTGGCCGAGGAACACGGCGATCTGGCCGGGCAACTGCGTGCGATATCGGGGCATATGGCGGTCAATCTGAGTTGCGGGCATTACCGCATGGCGCTGGCGCAGAGTGAGCAATTTGATCGCATCGGTGTGCACGGCGAGCCATTGCTGTCGCTGAGCACGCATCGCTTGCGCGTGCTGGCCCTGCATTATGCCGGCGACCAACCGCAGGCCCGCGTACATGCCGAGCAGGTGCTGCAACGCATGGCCCACAGCGGCCATCTCAATCGTTTCACCCATGGCTTTGGCGTGCAGTACGACCAGAGCGTCGCTTCGCTGACGGTACTGGCCCGCGTGCTATGGCTGCAGGGTCTGCCAGAACAGGCATGGCGCGCGGCACGGCAGGCGCTGGATATTGCCGTGCAGATCGACCATGGCACATCGATCTGCTACACGCTGGCGCTGGCCAGTTGTCTGATCGCCCATTACAACGGCGACGCCGCCAACGCCCGCGCGCTCCTGCAATTGTTGCTGGAGCAGTCGCAGAAGCATTCGGTACTGCTGTTCAATAATTGGGCGCGGCACTACGCGCAGGTGATCGATCCGGATAATGCCGCGCCGGTATCGACGCAGAGCAGCGGTTTGATCCGGGAAGTGATGGTTACGCTGGATGAGCGTTTTGTCGATGATGCACTGGTGGAGCGCGCGCGCACCGGGGATGCGGGTTGGAGTGCAGCGGAGATACTGCGGGCACGGGCGGTGGCATTAGTGAAGGGTTCAGAATGGCCCCTTCGCGAGCAGGCTCGCTCCCACAAGGGGTCGGTGTCGGGCGCAAATTCCGAGTTGTGCGCTGTTTCCTGTGGGAGCGAGCCTGCTCGCGAATCGGCCTGCTCAGACACCGCTGAAACCCGAGAAGCCGAACAAACCCTGCAACAAGCTCTGGCCATCGCCAGAAGCCAGGGCGCGTTGGCCTGGGAGCTGCGCAGCGCCACGGACCTCGCCCGATTATGGCAGCGCCAGTCCCGCCATCGCGAAGCATGGGATTTGCTCAGCCCCATTTACCAGCGCTTCACCGAAGGCTACGCCACCCCGGACTTGCGCAAGGTCCGCCTGCTACTCGACAGCCTGCGCGAGCAGTGCCTGGCCTGACGCATTGCGCGTGCGGCTGAGATAGCGCGCATGACGCTGTTGCAGTTCGAGCCTGTCGTCGCTGCGCTCAAAGCGATCACGGGCATAGCGGCGCACGGTGTTGAGCATCCAATAGCGTGCCGTTGCCCGGTTGGGTTCTTGAATGAGCAGTGACTTGCGCGCCAACCCTTCGATAATTGCGCTCAACCTGGATCCCGCCAGATCCACGCTGCTGATCACGCTCAGCGCAGCCTCCAGAGTAAAGCCCGTGCTGAACACCGACAGACGCAGCAGCACCCGCTGTTCCATTTCCGTCAGGTACTGGAAGCTCCAATCGATCGCAGCGGCCATTGACTGATGACGTGGTTCTGCGGTGCGCCGGCCTTGGCCAAGCAACTGCAGACCGTTTTCAACCTGGGCCTGTAAGCCGATCAAGCCCAGCGCATCGATCTGCGCAGCGGCGAGCTCGATCGCCAGCGGCAGACCGTCCAGTTGACGGCAGATCTCGCGCACGCCTGACAAATCCTGTTGACGCAAACTGAAGCCCTGTTGCCGCGCTCGCGCGCGATTGACGAATAGCTGCACCGCCGGATAGCCCATGGCTTCCTCGACGGAGTTCAATGTAGAGCGCTTGGGAATCGCCAGCAGCGGCACGTGATGAACGGCTTCCTGTGGAATGTGCAAGGCATCGCGGCCGGTGACCAGAATCGACAGGCGAGGCGCGGCATGCAACAGGGTCTCTACCAGAGTCGCGCAACTGTCGCGCCGGTGATCGCAGTTATCCAGCACCAACAAGGCGTGCCGACCGGACAGTGTGAAAAAGTCTGTATTCAGGGCGTGCAACAGGTGGTCGAGCAAGGGTTTGTCATCTTCGAGCATGGCAAGGTCGACCCACCAGGCGCCATCACGAAAGTATTGCAGCAGCAACTCCGCCACGCGCAGTGCCACAGTGGTTTTGCCAACACCCGGCGCACCGGTAATGGTCATCAAGCGGCACACCGGCATTTGTCGAACCAGACTACCGATCAGGGCGTCGCGCCCACTGACTGGCGTCAGTCGTGCCGGAAGATTGTGCAGTGGCGTGAGGGCGGCAGCGGGCATGTGCAGCGCATCACTTGTGCCCTGCTCCACCGGGGCGACAAAGCTGTAGCCGCACTGCGCCACGTGAATGATGTAACGCTGGCCGTTGGTGCCGTCGCCCAGTGCGCGGCGCAACGCCGCGATGTGCACCCGCAGGTTGATCTCTTCAACGATCGATGTCGGCCACACACGAGCAATCAACTGCTCTTTGCTGACTACCTCGCCCGCGTGTTCGAGCAGCACCTGAAGAATGTCCATGGCGCGCCCACCCATGCGCAGCGGCTGCTCGCCTTCAAGAACCAGACGCTGGCGCACATGAAAGGCGTAGGGGCCAAAACGCAGCACCGAACCTTGGCTTGTGTCGTTGTGATTATTCATGCCAAACATCTTGGCACTGTTGCGTGACGATACAACCGCCGGAGCCGACGCAGCACGGACATCCGGCTGCGTCTGACGGACAGAACCGCTCTAGCTGAACTGTTCGCGGTATTGTAACGGCGTAAGACCGAGCTTTTCGGCGAATAGCGAGCGCATGTGCCGGACACTGCCGAAACCACTTTTGTAGGCGATGGTTTTCAGCGGCAGATCGCTGGTTTCCAACAGGTTTCGCGCGCAGTCAATGCGGGCATTCTGCAGAAACTCCATGGGAGTCATGTTGACGTCACGGGCGAACAGGCGAGCAAAGTGCCGTGCGCTCATATTGGCCAATCCGGCCATGCGCTCGACTGTGAAGGGCTCATCCAAGTGTTCAAGTACGTAATTCTGCGCGCGGGTGATGGGCGTTTGTTGCGGTGAGACGGCCGCCATCAATGGGCTGAACTGGGCTTGCCCACCCTGACGCTTCATCACCACCAACAAAACCTTGGCGACGTCCTGGGCGATTTTCTTGCCGTGATCCCTGGCCACCACCGCCAGTGCCAGATCGATGCCAGCGGTCACGCCGCCCGAAGTGATGAGATTGCGATCCTCAACGTAGATCTGGTCGGTGGTCACCGTGGTTTTCGGGAAAGCCTTGATCAGGCGCTCGGTGTAGTTCCAGTGCGTGGTGACGCGATAACCGTCAAGCAGGCAGGCATGGCCGAGGATGAATGCGCCAGTGCAAATCGAACCGTAACGCTCCGCGCGCGGCACGGCTTTTTTCAACCAGCCAAACAGCTCGGGAAATCTCTGGTTATAGGCGCCGGGGCCGCCGGGCACCAATAACAGGTCATAGCGCTCGGCCGCCTCGTCGATGTGCAGATCAGCCTGAACCTGTACACCATTGGAAGCCTTGAGCAAGCCGCGCTCCGTCCCTAGTGTCGTCAGTTGATAGTGCAAATCAGGTTTCAGATAACGGTTGGCGACTGAAAACACTTCCAGCGGCCCGGCCATGTCGAGCATCAGAAAGTCGGGGAACAGCACCATTGCCACGGTTTTCATGGTAGGCATCACACATATTCAAGGGTCAATACGCACGCTACAGCCGGGGCATTATGGCCAACTGAGTCGTGATGAGCGTAATCGAATACGTGAACCATAACGCAAAACTGTCAACCTGAGCCGGACAGTCTTTCAATTTCGATCTACTTATTGCCTCCCAAGGTAACCAGTAACCTTCTCCTCACTCGGACGAATTCACGTCCAGCCAGGAGATTTCATCATGCTGACTCTTCGCAAAGCCTCCGATCGCGGCCTCGCCAATCACGGCTGGTTGAAGTCGTTTCACACCTTTTCTTTCGCCAGCTACCGCAACCCGCGTGAACAGGGTTTCTCCGATCTGCTGGTGATCAACGATGACCGGGTCGCAGCCGGCAAAGGTTTTGGCCAGCACCCGCACCGCGACATGGAGATCTTTTCCTATGTGCTCGAAGGCGCTCTGGAACACAAGGACACCCTCGGCACTGGCTCGGTGATCCGTCCCGGCGACGTGCAATTGATGAGTGCCGGCAGCGGCGTGGCGCACAGTGAGTTCAACCACTCGGCCACCAAGCCCGTGCACTTTCTGCAAATCTGGATCGTGCCGGACGTCAGCGGCGCCAAACCGCGCTATCAACAGGAGCATTTCAGCGCTCAGAAAAAACGCGGTCGCCTGCAACTGATCATTTCGCCGGACGGTAGCAACGGTTCTCTGAAAGTCCGTCAGGATGCGCGGGTCTACGCCGCGTTATTCGACGGCAAGGAAAGTGCCACGCTGAAATTACCGGCCAATCGTTACGCCTACGTGCACGTTGCGCGTGGCAGTGTCGAACTCAATGGCCAAGCCTTGCAGGAAGGCGACGGCGTGCGGGTTCGTGAGGAACAGCTGCTCACTTTGAGCAACGGTATCGATGCCGAAGTGCTGGTGTTCGACTTGCGCCCTCACGAGTTGCCGGAAATGCCATGATCTGGCGCGATGCAGAACGGCCTTCCAATGAAGGCCGTTTTTTATTGCGGCGGCACTGTTGAGGGCTGTACGACAGGTTTGGGTGACGATACCTCTTTGCCAATCTGAATCGCTGCCAGCGTGGTCTGTATGGTGGTCAACACCGCCGCCTGATTGGCGAAATGTGCTCCAACAAGCAAGGAAGCCACGCCGAGGAAATGCACAGTGGTGGCAGCCCAGTAATTGGCCTTTACCGTCGATGCCTGCCTGATCGCTTCCCGCGATTCGTCGGCAATTTTCTGCACGCCCATCCACATCACGTCATAACGCTTGTCCCGCTCCTGCAGTGCCTTGTCCCGTTCAAGATAGACCTTGTCCCGCTCTGCCTGAGCAGCGAGGAACCCGCGAATGTCGGCGCGCATTTCTGCCACGCGGCCGTCCATCCTCGTCTCGATGGTCTCTATCCTGGCATCGAATTCTTCGCGACTTATGCTGCTCATGGTTTGCCTGTCCCGCCCTGCATTCGATCTGTCCGTGACCGCATATTGATTCACTTCCCTGATTTTCAATTCGGCACCTTTCTGCGGCTACGCGGCCTTCCCTGGCTCTCCGTTTCGATGCGTCACTGAGGTCTGCATCGAGCTGTAGTGACAATAGAACTCATCACGGACTACAACAAGCCGGCCCATTCTGTCTCGGACGTAGGCTGTTTCGTCAGCAATTGTAGCCTCGGGCAAAACCCTGAACCACTTATTCGTTTTCCAGCGCAAAGGCCTCAACGATCTGCTCGATGACCGCCCGTACCCGCGCGGTGTGACGCAGGTCGGCATGGGTGACCAGCCACACTTCATACGGCAGCGGCCGGGTCCGCTCCGGCCAGAGTCTGACCAGGCCGTCGCGTTCGCCCATGTACACAGGAATCTCCCCTACCCCGAGGCCGGCGGCAAGGGATCGACGCACTAGAAGGCTGGAGCTGAGCGTGGCGACGATGCGTCCGCGGGTCAACGGTTCAGAGACCAGCGTAAGGTCTTTTTTGCTCTGTAAGTACGGCTGATAGACCACCAGATCATGGCCCTCGAAAGCGCTGCCGGGCTGCGGTTCTCCATGGCGATCGACGTAGGCCTGTGCTGCGAAAAGTCCTACAGGCCAACGGGCGATCCGACGAGCGATCAGATCAGGGTTATCCGGCCGGGTATTGCGCACCGCGATATCGGCCTCGCGCTTGGCCAGACTGAGGATTTGCGTCGACGCATCCAGCTGGATCTGCACATCTGGATGTTGATCATGCAGGCGCGCCATCGCTGGAATGATGAAGTCAATGGCCATCGAGTCGGTGGTGCTGACCCGTACGTTACCGGTCAGACGGTCATCCAGCCCGTGGATGTGTCGCTCCAGTTCCAGCGCCGAATGCTCCATTTTTTCCACACTTTTACGCGCCGCTTCACCAACGGCGGTCAGCGCATAACCGTCGGAGGTACGCAGGAACAGCGTCGCGCTCAATGCCTTCTCCAGCGCAGTAATGCGCCGTCCGACCGTGGCCTGATCGACGCCCAGAACACGCGCAGCCCCGCGCAATGTCGACTCGCGACAGACCGCCAGAAACACCCGCGCATCATCCCAATTCATATGCATCCTCTTTGAAGCATTTTTGCATCATCGTGCCGCTTAATCGCTGCATATACGCAGCAACGATAGCCGATAAGCTGAGCGCCATACACCTCTCGTGAGATCGCGATCATGCGTACTGCAAAC
Source organism: Pseudomonas sp. Sample_23 (assembly GCF_004307595.1). NCBI lineage: Bacteria > Pseudomonadati > Pseudomonadota > Gammaproteobacteria > Pseudomonadales > Pseudomonadaceae > Pseudomonas > Pseudomonas sp. Sample_23. The sequence goes on from NZ_RCNX01000068.1 coordinate 60,816, forward strand.
TCTACCGGCATCTGGCTGCCGATCTTCGCCGGACTTTGCGCCAGTCTGGTCAGCATTGGTCTGGCGCGTTTCGCTTACACGCCATTGATCCCTTCGCTGATTCAGGCGCAGTGGTTTTCGGCCAATGATGTCGTCTACCTCGGCGCGGCCAATCTGGTCGGCTACTTGATCGGCGCCCTGCTCGGTCGGCCCATGGCTCACCGAACAGGCAACCGCAACGCCTTGCGCCTGATGATGCTGGCGGTCACGGCGGCATTTTTTGCCTGTGCTTATCCGCTGTCGGTGAGCTGGTTCTTCGGCTGGCGTTTGCTGTCCGGGATTGCTGGTGGCGCGATCATGGTGCTGGTGGCGGCAACCGTGCTGCCTCACGTTCCGGCTGCTCGCAGAGGCTTGGCCAGTGGCGCAATCTTCCTTGGCATCGGCCTGGGGATTGCCGGCTCCGGCACCATCGTGCCGCCACTGCTGACTCTTGGCTTGCAGGCAACATGGCTGGGACTGGGCGCGCTGGCGTTGTTGCTGACCGCGGTGAGCTGGTTCGGCTGGCCTGCGGATACCACGCATGCCGTGGCTGCGCACGCAACGTCGGCTGATGAGCCAACACCGCCAGGCGTTTACCTGTTATTCGCTCAATACGCGTTCATGGCCGCCGGGCTGGTGCCTGCAATGGTGTTTCTGGTGGATTACGTAGCGCGTGGATTGGGTGCCGGGGCACATATCGGCGCAATGGTCTGGGTCATGTATGGCCTGGGGGCGATTGTCGGGCCGGTGACTTACGGGTTTCTGGCTGACCAGCTTGGCGCCCGTACTGGTATTCGACTGGTGTTGGTAGTGCAAGCCATCGCCCTCGGTTTGCTGGCCGTCTCCCATTCATTTCTGGCGCTGGCTTTACTGGCGGTGATTCTCGGCTCGTTCCCGCCGGGCATCGTGCCGCTGGCCCTGGCCCGGGTGCATGAACTGGTGCCGTCGCATCACCGTCAGCAGATCGCCTGGAGCCGTGCCACTGTGTCATTCGCAACCTTTCAGGCGCTGGCCGGGTTTGCCTATTCGGCATTGTTCAATGCCTCGGGCGGCCAGCACACGCTGCTGTTTGTGATCGCCGCTGGCGCAATCGTCGTCGCTCTACTGCTGGAGCAAGCCATGCGCTGGCTGCCCTCTACAACTGAACCCCGTTGCGCGGCGAACTGAAGGGAATCATTGCGCGCTGCCAGCGTTCCCATCTACACGACCTTTTTCACAGGAATCGACAATGTCACTGCCCAACGAAATGACCCGTATTGAAATCACCGAACCCGGCGGCCCTGAAGTATTGCAAGCCAGGCGCGTGCCTCTGCCGACCGTTGCCGAAGGCCAAGTGCTTATCCGCGTTCACGCTGCCGGCATCAATCGTCCGGATGCCTTGCAGCGCGCCGGCAAATATCCGATGAAACCCGGGATGGACCCGATTCCCGGCCTGGAAGTGGCTGGCGAAGTGGTTGCACTGGGTCCCGGAGTTACGCGGTTCGCTGTGGGCGATCGTGTGTGCGCACTGACCAATGGCGGCGGATACGCCGAGTATTGCGCGGTACCCGCCGGCCAGACTTTGCCTGTGCCGGATGGAGTCGATTGGGTCCAGGCCGCCGCGATTCCGGAAACGTTTTTCACCGTCTGGGCCAACCTGTTTGGCCTCGGCGGTGCCAAGGCCGGCCAGCGCGTGCTGATTCACGGCGGCACCAGCGGCATCGGTACCACCGCGCTGATGCTCTGCCGTGAATTCGGTATTGAGGCGTTCGCCACCGCCGGCAGTCCTGAAAAATGCGCCGCAATCAGCAAACTTGGCGGGCAGCCGATCAACTATCGGGAAGAAGATTTTGCCAAGATCATTGCCGAGAAGACCGCAGATCAAGGCGTGCACGTGATTCTCGACATCATGGGTGGCTCGTATCTGAACGGCAACATCAGCGCACTGGCGATGGACGGCCGACTGGTGATGCTCGGTTTCCTCGGCGGCGCCCGCGCCAACGACATCGATCTGCTGGCGATCCTCGGCAAACGCGCGGTGGTCACCGGTTCGCTGCTGCGCGCGCGTACCGCTGCGGAGAAAGCCGCCATCGCCGGTCAACTGCAAGAACACGTTTGGCCTGCCCTCAGCGCCGGGCGCTGCCTGCCGATCATCGACAAGGTTTACCCGCTGGCTGACGCGGCTCAGGCCCATGCCCGCATGGAGGGCGGCGATCATATCGGCAAGATCGTACTGCAAGTGGCGTGAGTGATTGCAGCATCTTGTAATCGTTGCACATGAACGGTGGTCGAAAATAATCACGCGCAGACCGAGGCATCTGGTAAAAAGCGTTCTTTGTCTGCGCCGTGGTGAAACGATTAATGTTCCTGTCCTTGCTGACTCGTCTGCGACGCCGCCGCCTGGCATTCGCCATGATGGCCGCGCTGATCATTGGCGTGCCGACGAGTTGTGCGGTGCTGGAACACACCGAGCGCAAACTGCTTTTTCGCATTGAGCCGGGCACTGCCGGCTGGTATCGCGGACTGCCCGGCAGCGTTCAGGAACTCGATCTGCATCCGAAGAGTTTCAAGGCCGGGCAGAACATCCATGCCTGGTGGTGGCCGGCGGAACGTGCCAATGCCCCGGCAATCCTTTACTTGCATGGCGTGCGCTGGAACCTCACCGGACAGTTGTTCCGCATAGAGCAACTACGCGCGGCGGGCTATTCGGTGCTGGCCATCGATTATCGAGGGTTCGGCCAAAGCAAGGGTGATCTACCATCCGAAAGCAGCGTTTATGAAGATGCCCGCGTGGCGTGGGAGCGCTTCCAGTTGCTGCAACCGGACCCGAACAAGCGCCTGATCTACGGCCACTCTCTCGGTGGCGCGGTGGCGATTGATCTGGCGGCCGAACTGGGACAGAACGCGGCGCGCAACCACACACCTCTGCCGGTACGCGGTCTGGTCATTGAATCGACCTTCACTTCTCTCGCCGACGTAGCCGCCGCCGTGGCCAACACCTCGCTCCCGGTGCGCTGGTTGCTCTCGCAGAAATTCGACTCCATCGACAAGATCGCCGATATTCATATGCCGCTTTTGGTGGTGCATGGCCTGGCTGATGCCTTCGTGCCGCCGCGCTTCAGCGAGCAGCTGTTCAATGCCGCTGAGCAGCCCAAGCGCCTGCTGCTGGTGCCCGGAGCAACGCATAACAACAGCATGGCGCTTGGCGGTCAGGGGTATCGCAAGGCTCTGGATGCGTTGATGCAGAGCAAGCCGTTGCCGCGGGTGGCCGGGCCGGCAGTCGCCAAGGGTTCTGGCGATTCCTAAGCTGTGTTACCAGTGCTGGATAAAGAGGCATCAGCGCCGAGCCAACTCATGGCGTACGCATTGCTCATAATAGGTCTGCTTGACCGCTGCCGGTTTGAGCTTGGAACTGCTGTTGTAGGTCTGCTCGGTAATCCCCATCGCGGTCATGCGCATCCATGGCTGCTGGAACCGGCGAACCTGCAATTGCTTGCGCGCGCCATACAGTGAAACTCCAGACAATTTCGATCGCTGCGCCCCGGCAGCGATATCCGAGCCCCAACTGCAGGCAAAGCGATGGCCTCTGCTTAACTCTTTTGCCTGCACTCCCGAGGCGATCAAAGCCAGGGAAAGCATCGCAACGGTGATAACAATCGTCCGCATATAGCCAACCTAACCTTTTGAAAGAAGGCGATTTTGCCGGGGCGAAATGTCTCTGGGGGCCAGCAATTTGCCTGCTGTCAGGATTTTTTTCATCAGGGTGAAATTCGCCGCTCGTCCAGTACCGCGCACCTTTGCCAGACAGGCCTATCCAACGCTGTACATCCAACCGCGCAGAAGGCCCACGTGATGAACAAGAAAATTTTCGCCTTGTCGTTTTTCAGCCTGTGCCTGATCGGCCCGATTCACGCTTCGGCAGCCGAATCCACGGCGGGCGCAGCAACCCCTGCCACGGCCTTGCCCGGCGTCAATCATGCAGAAAGCTCTCGCGACCATGACGAGAAGGCAAACAAGAAAGGCGAAGAGTCCTCAGGCGCCAACGCGGGATCAGAGCCGCATGAGACAGAGAAGGATGCGGCGACGTCGAGCGACTCCAAAGACCTGGATAAAAAACCCGCTCAGTAAGAGTGGTTTCGCTTTTAGTAACGAAAATCCGGCACCGAAACTAGCGCAACACCGGGTGATATCAATATGATGCGCGCACTGGCCGCCATAGAGGGCGGCCAGAGGAAAATACATCCAAGGAATGCAAATGAAAGATTTCGTCATCGGCGTCAACAACATCGTTCTCTACATCGCATTGGCGGTCATCCTGATCGTTTCCCTCTTCATGATGAGCCAGAGCTTTCTCTCGGGTCTCGGTATGTTCGTAGGCGGCACCCTGGGCTGGTGCATCGTCTCCGGCTTTTGGTTCGTGCAGTCGGCGACCTATGAAGAACTGCGCAAGCTGAACTCGAAAACCAGCTGATCTGCGCCGAGTATTCGTTAAAGAAAAAGGCCAATGTCATCGACATTGGCCTTTCTTTTTTTAGCGGCGAAGAGACTGGTTCTTCATTGCTTGGTGCACTGAGCGCCCAGTCCCATGCCCATGGAACCCAGAGCTACCATCGGGCCGCTCGGCAGCTCGCACGTATATTCACCGCTTTCGGTTTGAGCGGTATAGAACGTTGTATTGAAGTCGCTGCGGATGTTTGAAACCTTGATCACGGGTTTGCCAATGGTGGTCTGTGCGCGATTCTTGAGATCACTCTCCCCCGGCTTTACGGTCTGGCATCCAGTGACCGCGAGGACCAGTGTTGCGATTAAAGCGAGAACCGGAATAGTCCTTGATGAGTTCATTGCAGATCGACCTTTTTGATTTTGTACGGGAAAAATTTGACAGTCAGCTGCCAAGCGACAGGACTTTAAGGTCGAGCCGGAACAGGGGCAATTAGGTCGAATGTGCTAATGGCTGAGGGCTAGTGGCGCTCTCAGTGAGGTTTTGCGACTGTCTTCGGGATCGCAGGTCGCTACTAATGAGTTGGTGAAACTGCTATCCGCAAGCGATCACTGCCCTCCTCCTGACAATCAATACGGACGGGCAAAAACAGCTGGATGACTTCAATGTTGCTGCGCAAATGATCAGTCATGCGCGGCGTGGTGAACGATCCACCGCCGGCCAGCGCCATCGGTAACAGCAACTGATCGGCCAGATGCTCAGCCACCGCAGCACCACTACGCAGCCAGTCAGCAGCCTGATTGATCGCGGCATCCGCTACTTTCTCAGCGCGTAACGACACTTGGCCAAATGCGCTGAACACTTCAGTGACGTGTTCGAAAACGTACTCCAGCAATAACACATTGCCCGGGCCGCGTGTCGGATCAAGCGTCACCGCTTGCAGCGCCTCCGCAAGCCAGTTCAACCGCTTGGCCACTTGGCTCAGTTCTCGCTGAGCGACGGTAGGCGCAAGTCCGGCAGTCAGCGCCAGAGCCTGCCGTGAAATCGCCTCGCCGCGCTCACACACATCCAGTCGCGTCAGGCGCGACGGCTGCACCGTCACGGCAATCTCGCCACCGCCAGCCGGTACGAAACCATGACGCAGCAACTCCAGCTCGACATCGCCGCCCATGCGCCGCAGCAGCGGTAGCCAACTGCGCGAGAGGAAATCCGTCGGCGGTGCCAGCGGATTGTGGGTGCCACCGGAGATCGTCACTCGGCTGGCCTGCGGCGCCTGCAACAAGGCTGGCAACAGCGTCTGTAGCACCAGCGTGCAACTGCCCGCCGTGCCAATAGCGAACTGAAAGTTGCCTCCGCGAATCTCGCCCGGTTCGAAGCTCAGGGCTTGCGACCCCAGATGCGCACCAGATATCTCTGCACCACAAACCTCGGCCGCCGCCATCACGGCTGTCAGATGTTGACGCAGCAGTCCCGGACGGCTGCGTCTGGCGCGGATCTGTTTAATACGAAACGCCCGGCCTGTCACCATCGACAGGCTCAGCGCACTGCGCAACACCTGGCCACCACCAATGGCGCCGTCCAGTTCAATTATGTCTTTCATTGCCAATCCCTTACGCGTTCAGCCCGACGGTGTCTCGGAGGTACCATTTAGCCGTCGTGAATCTTCCTGAGTTTTCAATAGTGTCGGTACTTCTCGCTCAGGCTCAGCCGCGATGAAACGCTGCCGTGCCGGACGACGCGGCCCAAAGGCGTTCGCGCCAGTACCGATTGCTTAACCTTTGACGCACACCACCTGACGCAGGGTGTGCAGCACTTCCACCAGCTCACGCTGGGCGTGCATGACTTTGTCGATGTCCTTGTAGGCCATCGGAATTTCGTCAATCACCGCTTCGTCCTTGCGGCATTCCACGTGGGCGGTGGCGCGAATCTGATCGGCGACGGTGAAGGTATTCTTCGCCTTCGTGCGGCTCATGGTGCGGCCGGCGCCATGGCTGCAGGAACTGAATGACTCTTCATTGCCCAGACCGCGAACGATGAAGCTCTTGGCGCCCATCGAGCCCGGAATAATCCCCAGCTCGCCCTTCTTCGCTGACACGGCGCCTTTGCGGGTAATCAGCACGTCTTCACCGTAATGCCGTTCCTTCTGCACGTAGTTGTGATGGCAATTGACCGCTTCGAGCGCGACCTCGAAAGGCTTGTGGATGATCTGCCGCGTGGCCTGAATCACTGCGCGCATCATCAGTTCACGGTTCTGTCTGGCGAAGTCCTGCGCCCAGCCAACCGCCTCCACGTAATCATCAAAATGCTGACTGCCCTCTTCGAAATAGGCCAGGTCACGGTCCGGCAGGTTGGCAATGTGCTGACGCATATCGGCTTGGGCCATCTGGATGAACAGGTTGCCGATAGCGTTGCCGACGCCACGCGAACCGCTGTGCAACATGAACCAGACACGGTTGGCTTCATCCAGGCACACTTCGACGAAGTGGTTGCCACTGCCGAGCGTCCCCAAATGTGCCCGGTTGTTGGTATTGGCCAGTTTCGGATACTTGTCGGTGATCAATTTGAAGCGCGGCTGCAACCCCGCCCAGGCCTGATCGGCTTGCTGCGGAACCTCGTCCCAGGCGCCTTTGTCTCGCCGCGAACGACTCGAACTGCGGCCGTGCGGCACCGCTTGTTCGATTGCAGTACGCAATCCATGCAGGTTGTCTGGCAGATCTGCAGCCGTCAGCGACGTACGCGCAGCGATCATGCCGCAACCGATGTCGACGCCCACCGCTGCGGGAATGATCGCGCCGACCGTTGGAATCACGCTGCCAATTGTCGAGCCCTTGCCCAAGTGCACATCGGGCATCACCGCCAGATGCTTGAAGATGAACGGCATTTTTGCCGTGTTCATCAACTGTGCGCGGGCTTCGCTTTCAACCGGGACACCTTCGGTCCAGAGTTTGATGGGCTTGCCGTTGGCGACTTCGAGAAGCTGGTAGGTGTGGTCTTTCATATCTTGGTGTCCATGTTCGTTTCCATCAGCATTGCAGCCGCTGTGCCAGCTTTGGATGCGGCTATGGATGTTTCTGCTATGTTTTTGATTTTATTAGCTTTTATCCTCTGATGCGACGAGTCTCGGTAATCTATGGAAGACAAATCAGACCAGCAAAATTATCATTGCATATCGTCATTTATCTTATGAGATAAGCATGCCCAACAAACGCACGGTCGCCATCGGATTTATCGGAGCCACCCTGGATCGTGTCGGCAAAGGCGCCAGCCGGTGGAATTATTGGCGACCAAGCGTAGGTCTGTGCCAACAAACAGACCTCCCTATCCATCGGCTTGAATTGATTCACGGCCTCGACGCGCGCGACGTCAGCCTCGCCGAGCGCGTCCGAGCGGACATCCAGCAGATTTCTCCGAGCACCGAAGTGCGCCTGCATCCAATGTCGCTGCGCAACCCTTGGGATTTCGAGGAGGTGTACGGCGCCCTGCACGACTTCACCACTGCGTACAATTTTGACACCGAGCACGAGGATTACCTCGTCCACATCACCACCGGCACCCACGTCGCACAGATCTGCTGGTTCCTGCTCACCGAGGCGCGTTACCTGCCGGCCCGGCTGATCCAGACCTCCCCCGCCAAGCGCAAGAACGATAACGAACCCGCCTGCGGCACTCATGCGCTGATCGATCTCGATCTGTCGCGCTATGATCGGATTGCTTCACGCTTCGCCAGCAAACGTCTCGAAGGCCTGGAATTTCTCAAGTCCGGCATCGCCACGCGCAACCCGGCCTTCAACCGCTCCATTGAGCAGATCGAGCGCGTTGCGCTGCGCTCCAAAGCCCCCATGCTGCTGATCGGCCCGACCGGCGCCGGCAAATCCTTCCTGGCGCGGCGCATCTACGAACTCAAACGCAATCGCCATCAGATGCAGGGACGCTTTGTCGAAGTCAACTGCGCCACTTTGCGTGGCGACGGCGCGATGTCGGCCTTGTTCGGCCACGTCAAAGGCGCCTTCACCGGCGCGCAGAACGCTCGCGATGGCCTGCTGCGCGCCGCCGATGGTGGCATGTTGTTTCTCGATGAAATCGGTGAGCTCGGCGCAGACGAACAAGCGATGCTGTTAAAAGCAATCGAAGAGAAACGCTTCTTCCCGCTGGGCTCGGACAAGGAAGTCGAGAGTGATTTTTTGATCATCGCTGGCACCCACCGCGACCTGCGCAGCCGGGTCGCCGAAGGCGCGTTTCGCGAGGACCTGTACGCTCGGATCAATCTATGGACGTTCGACCTGCCCGGCCTCGCCGGCCGTCGCGAAGATATCGAGCCGAACATCGACTTCGAACTGGAACGCCATGCTCGAGAACAGGGTGAACGGGTGCGCTTCAATCTCGAAGCACGCCGACGCTACCTGGCCTTCGCCAGCTCACCTGCAGCAGCTTGGCTGGGCAACTTTCGCGAGCTGTCCGCATCGATTACGCGGATGGCGACTTTGGCCGACAGCGGGCGCATCGATGAAGCGCAGGTAGATGATGAGATCGAACGATTGCGATATGCGTGGGGCTTGGCGCATCCCTCTGCGCTATCGACTGAGTTGCCAGGAGATGGCGAGAGCATGGACTTGTTCGATCGCTTGCAATTGAAGGCTGTCATTGAGGTGTGCCAGCAGGCGGACAGCCTGTCGGATGCCGGCCGACAGTTATTCGGGGTTTCCCGGCAGGCCAAGGCGCAACCCAATGATGCCGATCGCTTGAGGAAGTATCTGGGGCGGTTCGGGCTTGAATGGGGTGAGGTAGTTGGCGCGAAGTAACGCTGTGTTCCTGCTTATGCGGCGCTAATGACTACTGTAGAAAAAATGAATTAGCCGCCTGATCTCTCGGTCAAGAATTATGAACGCAGTAAATCTGACGAGGTGACAGCAATGACTATCCAGGCAGAGACACTCGTACAACTGACCGAAGCGCTTCAAGAGCGCGGCATGAAGATGGTTTCAGATGTTCATTTCACTCGCGCGCCGTACCGATACAACCACCGCTGGATCTGCATAGTCGAGTAAACACGCTTGTTGCCGGCGTCTGGATCGATCATTCAGGCGACGGCGCCGCTCGGCTTCGCCCTTAAAATCCAGATAACCGTCCCCACATACATCTCGGCTACGTTGGGAGCGGATTCGGTGGCAATAAAAAACCCGGCGCGATGGCCGGGTCTCGTACACGAAATAATTCGACGCGCCTATTTTGCGCCGCCGTTATTTCGGCCCGTCTGGGCATCTTGATCTGAACCAGGATTGCCGGGTGGCGGATTCCAGTCCTCTGGTCGTTCGTCGGTACCTTGCTTTGGCTCAGAGTCAGCTTGTTCCAGGCCGGAATCATGGCCCTTGCCAGTGTCAGGGTTTTGCTCGCTTGGTCCCGGATATGGCGCTTCAGGGCCATTATTGTCGTCGATCATCATTCTCTCCCATCAGTGGCGCAGGGACTGCGCTTAATAAGTGAGAGGAGATCGGCGCACAGAGAGTGCTATTTGCTCGACGAGCGGACATTCTGACTAACCCAAACACTTGGTGATGCGAGTCGCAGGCGTGATCGAGTAGCCCCGCAAATCTCACACACATGAAAAAGGCCAATGCTGTGAACATTGGCCTAAGTCATTGAAAATATGGTCGGGACGGAGTGATTCGAACACTCGACCCCTAGCACCCCATGCTAGTGCGCTACCGGACTGCGCTACGCCCCGACTGATGTTGCATCTCGCTCTTCACCTCGAAGAGCGCTCAAGAATATATCGCAAGCGTTTGAAAACTGGAAGTATTCAAACGCCGCTTTTTATTTCTTGAGCACCACCAGGACATCTTCCAATTCGGCAATCATCTGCCGAATCATCTGTTTGTACTGGGTGGTATCGTCTTTGGCTTCGTCGCCGGACAGACGCAGACGTGCGCCGCCGATGGTGAAACCCTGATCGTAAAGGAGCGCGCGGATCTGCCGGATCATCAGCACGTCCTGGCGCTGATAATACCGGCGGTTCCCGCGGCGTTTGACGGGGTTGAGCTGAGGAAACTCCTGCTCCCAGTAGCGCAGCACGTGTGGCTTTACGGCACACAACTCGCTGACTTCACCAATGGTGAAGTAGCGTTTGCCCGGGATGACAGGTAGCTCGTCGTTATGACTTGGTTCCAGCATAAGCCTCAACTCGGGCCTTCAACTTCTGCCCTGGACGAAAGGTGACCACACGGCGAGCCGTGATCGGGATTTCTTCCCCCGTTTTCGGGTTGCGGCCAGGCCGCTGGCGTTTGTCCCGAAGGTCGAAATTGCCGAAACCGGACAATTTGACCTGCTCGTTGTCTTCAAGAGCATGCCTGATTTCCTCGAAAAACAGTTCTACCAATTCCTTGGCTTCCCGCTTGTTCAGGCCCAGCTCTTCATACAGACGTTCCGCCATCTCAGCTTTCGTCAAAGCCCCCATACGTCACTTCCTTAACGTGGCGTTCAACCTTTGTTCGAGCGAGGTGAGGATATTTTGCGTCGTCGAATTCACCTCATCGTCATTAAGAGTGCGCGATGGATGCTGCCAGGTCAAGCCAACTGCAAGGCTTTTTCTATCAGGATCAATACCTTTACCCTGATACACGTCAAACAGCCTGAGCTCTGTGAGCCATTCGCCTGCATTTTCACGGATTACGTCCAGTACAGCCGAGGCCGCGACGTCTTTGTGCGCGATCAGTGCAAGGTCACGACGCACTTCAGGAAAGCGCGACAACTCGTGGAATTTCGGCATTTTACCGAGCGCCACTTCAGCCAGAACCAGCTCGAAGACGAACACCGGACGATCCAGCCCCAAGGCTTTCGACAATTCTGGGTGGATCGCACCAATGAAGCCTACTTCGCGACCTTCACGCTCGATGCGCGCGGTCTGCCCCGGATGCAGCGCCGGGTGTTTGCCTGCAGCAAAGGTGAACGAATCCAAGGCACCAGCGAAACCCAGTACCGCTTCCACGTCAGCCTTGACGTCGAAGAAGTCAACGGTGTCGCGACCCTGCGCCCAGCCTTCCGGCAAGCGGCTACCGCAAACAACCCCGGACAGCATCGGCTCTTGCTTCAAGCCTTCAAGCTGACCAACGAAGCGCAGGCCGCTCTCGAACAGACGCACGCGATCCTGCTGACGATTGAGGTTGTGCTGCAGCGCTTTGACCAGACCTGGCCACAGAGACGAACGCATGGCCGCCATGTCATTGGAGATAGGGTTGGCCAGCAACAGCGGCTCGACACCTGGATTGAACAGTTCGAACTGACGCGGATCGATGAAGCTGTAAGTGATCGCTTCCTGATAACCACGAGCAACCAGCAGACGACGCAGCTCAGGCAGATCACTACGCGCTTCGGCCTTGGCCTGTGGCGCCAGACGCGCTTGCGGGTAGCGAACCGGCAGACGGTTGTAACCGTACAGGCGAGCCAGCTCTTCGATCAGGTCGACTTCCAGGCTGATATCGAAGCGATGGCTTGGCACTTCAACGCGCCATTGGCCTTCGCCATCAGCGGTAATGCTCAGGCCCAAGGCACTGAGCAGACGCTCGACCTGTGCCGAATCCATCTCCATGCCGAGCATCTGAGTGATGCGCTGCGCGCGCAGAGTGATCGGTGCAATCGATGGCAGATGTTGCTCGCTGACGGTCTCGATGATCGGACCAGCTTCGCCGCCAGTGATTTCCAGCAGCAGGCCAGTGGCGCGCTCCATGGCTTCACGTGCCAGCTGCCAGTCAACGCCACGCTCGTAGCGATGCGAAGCGTCGGTATGCAAGCCGTAAGAACGTGCCTTGCCGGCAACCGCAATCTGATCGAAGAACGCAGATTCGAGGAACACATCACGGGTGGTCGCGGAAACACCGCTGTGCTCGCCGCCCATGACACCGGCGATCGCCAGTGCACGAGTGTGGTCAGCGATGACCAGCGTATCCCTACGCAGGCTGACTTCCTGACCATCAAGCAGAACCAGCTTCTCGCCCTCTTCAGCCATGCGCACACGAATGCCGCCATTGATTTCGGCGAGATCGAAAGCGTGCAGCGGTTGGCCGAGCTCGAGCATCACGTAGTTGGTGATGTCGACGGCAGCGTCGATGCTGCGCACGTCGGCGCGACGCAGACGCTCAACCATCCACAGCGGGGTTGGCTTGGACAGGTCGACGTTACGGATGACCCGACCCAAGTAACGTGGGCAGGCGGCTGGGGCCAGCACCTCGACCGAACGGACTTCGTCGTGTACCGCTGCAACCGCAGCCACCACAGGACGGGTTACCGGCACGGCGTACAGCGCGCCGACTTCACGAGCCAGACCGGCCAGGGACAGGCAGTCGCCACGGTTCGGGGTCAGGTCAACCTCGATGCTGGCGTCTTCCAGATCCAGATACACACGGAAATCTTCGCCCACCGGCGCATCGGCCGGCAGCTCCATCAGACCGTCGTTGCCCTCACCGACCTGCAGCTCTGCCTGCGAGCACAGCATGCCGTTGGACTCGACGCCACGCAGCTTGGCCTTCTTGATCTTGAAGTCGCCCGGCAGCTCTGCGCCAATCATGGCGAACGGAATCTTCAGGCCCGGGCGCACATTTGGCGCACCGCACACGACCTGGAAGGTTTCCGCGCCATTGCTGACCTGGCATACGCGCAATTTGTCGGCGTCCGGATGCTGCTCGGTGCTCAGCACCTCGCCCACCACAACACCACTGAAGACACCGGCGGCCGGCGTAACGCTATCGACCTCAAGACCGGCCATCGACAGACGAGCAACCAGCTCATCGCGATCTACCTGCGGGCTAACCCAGCCACGCAGCCATTGTTCACTGAATTTCATCCTGCTCTCCTAAGAATTCGTTACGACTAGCGAAATTGCGCGAGGAACCGCAAGTCGTTGTCGAAGAACAGACGCAAGTCGTTCACGCCGTAACGGAGCATGGCCAGACGCTCGACGCCCATGCCGAAGGCAAAGCCGGAGAACTCTTCCGGGTCGATGCCGGACATGCGCAGCACGTTCGGGTGAACCATGCCGCAGCCCATCACTTCCAGCCAGCCAGTCTGCTTGCAGACACGGCAGCCTTTGCCGCTGCACATCACGCATTCCATGTCGACTTCGGCGGATGGCTCGGTGAACGGGAAGTACGAAGGACGGAAACGCACGGCCAGTTCTTTTTCGAAGAACACCCGCAGGAATTCTTCGATGGTGCCTTTGAGATCGGCAAAATTGATGTCGCGATCAACCAGCAGGCCTTCGACCTGGTGGAACATCGGCGAATGGGTGATATCGGAGTCGCTGCGATAGACGCGGCCCGGGCAGACGATGCGGATCGGCGGCTGCTTCGATTCCATGGTGCGGACCTGTACCGGCGAGGTATGGGTGCGCAGCAACATGTTGGCATTGAAATAGAAGGTGTCATGCATCGACCGGGCCGGGTGATGGCCTGGGATGTTGAGCGCTTCAAAGTTATGGTAGTCGTCTTCGACCTCTGGGCCTTCGGCAATGCCGTAGCCAATGCGGGTGAAGAACTGCTCAACGCGCTCCAGAGTCCGGGTGACCGGGTGCAGACCGCCAGAGGTCTGGCCACGGCCCGGCAATGTCACGTCGATGGATTCGGCAGACAGTTTGGCAGCCAGCTCGGCTTCTTCAAACAATGCCATGCGCGCATTGAGAACGCCTGTAACACGTTCCTTGGCAACGTTGATCAGCGCACCGACTTGCGGACGCTCTTCGGCCGGCAGATTCCCCAGGGTCTTCATCACCTGAGTCAATTCGCCCTTCTTGCCAAGGTATTGAACCCGGATTTGCTCCAGGGCATTGATATCTTCAGCGCTTTGCACAGCCTCTAGTGCTTGAGAGACCAGCGCATCCAGGTTTTCCATGTACAGACTCCAGATACAAAATAGGGGAAGAGCTTGAAGGCTCTTCCCCTATTTATGACGTTTAACACCTGGCCCCACAGAGGTGAGGCCGGGTGACTGTCGGGGGTACTTAAGCCAAGGTGGCTTTAGCTTTCTCGACAATCGCAGCAAACGCCGCTTTTTCGTTCACTGCCAGATCAGCCAGAACCTTACGGTCGATCTCGATGGACGCTTTTTTCAGGCCAGCGATGAAACGGCTGTAGGACAGACCGTTAACACGAGCACCAGCGTTGATACGAGCGATCCACAGAGCGCGGAACTGACGTTTTTTCTGACGACGGTCACGGTAGGCGTACTGGCCTGCCTTGATTACCGCTTGCTTGGCAACACGGAATACGCGGGAGCGTGCGCCGTAGTAGCCTTTAGCAAGTTTCAGAATTTTTTTGTGACGCTTACGGGCAATGACGCCACGCTTTACACGAGCCATGAGTTACTTCCTCTATTCTTGACTAAATTAACGAAGGCGCAGCATGCGCTCGACTTTTGCCACGTCAGACGGATGCAGCAAGCTGCTACCGCGCAGTTGACGCTTACGCTTGGTCGACATTTTAGTCAGGATGTGGCTCTTGAAAGCGTGCTTGTGCTTGATGCCGTTAGCAGTTTTCAGAAACCGCTTGGCAGCACCACTTTTGGTTTTCATTTTTGGCATGTTCGGATACTCCGCATTCAGTTGATAAACATAATCAGAAGGCCTGCCGTGCCCTGTTGATTACTTCTTCTTTTTCGGGGCGATGACCATGATCAGCTGGCGTCCTTCCATCTTAGGATGCTGTTCGACCGAACCGTACTCGAGCAGGTCTTGTTCAACCCGCTTGAGGAGTTCCATCCCCAGCTCCTGGTGGGCCATCTCACGGCCGCGGAATCGCAAGGATACCTTGGCCCTGTCCCCGTCACTCAGGAAACGTACCAGGTTGCGCAGTTTTACCTGGTAATCCCCTTCCTCCGTCCCTGGACGAAACTTGATTTCTTTAACCTGAATCTGCTTCTGGTTTTTCTTCGCCGCGGCAATCTGCTTCTTCTTCTCGAAGATCGATTTGCCGTAGTCCATCACCCGGCAAACAGGCGGGACTGCATCTGCGGAGATTTCCACCAGATCAAGCTTTGCTTCTTCAGCGATACGAAGCGCTTCATCAATCGAGACGATGCCAATCTGCTCGCCATCAGCGCCA
Source organism: Pseudomonas sp. Sample_23 (assembly GCF_004307595.1). Taxonomy (NCBI): domain Bacteria; kingdom Pseudomonadati; phylum Pseudomonadota; class Gammaproteobacteria; order Pseudomonadales; family Pseudomonadaceae; genus Pseudomonas; species Pseudomonas sp. Sample_23. Next base: position 76,338 of record NZ_RCNX01000068.1, read on the forward strand.
ATTAACCGAACCTCGCGTGCCGAGATATTCTCGTTGATCGGGGCTTTCGGTGCAGCTCGTTTATCTTGTCTCATTTCACGCTTAATAATAATTACTCCGAATCTGGGCGACCACGCCGGGAAACCGCTTGCGCGAGAAACTCAGCGAACTGGGCGACGGGCATCGAGCCCAGGTCAGCACCTTCACGAGTACGCACAGCGACAGTCTGCATCTCGACTTCCTTATCTCCGATAACCAAAAGATAGGGAACCTTGAGCAAAGTATGCTCGCGGATTTTAAAGCCGATCTTTTCATTTCTCAAGTCGGACTTGGCACGAAATCCGCTTTCGTTGAGAGTTTTTTCAACCTCTGCAACAAAATCTGCCTGTTTATCAGTGATATTCATGATCACCGCCTGGGTTGGCGCGAGCCACGCAGGGAAGGCACCTTCGTAGTGCTCGATCAGAATCCCGACGAAACGCTCGAACGAACCGAGGATCGCGCGGTGCAACATCACTGGGTGTTTGCGGCTGTTGTCTTCGGAGACGTATTCAGCGCCCAAACGGACAGGCAGGTTAAAATCGAGCTGCAAGGTACCACACTGCCAGACGCGACCGAGACAATCTTTCAGCGAAAACTCGATCTTCGGCCCGTAGAAAGCACCCTCGCCCGGCTGCAGATCGTACGGCAGGCCAGCAGAATCAAGGGCCGCAGCCAATGCTGCTTCAGCGCGATCCCACAGCTCATCGGAGCCGACACGTTTTTCCGGACGAGTGGACAGCTTCATCTCGACTTCGGTAAAGCCGAAATCGCGATAGACGTCCATGGTCAGCTTGATGAACGCAGCGGACTCGGCCTGCATCTGCTCTTCGGTGCAGAAAATGTGCGCGTCGTCCTGGGTGAACGCTCTCACACGCATGATGCCGTGCAACGCACCCGATGGCTCGTTACGGTGACAGGCACCGAACTCGGCCAGACGCATCGGCAACTCGCGGTAGCTTTTCAGGCCCTGATTGAACACCTGCACGTGGCACGGGCAGTTCATCGGCTTGATGGCGTAGTCGCGGTTTTCCGACTGAGTGGTGAACATGTTGTCGGCGTAGTTGGCCCAGTGCCCGGATTTCTCCCACAGGCTGCGGTCGACGACTTGAGGAGTCTTGATCTCAAGGTAGCCGTTGTCGCGCTGGATCTTGCGCATGTACTGCTCGAGCACCTGATACAAAGTCCAGCCATTCGGGTGCCAGAACACCATGCCCGGCGACTCTTCCTGAGTGTGGAACAGGCCCAGGCGCTTGCCGATCTTGCGGTGATCGCGCTTCTCGGCTTCTTCGATGCGCTGGATGTATGCCGCCAGTTGCTTCTTGTCGGCCCAGGCAGTGCCGTAAACGCGCTGCAACTGCTCGTTCTTGGCGTCGCCACGCCAGTAGGCGCCCGACAGTTTGGTCAGCTTGAAGGATTTCAGGAAACGCGTGTTAGGCACGTGCGGACCGCGGCACATGTCGACGTATTCTTCGTGATAGTACAGACCCATGGCCTGCTCGTTCGGCATGTCTTCGACCAGGCGCAGCTTGTAGTCTTCGCCACGGGCCTTGAACACTTCGATCACTTCGGCGCGCGGAGTGACTTTCTTGATGACGTCGTAATCCTTCTCGATCAGCTGCTGCATGCGCTGTTCGATGGCCGCCATGTCTTCCGGCGTGAAAGGACGCTCGTAGGCGATGTCATAATAGAAGCCTTCGTCGATGACCGGGCCGATTACCATCTTCGCGGTCGGGTACAGCTGTTTGACCGCGTGGCCAACCAGGTGCGCGCAAGAGTGGCGAATGATCTCCAGCCCCTCTTCATCCTTTGGCGTAATGATTTGCAGGGTCGCGTCGCTGCTGATGATGTCGCTGGCGTCGACCAGTTGGCCATTGACCTTGCCGGCGAGCGTGGCCTTGGCCAGACCCGCACCAATGGATGCGGCGACCTCTGCTACGGAAACCGGGTGATCGAATGAACGTTGACTGCCGTCGGGAAGAGTAATAGTTGGCATGGCGCCTCCTCTCCTAGTGGTGACCCCTACCAAAGGTCACGTGGGTTGGGATGAGCCAGTACAAGATCCGATCCAGGCCATTCAATGACGAACGCCTGCCTTACAGCGGCAGGAGCCTTGCGGCCAACCGGAAAACCGAACCAGAGTGACTGGGATTCAAATCGGAAAAATTCGCACGCCGACCGCTTCGGGACTGAAGGTCATCCGAAGCCTGAGAACGCTTGAGCCCGGCATGCTAGCACAGATGAGCGGTCGCTCACGCCCTGATTTGGCAGAAGGCGAAATGTCCGATTTTATGCCAGAGTGCTGAACTTGATCGGCCCTTGCGCCCTCAGATAACAAGACATTGACCCACAAGGAGCATCCTCGCATGCGTCTGAAAAGCTTATTCGCCGTCGTCGCCCCCGTCGTCCTGCTGCTGCCACTGAGCGCCCATGCCGACTGGCCGAAAGGCGAGCGCGAAAAGTACATGGCCCAGTGCACTCAGGCTGCGACCCAGCAAATCGGTGCTGCTGCGGCGAAATCCCACTGCGCTTGCGGAGCTGACGCCATCAAGTCCTATCCGGCCAGCGACATTCAGGCGCTGATGGACAACAAGGCGACTCCTGAATTGCAACAGAAAGCCCTTGGCCAGATCGCCAAATGCAAGGCAAATACCGCCCCGAAAAAATAAGAAAACCGGGTATTAATATCGGCTGAAAGGCGGAAAAAAGTGCTGGAAATGAGCCTTTTCAGACGATTTATGCAGGTTTTACAGGTTTTTTTATCGTCTTTACGTTTCGCTGAAAGCCTTTCAAACCGGGGCTTTCAGCAGAAACGGGTGGTAAAGAAAACACGACTGATTGGCAAACAGCACGTCCGGGGGGCTCCCAAAGCGAACATTTCGACTATGATACCCGGGTGTGCCCAGTTGGCCTGAGCAGCACAGTACTACTGAAAATATATGTTTCTTGGAGATACACCATGTCTAATCGCCAAACCGGCACCGTTAAATGGTTCAACGATGAAAAAGGCTTCGGCTTCATCACTCCTCAAGGTGGCGGTGACGACCTGTTCGTACACTTCAAAGCTATCGAATCCGACGGTTTCAAAAGCCTGAAAGAAGGCCAGACCGTCTCTTTCGTGGCTGAGAAAGGCCAAAAGGGTATGCAAGCTGCACAGGTTCGCCCAGAGTAATTTCTCGGCGCACTAAAAAAACCCCGTCCTGGTGACGGGGTTTTTTATGCCTGACACAAAAGGACTCAGCCGCAGTTGACGCGAGTAACTACCAGGTTGTTGTCGGTGTTCAGGTTCAGGCGATCGGAGCGGTATTCCAGGGTGATCATGTCGTTTGGCTTGAGGAAGCGCGCATTTTGCGCCCCAGCCTTGGCACGTGCCTGATCCAGCAATTCAGGGGATGCCTTCTTGCCGATGGCGAATTGCGCTGCCGATGCTTCGCAGCGGCTGCTTCCCGATTCAGCAGCCACGGGTTCCTTTGCCGACTCGCTGGAGGTTGTGCTGCAACCAGCCAACAGCGCAGCGGCCATCAGTGCACCCAGTGTCGCGAACTTCAAAGGCATGAAGCCTCCTTGTTTTCAAATGTTTAAGCAGAGATCGTGCGACCGCCAATGCGGCGTTTGGTTTCAAGGCTCAAGCCATGCCCTGCCCCACGAGCGGAAAAATGCCGAGTGTGCCTGAGCTGCGCGCGGCGACTCAGCAAACAATCGTGACTGAATATTAACGACCTCAATATACGTCGATGTAGTCATACGGCGGATTCGGCCAGTTGTCCTTGAGCGCGTTGAAAATCTGCATCACCCAGACTTCATCACTGGCTGCGACGTTACCAACATAGCCCGAGCCCTTTGCCCAGGTTTCCAGGCGAAAAAGAAGACCGCCGATATCCTGCCCACCGGTCACGGTGGACAGATAGGCGATGCCGTCTTTGGTTACGCGCAATTGGTTGTGTACGTCGTCACTGGCCGAGGCGAGCAATTGGCGCACTGCATCGAGTGTGAGGCCGTCAGGGCTATTCAGATCGATCTGCACAACAGGGTCCTTGGTAAGCCGGAAAAGACCAAGTGTCGCATAGCGCTCCGCTCATGCCTAAGTCGCAGTGCCAAACGCCGCGCAAAATGGTTAACTCGAAAAACAGACATCCTGACCTTTCGAGCCTCCCATGACCAGTGTAAGCATCGACGCCGCCATCAACGCCAAATGGGCCGAAGGACACAGCTCTTACAGCCCCGGCACGACGGAAGAACTGGCGCTGATCGGCATCGATCTACTGGTCAAGGAGTTGGGGATAGAAGCGGCGCAACATTTTATCAATCAGGTATTCGAACGCTATCCGATCGGCCAGGCCGAACAGCCGCAGTGAAAACCCGCAGGCAAACTGCCTGCGGGTCGACGACTTATTTCAGGCGTTTCAGGCGCTCGGTCAGCAGATCAAAGAATCCCTGGGCGTCGCCATTTTCGACCCAGAATGCATTCTTCGGTGCTTTCAAGCCGTCATACCAGTCAACGATGGTCTGGCCGAATGTCGGTCCTTCACGGCTATCCACCACGACGTTGACCGCCCGACCGGTAAACAACTCAGGCTTGAGCAGATACGCCACAACGGTGGCGTCATGCACCGGGCCGCCGGGAATGCCGTAGTGCTCCATATCGCCCTTGATGTATTCGTTGAGAATGTCGCCGACGATCTTGCTCGCATTGTTGTTCAGCGCGGCGATCTGCTTCAGGCGCGCGTCACTGGTCAAGATCTTGTGGGTCACGTCCAGCGGCAGATAGGTGAGTTTCACCCCGCTCTTGAGCACCACCTCGGCAGCCTGCGGATCGGCGAACAGGTTGAATTCAGCCACAGGGGTGATGTTGCCACCGTTGAAATGCGCCCCGCCCATGATCACCACTTCCTTGATGCCCTGAACGATCTCCGGTTCCTGGATCAACGCCAGAGCCAGGTTGGTCTGCGGGCCGAGCATGGCGATGGTGATGCTGTGCGGTTTGGCCGATTTAAGAGTGTCGATCAGATAATTGACCGCATTACCTTTCGCCAGGCCTTTCTTCGGTTCGTGAACCGTGACGCCCGACAAGCCTTCCTTGCCATGAATGTTCTCGGCGTAGATCGGCGTGCGCATCAGTGGCTTCGGTGCGCCAGCGTAAACCGGCACGTCTTCGCGCCCTGCCCATTCGCGAGCCAGCCGCGCGTTACGCGAAGTCTTGTCCAGGCGCACGTTGCCAGCGACGGTGGTCAAGGCTCGGATATTCAACTCATCCGGCGAAGCGAGGGCAAAGAGCAAGGCGACCACGTCGTCAGCGCCCGGATCGGTGTCGATGATCAGGTCGATCTTTTCCGCCGCCTGAGCGCCGGTCGCAGTTATCACGGACAAAAGCAGCAGACCCCGAAGCAGTTGATGGAGTTTTTCAGCATAGCGTTGCATAGCGCATTCCTTGTGCAGGTGAAATCGGAAATCAGAATGTAACCCCGGCGACCAGAACGATGTTGCAGTACGGCTGACATTCTCCTGTACGAATGATCGCCCTGGCTTGTCGGCTCAGTACCTTGAACTGCTCGTGAGTGAGCAGATCCCTACGGCCCAGCGCGCCCTCTTCGTTCATCGCGTCCAGATCGGCCAGCGCCGAGGGCTGCTTATCGAAGATCTCTCTGGCCAACACATGGCTTTCCACCTGCATCTCGCTGAGTACGACTTTCAGCGTGCTGACGAAATCAGGGATGCCATGGGTCAGCGCCAGATCAATCAGCTCGACACCCGGCGGCACGGGCAAACCGGCGTCGCCGATCACGACCATGTCACCGTGGCCAAGCGAAGCGATCAGTCGCGACAGCGCGACGTTGAGTAATGGAGTCTTTTTCATGCGGGTCTGAACGCCTGTACTTCGGACATGGTTGGAATCGACGGTTGTGCACCGGCGCGGGTAACCGACAGTGCAGCGGCGATCTGACCGTAGCGGATCGCCTCGTCCTCGGATTTGCCATCGGCCAGCGCTGCGGCGAAACCGCCGACAAAGGTGTCGCCTGCGGCCGTGGTATCGACCGCCTTCACGGTCGGCGCGGGGAAGTGTTCGAAGCCCTTGCCATTGGCGAACAACGAACCCTGCGCGCCCAACGTGACAATGACTTTACCGGCGCCCATGGCAATCAATTGAGTGGCAGCCGTTTCTGCCGACTGCAACGAGTCGACAGCGAGCCCGCTCAACGCGGCGGCTTCGCTCTCGTTAGGAATCAGATAGTCGATCGCCGCGAACCAGTCTGCCGGCAAAGGACGGCTCGCCGGCGCCGGATTGAGGATGACGGTCTTGCCCAGTTCACGTGCACGCTTGAGCGCATGCCCGACCGTCGCATCGGGAATCTCGAGCTGACAGATCACCACATCGGCGGCTTGCAAAACCGCATCAAAACGGTCAATTACCGCTTCCGTCATTGCGCCGTTGGCTCCGGCGACAATCACGATGGCGTTCTGGCTGTCGTCATCCACCACAATCAGCGCCACGCCACTGGAATCCTCTACGACGCTGACAGCCTGGCAGTCGATGTGCTCGGCGAGCAAGGCATCGCGCAATCGCACACCGTAGTCGTCATTTCCGACGCAACCGATCATCGCCACCTGCGCGCCCAGACGAGCAGCAGCAACCGCCTGATTGGCGCCCTTGCCGCCCGACACAGTGGCAAAGGAATGACCGATCAGCGTTTCACCGCCGCGCGGCAGCCGTGGCGCCCGGGTGACCAGGTCCATGTTCAGGCTGCCTATTACCACTACATTTGCTGGCATACATCACTACTCATCAATTCGGTTTCAGCGATATTCGGTGAACACGCCGGACAGCGGCGCGGTCGATTCGCGCAGGACAATACTCGGGGTCACTATGCGTTGATCGGTGCCCGATTCCGGCGCAGCAATTCTGCGCAACAGCACTTCGGCGGCCATCTCGCCCAGTTGCAGGATCGACTGGCCGACCGTGGTCAGCGCCGGATAGACATAACGACTCATCTGAATGTCATCGAAGCCGATCACCGACAGCTCGGCCGGCACTCGCACGTTACGTTCGGCCGCCGCACGCAGCACACCGATACCAATCATGTCGTTGCCGGCAAAAATCGCACTGGGCGGATGGCTTTCAAGCAGCCGGGCAGCGGCGTTGTAACCGCCGGTGCTGGTGAAGTCGCTTTCCAGCATGCGCTCTTCGCGCACCTCGATTCCCGCCTCTTGCAGCGCTCGGCAATAACCGGCCTGACGCATTTGCGCCACGCTGGTACTGGCCGGACCGCCGATGGTGGCGATGTCGCGATGCCCCAACTCGAGCAGGTGACGGGTTGCCAGATAAGCGCCGTATTCGTGGTCGATGCGCACCAGATCGGCATTTACACCTTCCAGGCCCCGGTCGACGATGACCATCGGCGTCTTCACGCCCGCCAGCCCTTGCGCCAGACCACTGTCACCGCCGGCGGAGGCGACGATCAAACCGTCAATGCGCTTTTCCAGCAACACACGCAAATAGCTGCGCTGCTTGTCCGGGTTGTCGTCGGAGTTACAGAGGATCACGCAATAGCCGTTGCGCTCGCAGTAATCCTCGATTCCGCGCGCCAATTCAGCGAAGTACGGGTTGAGACTATTAGGTACCAGCAAACCGATGGTCGCGGTGGTCTTGGCTTTCAGCGAGCGCGCCACGGCACTGGGAACGTAGTCGAGGCTCTTGATCGCCGCCTCGACTTTGCGCCGCACTTCCTGACTGACCGGGCGGGTGTTGTTCACCACGTGCGACACGGTCGTGTAGGAAATGCCCGCGAGCGCCGCTACATCCTTGATCGTTGCCATGGTTCAGCCCCGGCGACTGGCGCGTTGACTGCGATAGGTGTCGAGCACCACAGCGATAACGATTACCGCGCCGGTGATGATGCGCTTGGTCGGCTCCGTCGCACCAATCTGCGCGAGACCGGCTGCCAGAACGGAAATGATCAACACACCAAAGAAAGTGCTGATCACCGAACCGCGCCCGCCCATCAGGCTGGTACCGCCGATAACCACCGCCGCGATCACTTGCAGTTCCAGGCCCGAACCTGCGTTCGGGTCAGCCGCCTCCAGACGCGAAATCTGAAACAGAGCGGCAATGCCCGCCAGCAGCCCCATCAGGCTGAACACCAGAATCTTGTAGGGCTTGGGATTGATCCCGGCCAGCCGCACGGCTTCTTCGTTGGTGCCGATGCCGATCAGGTAGCGGCCGAAAACAGTGCGGGTCAAAACTGCCTGCGCGATGAAGATCACCAGCAAAGCGATGATGAACGAGGGTGAAATACCGAACGCGATCGGATTCGACAGCCAGGCGAACGCATCGCCGATGTACGCAGTCCGCGACCCGGTCATCTGATACGCCACACCGCGGGCCATTTCCAGCACGCCGAGGGAGACGATGAACGACGGAATCCGCCAGGCCACGGTGATCGAGCCAGTGATGGTGCCGGCCAGAGCCGCCACCGCCATGCCGAGCAGCGCCGCTGGCAAAACGCTCCAGCCCCAGCCGAGAATCGCAACGCTGACCGTCGACGCGGCCAGCGCGAGGACCGAGCCGACGGACAAATCGATGCCGCCGATGATCAGCACAAAGGTCATGCCTACCGCCAGCACCATCAGGTCGGGAATCTGGTTGGCCAGGGTGCTGAAAGTGTTGTACGAGAGAAAATGGCTGCTCAGGACCGAGAACAGCGCAATCATCGCCAGCAAGGCACCGGCCAGGCCCAGATAAGTACCCAGGCCAAAGAAATTGCCACTACGTTTACTGGCAGAAGATGCAGTTTTCATGGGAGATCCCTAGGCGCTGCTTCATTGAGCAACGCATCACGTTTCTGGTAGCCGGCGAAAGCGGCGGCAAGCAAATCATCCTGGGTCCAGCTGTCGCGCTCGAAGGTGTCGATCAGACGTCCCGCCGAGAGCACGCCGATCCGGTCGCAGATCAGCATCAACTCACGCAAGTCACTGGACACCACGACCAACGCCTTGCCCTGGCGGGTCAACTCTCCGAGCAAACCGTAAATATCGAACTTGGCACCGACATCGATCCCACGAGTGGGCTCGTCGAACAGCAGCACGGAACAGTCGCGCTCCAGCCAGCGGCCGATCACGACCTTCTGCTGATTGCCGCCGGACAGTTCCGAGACCAGCTGCGTCGGGCTCGAGCTGCGGATACGCATGACTTCGATCTGACGCTGCGCCAGGGAGATTTCGTCGCCGTTGTTGACGAAACCACCACTGGAGATTTCCGGCATGTTGCCCAAGGCGATGTTGGCGCTGATCGACTGACTGAGCAGCAGCCCTTCGCCCTTGCGATCCTCGGTGATCAACGCGATGCCATTGCGTACGGCATCGACTGGCGAGCGGACACTCACGACCTTGGCCGGGGAGCCGAGCGCGATGGTGCCGCTGTCGGCAGCATCGGCACCGAATATCAGCCGCAGCAATTCCGTGCGCCCTGCCCCGATCAATCCGGAAATACCGAAGATCTCCCCGGCACGCACTTCGAAGGAGACGTCGCGGACTTTGTCCGAACGCGTCAGCCCTTTGACCGTCAACGCCGGAGCGCCGATCTTGCGCGGCCCCATGTCGATGTGTTCGCCCAGTTCGCGACCGACCATCAAGGTGACCAGTTGCTCGCTGTTGTAGTTGGCCATCGGCTCGACGCAGACCAGATTGCCGTCACGCAGCACAGCAATACGCTGCGCCACCCGCGCCAGTTCTTCGAGACGATGAGAGATATAGATGATGGAAACGCCGCGAGCCTGCAATCGGGTGATCTGCTCGAAGAGCATTTCGACTTCGCGCGCCGTGAGCATCGCGGTCGGCTCATCGAGGATCAGCACGTGGCAATCGCCAATCAGGTTGCGCGCGATTTCGACCATCTGCTGATGGCCGATACCGAGTTCGCCGACCAGCGTGTCCGGATCGATCGCATCGAGGCCGACTTGCGCCATGGCTTCGATCGCCGCCTTGCGCAACTGCTTGCGGCTGATCCAGCCAGCGCTGCTCGGCAGATTATCCAGAAACAGGTTTTCCGCCACCGACAGCGTCGGCAACAGATTGAGTTCTTGCATGACCATGCGCACGCCAAGCTCTTCAGCCTGGGTACGGCTGCCCGGACGATAGTCCTTGCCGTGGAATTGCATCTGGCCGGTGGTTGGCGTGACCAGACCACCAATGATCTTCGACAGGGTACTTTTGCCGGCACCGTTTTCGCCGGTCAGCGCCAGTACTTCACCGCGCATCAGCGTCAGATCGATGCCGGTGAGCACCGGTTGCGCATAGGTCTTGCCGATACCGCTGACCGAGAGGACAGCGTTCGGGGCGGAAACTGACATAGAAATCTCCATGCGCTCGCCCGGACGGACGAGCGCCGTTGTGTCGCCAGATGACTTACTGGGTGACCAGTTCGACCGGTGTTTCGATCACGCCGTTGGCACCGCTGTCGACTTTCTCGCCTTTGATGATCTTCAGTGCGGTTTCGATGCCGAACACGGCCTGCTTGGCTGCAAACTGGTCAGCAGTGGCCAGCACGCGGCCGTCCTTGAGCATTGGCTTGATCGCATTGATGTTGTCATAACCGACAACCTTCACCTGCCCTGCCTTGCCAGCGGCACGGACTGCGGAAACGGCGCCAACCGCCATGCTGTCGTTACCGGCCAGCAGTGCTTTGACATCGGGGTATTCACTGAGGATCGAAGCGGCAACCTTGTTGCCCTTGTCGATTTCCCAATCACCGGATTGCAGCGAGACCACTTTGATCTGCGCGGCTTCCATCGCGTCCTTGAAGCCGGCCGTGCGTGCCTGCGCGTTGGTGGTGGTGGACACGCCTTCGATGATGCCGACCTCGTCGCCCGCCTTCAGTTGCTTAGCCAGGTATTCGCCGACCAGACGTGCACCCTTGCGGTTGTCCGGACCTACGAAAGGCACGTTGATGTTTTTGCTTTTGACTACGGCGGGATCGAGCTGGTTGTCGATGTTGATCACCGTGATACCGGCGTCTACGGCCTTCTTGATAACCGGCACCATGGCTTTGGAGTCAGAAGGCGCGATCACCAGTGCATTCACCTTGGCCAGGATCATCTGTTCGACGATGCGAGTCTGGCCAGCGGTGTCGGTTTCGTCTTTGATACCGTTGGAGATCAGATCGAAATCGGCGGAGTGTTCTTTCTGGTAGGCTTTGGCGCCGTCTTCCATGGTCAGGAAGAATTCGTTTGCCAAGGATTTCATGACCAGCGCGACTTTGGGTTTTACTGCAGATTCGGCGAACGCCGAGGAGACAGGTAGTGCGGCGGCTGTGGCAGCCAGCATAGCGACAGCAAGAAGACGTGCGGCGAATGGCAGCTTCATGGGTTCACTCCGATCTTATGATTATTGTGAGCAACGTTTGCGCTGACGTAAGCTACGTCACGGCTCCGGGAGATAATACCCTTCCAAGCCGCGCAAACGTTTGCGTAGACCGAACTATGAGAATCCCGCCGACATTTGTCAACAATCAGAAATCGTCTTTTGTTGTAGGTCGAATCGCCGAATTGGCAATTTGGCGCTTCAGGCAGTCGTATTGACCAAGCCGCCGCTGGGAGCGCTTTTCGACATCTCCTTGACCAACGCACCCGCCACTTCCGCCAGTGCGGCGCTGGTTTGCGCGATCTGGCCCTGAATCGACATCACTGCCTGGGATTTCGCTTCGGGAGTCGGATAGCTTGCGGCCTGAGCCGCAGCCAGTTGCTGCTGCTGCTCCTGAAGTTGCTTTTGCAATTCCTTCATCCGCTTGAGCAGTGTCTTGACGGTGATGCTGAGATTGCTGTCAGCCTCGGTTTCACTGTTTTCCTGCACAGGACCACCACCGGTTCTGACCTGATTCTTCTCAGTCTTCTCGGTACCCAGCGCCTGCGCCGAAGCCTCATTGGTCGCGTCGTTCAGGGTGTTGATCGTGGCTGCAGTTTTACCGCCGATGGTGACTGCAGCGGGATTGGCAAAACCGACCGTCAGTGACATGTGAACTCCTAAGATTTGGTTTCCTTGAGGACGCATCGGCCTGGGAGCACATTTCTTTAGCAGGGATTTGTCACCCGCCTGGCTTTTCAGAGATTGCCTATCGGCGAGCCGAACAAGAATCCCGCTGTCGTTCGGAATCCCGGATGGGTGGGTCCTCAACGGTGCTCCAGCCACCGACAAATGTTGATTTAAATCATCGGGTTAAACATTTTCCGCCAGCACATTACGCATGGTATGAATCCTGCTCCCGTCCTTGCACCTCAGGCATTGAGATCGGCTTGGGGCGCATCTAGATGAACCTGCATCAGCACCGTCTCACGACTAGAGAGAAAAATAATGAAATCTGCTTTCAATACCTTGATTCCGGGCGCATTGGCCCTCCTCCTGCTCTTGCCTGCTGCCCTTCAGGCAAAAGAAGCCGAAACCCAGACCAAACTGGCCAACGTCGTTGTTCTCGCCACCGGCGGTACCATCGCCGGCGCTGGCGCCAGTGCCGCCAACAGTGCCACTTACCAGGCAGCGAAAGTCGGTATCGAGCAACTGATAGCCGGCATTCCCGAGTTGAGCAAACTGGCTAACGTGCGTGGCGAACAAGTCATGCAGATCGCTTCGGAAAGCATCACCAACGACAACCTGCTGCAGTTGGGTCGTCGCGTTTCCGAACTGGCTGACAGCAAGGACGTGGACGGCATCGTTATCACCCACGGCACCGACACCCTCGAAGAAACCGCGTACTTCCTGAACCTGGTCGAGAAAACCGACAAGCCGATCATCGTCGTCGGTTCGATGCGTCCGGGCACTGCCATGTCGGCAGACGGCATGCTCAACCTGTACAACGCCGTCGCCGTGGCGAGCAGCAAAGAAGCGCGCGGCAAAGGTGTGCTGGTGACCATGAACGACGAGATCCAGTCCGGTCGCGACGTCAGCAAAATGATCAACATCAAGACCGAAGCATTCAAGAGCGCCTGGGGTCCACTGGGCATGGTGGTCGAAGGCAAATCCTACTGGTTCCGCCTGCCGGCCAAGCGGCACACCATGGATTCGGAATTCGACATCAAAAACATCAAGAGCCTGCCTGACGTAGAAATTGCCTATTCCTACGGCAACGTCAGCGATACCGCCTACAAGGCATTGGCGCAAGCCGGCGCCAAAGCCATCATCCACGCCGGCACTGGCAACGGTTCGGTATCCTCTCGCGTGGTTCCATCCCTGCAAGCCCTGCGCAAGGATGGCGTGCAGATCATTCGCTCGTCCCACGTCAACGCTGGCGGCTTTGTCCTGCGTAACGCCGAACAGCCTGACGACAAATACGACTGGGTTGTCGCTCACGATCTGAACCCGCAAAAAGCCCGCATCCTGGCGATGGTCGCGCTGACCAAGACCAACGACAGTAAAGAGCTGCAACGGATGTTCTGGGAATACTGATTGAACATCGCCTGATCACGTCTCGATCGGGCAATTGCGCATCACCTGCCAGCTTGGCAGGTGGTGCCCCGCTTACACCCTTCCAATACTTTTCCCACAAAAATCTCGACAAGCCCTACACCAAAACCGGAAACCCGCTGTCAGAGGATTTTCTTGAATTTTAAGCAGTTGCGAAATCGCTTACAGTTAAATACTGTATGCACGTACAGCTTAATAAGGATAACCTCGTGGCCACCTCTCCTGCTGCTCCTGACGCTTACGAACGCATGGGTATGCGCGTTCAGAAAATCATCAATTCCCCCACCGCACAAAAAGCCAAAGCCGCACTGATTTTCCGTCTGCCGGATGAGCCGATGGATGACTGGGAGCGCTTGCTCGAGGAAATCGACGAGAACGACAACGTTACCCTCGCTTATCGCGATGACGGTGGCGTGCAGATTTTTTGGGTTGTGCCGAAGGAAGATTGACTCAATGAGTGTCCGCTGTGTTGCTTTGCTGTTGTTGTTTTTCGCCATGGGCGCCCAGGCTGGCGCCCCACGTACATTTTCCGAAGCCAAGAAAGCCGCGTGGAAACTTTATGCACCGCAGTCCACGGAGTTTTACTGCGGCTGCAAGTACACCGGCAACAAGGTCGACCTGAAGGCTTGCGGCTATGTGCCTCGCAAGAACGCCAAGCGTGCATCGAGAATCGAATGGGAGCACATCGTGCCGGCCTGGCAGATCGGCCATCAGCGGCAGTGCTGGCAGCAAGGCGGACGCAAGAATTGCACGCGTTACGATCCTGTTTATCAAAAGGCCGAAGCTGACTTGCACAATCTGGTGCCGAGCATTGGCGAGGTCAACGGTGACCGCAGCAACTTCAGCTACGGCTGGTTGCCGGTGCAGTCCGGCCAATATGGCTCCTGCCTGACGCAGGTCGACTTCAAGGCCAAGAAGGTCATGCCCCGCCCTTCGATTCGCGGCATGATCGCCCGCACGTATTTTTATATGAGCAAACAATACGGACTGCGCCTATCGAAGCAGGATCGGCAGTTGTACGAAGCGTGGGACAAGACCTATCCAGTGCAGGATTGGGAACGTCAGCGCAACCAGAGCGTGGCGTGCGTGATGGGGCGCGGCAACGAGTTTGTCGGCTCGGTAAATCTGAAAGCCTGCGGCTGATTGCAGCGGAAATAAAAAGGCCTCGAGCGTTATGCTCGAGGCCTTTTTAATGTCTGTTCAGCGTGTTTTGAAGGCGCTTCGCTTATGGCGTTAGCGGATGCTCGATCACCACCGATTCGATATTTTGTTTCTTGGCTTTTACCAGCGCTGCATCGACCTGCACCTTGCGCGCCTCGGCGTCAGCCTGGGAATTGAACGGACCGATCAGAATTCGTGTTTTACCGCTGCCGTCCTTGACGACCGTCGGAACGAAAGCGTGCTCAATCAACCAGCCGCTCAGGTCACTGACGGCCTGAGGAGTCTCGCCACGCACTTCCAGATCCCACTGTGGCGCGGCGGCCGCCGGCGCTGCCGCGACCTTCGTCTCAGGCTTCGGCGCATCTACATTCTTGCCTTCACCGCAGCCTGCCAATGCCAGTGCCGCTACCAGCCAAACCAATTTGCGCACAACGCTTCCCTCGGAATTCGTAAAGCGGCGATCTTATCATTCAAAAATACTTCGCGAGCCCCGCAAAATGGGCACAAAACAACGAGAATGATGATTGCAGCCTCTGTATAGTTACGCCCTGGGAATTAATGCCGCTTCTGCGCGTCAGAAAGAGGCACCCAAACCGTGAGACTTCGCACTAATCTATAGATACCACCGACCTCTGCACTGTCTGAATCAGGTGCCCTACCAAGCAATCAAGGAGAAGACCATGCTGATACTCACCCGCAAAGTCGGTGAAAGCATAAACATTGGTGATGACATCACGATCACCATCCTCGGAGTCAGCGGCCAACAAGTCCGCATCGGCATCAACGCTCCGAAAAACGTGGCAGTGCACCGTGAAGAAATTTACCAACGCATCCAGGCCGGCCTGACCGCTCCGGACAAGCCGCAAACGCCCTGAGCCACTTTGCATTACGTAGCCAGTCCCTTTGCCCCCGCGCAAGACTGGCTAAAGATTCACGCGCCGTTTAGCCATCCGCATTTCACCCCGCTGGGCACGGCGCCTGAAGCATGCAGATTCCCGTCACTTCCATCCCCTCCTCTGTTGCGCCGATATTACCTTTCACCTCTGGAGCTGGCTGTCGGACGTTTCCGATAGAGCACGGAGAATTTCGCCTTCTAAGCGAATATCACGCCACGCGCCATGCCTGTCGCCGCGACCATCATCAGGATCAGCAGCAGCGCTTCAACATGACTGATTCGCGCGTACGACTTCGCACGTCCGCTATCAAGCGCCGCACCGCGCGAGGATGCGATGCGCCATTTGATCAGCGTGATCATCGGTGCCAGCTCCATCAGCAGGATCAGCAAGAACAGCGTCATCTTCAGATGAAACAGCGGCTGATGCAGGTAATAGTCAGAGCCTTTCTCGTAACCACCAAACGCACGCATCGCTCCGGTGATAAGCAGCGTCAAAGCTGAAAGCCCCCACAAGTTATCCGCGAGCAGAACTCTCCTGACCTCTCCCGTGCCCGCCGAGAGTTTTCGGAAAGCTGTGCCGCGCGTCAGCGCCGCCCAGAAAGCCAAGGCAAACGCGAATAGATGAATAGCGGCAAGGACCCACTGGCTCAGCATCGACGCACTCCCTTATAAAGAGTTGAAAATCGGCCAGTCAGTAGTAGACGAAAAAACCGCGCCTCGCTTGGCGGTGAGGGAGGGACAAGCGCCCAAACGCCAAATCGCAGGCAAAAAAAATCCCAAGCAGCTGATGGAAGCTTGGGATTTAAAAATGCATAAACCGTGGTGGTGAACGCGGAACGGATGTTACTTAAATTCCCAACATGCAACAAGGCTTTTTCGATAACCGGTTGGAGAAAAAGCGCTGTAAGCCTTTGGATATTCAGGTGTTTTCCACAACGAAATGGAAGAAGAATGCACCAAAATGGCGCTTGATCATTTTGCGCAAACGGTAATGAATGGAGAGTTGATCAGAGCGAAGCGGAAATGACCGGTAACAGGCGTTGCGCAAATCGCAGACAACAAAAAAGGGCTCACCTTTCGGTGAGCCCTTCCAGACCGCCCAGCAGAGCGGATTTTGTTTGGTAGGCGCGATTGGACTCGAACCAACGACCCCCACCATGTCAAGGTGGTGCTCTAACCAACTGAGCTACGTGCCTGCTGTGAGGCGGCATTCTACGGAATTCCGGAGGGGTGTCAACACCTTTTTTTTACCTAACCCTATGAATATGCAAAATATTTAATTTCGCCTCAGCGACGAAGAGTTTCCGGTGGCTGGCGGAGGTTTTTCAACTCGGGTAGGATCGACGCACTCGTAAAATATATTAAACAGAGGCGGCAGGATGGCGAACACCCAATACCCAGAGTCTTATTACGCTGCGTCGGCCAATGCCGTACCACCACGCCCTGTGCTGCAGGATGATGTGGAGACGGACGTCTGTGTGATCGGCGCCGGGTATACCGGGCTGTCATCCGCCCTGTTCCTGTTGGAGAACGGTTTTCGCGTAACCGTGCTGGAAGCGGCGAAAGTCGGTTTTGGCGCCTCGGGCCGCAACGGTGGGCAGATCGTCAATAGCTATAGCCGCGACATCGACGTCATTGAACGCACGGTCGGCCCCAAGCAGGCGCAACTGCTCGGCGAAATGGCCTTTGAAGGCGGCCGGATCATTCGCGAGCGCGTGGCCAGATACAACATCCAATGCGACCTGAAGGACGGCGGTGTATTCGCCGCGCTTTCCGCCAAACAGATGGGGCACCTGGAATCGCAAAAGCGCCTGTGGGAACGCTTCGGCCACACCCAGCTGGAATTGATGGATCAACGCCGCATTCGTGAAGTGGTGGGTTGCGATCAGTACGTCGGTGGCATGCTCGATATGAGCGGCGGCCACATCCATCCGCTGAATCTGGCGCTCGGTGAAGCGGCGGCAGTCGAGTCTCTCGGCGGCACCATCTATGAGCAATCACCTGCCGTGCGCATCGAGCGCGGCGCCAATCCGGTTGTGCATACGCCGCAGGGCAAGGTCAGGGCCAGGTTCATCATCGTCGCCGGCAACGCCTACCTCGGTAATCTGGTACCGGAACTGGCGGCCAAATCGATGCCGTGCGGTACCCAGGTGATCACCACCGAGCCGCTGGGCGATGAGCTGGCGAAGGCGCTTTTGCCGCAGGATTACTGCGTGGAGGACTGCAACTATCTGCTCGACTACTATCGCCTGACCGCCGACAAGCGCTTGATCTTCGGTGGCGGCGTCGTTTACGGCGCTCGCGATCCGGCGAACATCGAAGCGATCATCCGCCCGAAGATGCTCAAGGCTTTCCCGCAACTGAAGGACGTGAAGATCGACTACGCCTGGACCGGCAACTTCCTGCTGACCCTTTCGCGCTTGCCGCAGGTCGGGCGCCTGGGCGACAACATCTATTATTCGCAGGGCTGCAGCGGTCACGGCGTCACCTACACGCACCTGGCGGGCAAGGTGCTCGCCGAAGCGTTGCGCGGTCAGGCCGAGCGCTTCGATGCCTTTGCCGACCTGCCGCACTACCCCTTCCCCGGCGGGCAATTGCTACGCACACCGTTTGCCGCGCTCGGGGCCTGGTATTACGGGCTGCGCGATAAGTACGGCCTATAAACACCATTGTGGCGAG